>JANMAO010000038.1:0-10004 GCA_031359875.1 Lysobacter sp.
AGAAGCGACCCGCGGGCGCGAGTCGTTGGATGGGATCGACTGGCCGTGGCTGGATGCGGCAGTGGAAGCACAGCTGTCGCCCCTGCCAGACGAAACCTGACGCCAACCGAGTCTCAGTCTGCGATACCGGACTGCGGCATGCTGATGTAGCCCACCTCCTCCACGAGCGACCATGCCGGCCAGCTTCCTGTTCTACGACCTCGAGACCTTCGGCGCCGATCCGCGCACGTCGCGCATTGCGCAATTTGCCGCGATCCGGACCGATGCCGACCTCAACCAGGTCGAAGAGCCCGTCAGTTTCTTCGTGCGGCCCGCGGACGATCTGCTGCCTTCGCCGATCGCCACGCTGATCACTGGCATCACCCCGCAGCAGGCGCTGCGTGATGGCGTCAACGAAGCCGAGGCGTTTGCCCGCATCTTCGAGGAGATGTCGCGGCCGGAAACCTGCACGCTCGGCTACAACTCGTTGCGCTTCGACGATGAGTTCGTCCGTCACGGACTGTTCCGCAATTTTTTCGATGCCTACGAGCGGGAGTGGCGCGGTGGCAACTGCCGCTGGGACCTGCTTGACGTACTGCGGCTCGCGCACGCGGTGCGGCCCGAAGGCATCGCCTGGCCGAAGCGCGAAGATGGCGCGACCTCGTTCCGGCTGGAACATCTCGCCACCGCCAACGACGTGCGCAGCGGTGACGCGCACGAAGCGCTGTCGGATGTGCGCGCGCTGATCGGCATCGCCCGCAAGCTGCGCGCGGCCCAACCGAAATTGTGGGAGTTCGCGCTGCGATTGCGCGACAAGCGCTACGCAGCGCAGCAGCTGGACGTCACCGGCATGACGCCGGTGTTGCATGTTTCGCAACGCTACCCGGCAGCGCGCCTGTGCGCGGCCGCAGTCCTTCCGCTCGCTCGCCATCCGCACATCGACAGCCGGGTGATCGTGTTCGATCTGGACAGCGACCCGGAGGCGTTGCTTGCACTCGATGCGGAGGACATCGCCGACCGCCTGTACACGCCCAGCGCCGACCTGCCGGAGGGCGAGGTGCGTATTCCGCTCAAGGAAGTCCATCTCAATCGCTGCCCTGCCCTGATCGCGTGGTCGCATTTGCGGGAAGAAGACTTCCGGCGGCTGGCGATCGATCCGGCGACGGTTGAACTGCGGGCAGCGAAACTGCGTGAAGCCGGCCCGGCGCTCGCCGAAAAAGTGCGTCGCGTGTATGCGGTGGAACGTGCACGCACGAAGGCCGACGTCGATGCCGGCCTGTACGACGGTTTTGTCGGTGATGGCGACAAACGCCGCTTCACCGATGTCCGCTCAACGCCGCCGGAAGCGCTGGGCACCCGCGAGTTCGGATTCGCTGATCCGCGCCTGCCAGAACTGCTGTTCCGCTATCGTGCACGTAACTGGCCGCGAACGTTGACGCACGAAGACCAGCAACGCTGGGACGATTACCGCCGCCAGCGCTTGCTGGTGGAATCCGGATTGTCCGAGTTGAGTCTCGATCGCTTCCGCGCGGAACTGATCGCATTGCGCGCTTTGCATGCCAGCGACGGCGCAAAGCTGGCGCTGCTCGACCAGCTCGATGCCTGGAGCCGCGAGATCCAGGATTCCCTGTAATAGCCAGCAGCCTCCAATGACCACCTACTTCAGCGACAAGACGTTCAAGTTCCTGCGTGGCCTCGCGCGGCACAATGAGCGCGCATGGTTCCAGGCGCACAAGCCCGACTACGACGCGTATGTGCGCGCTCCGTTCCTGCAGCTGTTGCTGGACCTGCAACCGGCGCTCGCGACAACAAGCGAGCACTATCGCGCCGAGCCGAAGCCAGTTGGCGGCTCGCTGTTCCGGATCCAGCGCGATACCCGATTCGCGAATGACAAGACGCCCTACAAACCATGGCAGGGCGCGCGACTGTTCCATGCGCGGGGACGCCAGATCGAGGCACCCTCCTTCTATCTTCACCTGCAGCCCGGCGCGTGCTTCGTCGGCGCCGGGTTATGGCATCCGCAACCCGCGACGCAGCGCGCAGTCCGCCAATTCATCTTCGACAACCCCGGCGGCTGGAAAGCCACTGCGCACGCGCCGGCATTCCGTCGCCGCTACGACTTCGAATCCACTGACAGGCTGGTGCGGCCGCCGCGAGGGTTCCCTGCGGATTTCGAGTTCATCGACGACCTCAAGAACCGGAATTTCGTTGCCGTGCGTACGTTGGACGATGACGTCGTCCTTGGACCGAAATTGCGTCAAGCGCTCGAAAAGGATCTGCAGGGGCTGGCCCCATTCGTCGACTATCTTTGTGCCGCGCTGGATCTGGAGTTCTGAGCACCGACCGTTTTAGCGTAAGCGTGACGAAAGTCGCGACCGAATCCCGCGTGCTGGCCGGGTCGCGACTTGCGTAGCTCTACGAAACCCGGTCACAGCTAAAGCCACACCTACAATGGCCGCAGTTGCCGAGGATCCTCCATGAAGAAGTGGCTTTCACTCGTTGTCGTCCTGCTGCTGGCATTGGGCACCTATGTTGTTGCCGGCCCTTATCTCACCGTGCGTGCGATCCGTACTGCCGTAAAGGACCAGGATGCCGCCGCACTGTCGCGACAGGTGGATTTCTACGCCCTGCGCACGAGCCTCAAGGCGCAGTTGACCGACCGTCTGGTGCGGGCAGCCGGTCCCGACCTGCAGTCGAATCCGCTCGGTGCCTTCGGCTTGTCGATCGCCGGGGGCATCGTGGACGGCACGGTCAATGCGATGGTCACGCCGACCGGGCTGAGCGCGATGATCGAAGGCCGCAGGGTGTGGAAACATTTTGACGAAGGGCTGTCGACCACGGACCCGGACGCGCCCGTGCCAGAGCCGCTGCATGACGCCGTGTATCGCTACGAATCACTTTCACGTTTCACCGCAACCGTGCGTAACCAGGACGGTCAGCCGATCGTGTTCGTGCTTTCGCGCGATGGCGTGCAGTGGCGGCTTTCGGACATTCGCCTGCCGTCTTGATAGACGATTCTGCCGCCGGCCGACACGGAAGTGGGACCGCTACGAGTGCGCGGTTACTAGACCCGATGCGCCTGGACCACGGCCAGTCAACGTGTCAGGCGGGTGCAGGCATCGACCCATTTCAGGGTCATTTCGCCGAGCCTCCAACGCAAATCGCTGTTGATCGCCATCAGTTGCTCGTTTCGACGGCGCAACTCCGCCATCCGCCGCGCGCTGAAAGTGAGCGCTTCCTTCAGCCGCTCGACTTCCTCGGGCGCGCCAATTCGCTGACCGAGCCAACTGGGAGGCGGAAAACAGGAGCGGTCGAAGTACCGCCGCTCGATGTGGGGCAACTTCGCCCCCGCTGCGACTGGCGTGATATGCGTTGTGTCCATGAAGAGCTCCGCGAACCACTGGACCACGGAAACCCGGCCCCCAAAGCCGCCTGATTGCCTTCCGTACCCCTTCGAACGCGCGTCGAGCCGGGAGTAGGACAAAACTTCGGCCATGAATACGTCGTCAACCCCATCGGCACGATCCGGCCGCGGGGCTGGGAGCACGGGGCACGGGGGCATGGAGCAATGGCATCCCTCGCGCGAGCCCCCAGGAACGGAGCCAACCGAAGACCCGCTAGCTCTCGTTGCGCACCCCATGCGGCACATGCCCCGCTGCAACATGATCGCGCGCCGAGGCGATGTTGTGCTCGGAATCGTCGAAGAAGATGTCCGCGCCGAAGGCATCCAGGAACGGCCCCTTGGGGCGCCCGCCGAGGAACAACGCCTCGTCCAGGCGTACACCCCATTCGCGCAGGGTCAGGATCACGCGCTTATGGGCCGGGGCCGAGCGCGCGGTGACCAGCGCGGTGCGGATCGGCGATGCCTCCCCCGCAGGGAATGCCATCTGCAGCCGATGCAACGCGTCCAGGAACCCGCGGAAGGGCCCCCCAGACAGCGGCTCGTCGGCACGGATTCGTTCGTTTTCGGCGAACGCGGCGAGCCCGCCTTCGTGCGACACACGCTCGGACTCGTCGCCGAAGATCACCGCATCGCCATCGAAGGCGATGCGCAACTGATCGTGCTGGTGCATCGGCGACGTTTTCTGCGCTGCGGGCAGGATCGTCGCAGCGGCAACGCCGGCGGCCAACGCATTGCGCACGTCATCGCCGTGCGTCGACAGGAACAAGTCGGCGCCGAACGGCCGGATGTATGGATACGGTGGCGCGCCGTTGCTGAAGGCGGCGCGCACGATCGCAAGGCCGTGATGCTCGATCGAGTTGAAAATGCGCAGTCCGGTATCGGACGAATTGCGCGACAGCAGGATCACCTCGACCCGCGGCGCGTCCGCCGGCGCGCTGTCATTGAGCGCAAGCAGCTTGCGCACCAGTGGAAAGGCAATCCCGGGCGCAAGCAGCTCGTCCTCGTGCTGCCGTTGGAAGGCTGCGTACGCCTCCAGACCTTCCTGCTCGAACAGTGTGTGGCTGTCCTCGAGGTCGAACAGGGCGCGGGAGGAGATGGCGACGATGAGGGGATCGGTTGTGGCGGAGGACATGCAATCAGTATCGGGCAATGGCGTCGCGCGCGACGAGACGGTGCCTGTGGGCGTGCGCCTGGTCGCTCGCGTCAACGTCCGGCGAAGACGATGGCAGGCTGCAATCTGACTACCGGCCGCACGCTGATCAGCGCCGCCGCCGCCCCTACCAGCGCTACGCCAAGCACCCCCAAGAGCGGCGTGAACCACATCATCCGGAACGGGAAACCGAGCCTGATCACAAGCTCACCCGCCAGGCCGCACAACCCCAGTCCGATGCCGGTGCCCAGCAGCGCACAGACGCCGGCCTGGACCAGCACCATGGCGACCAGTCGCCCGGGCGTCGCGCCGAGCGCCTTCAGCACGGCGTAGTGCTTCTGGTTCTCGTAGGTGAACATGTACAGCAGCACGCCGGTGACGCCGAACCCCATCGTCATCGCCAGTGTGAGCATGGCGGCGATGTCGCCGACGTCCTCCGAGTTGACCAGGAACCAGCGGACGGTGTCGGACTTGAAGTCGGCCGCGGCGCGCGCCCTGTATCCGGTCCGCGCCGCGATGCGCGCGGCCAGGTCTCGCGGTGACACTCCCTTCGCCGCTTCGACCATCACGAACGTCAGCGCGTGCGGCTCGACAGGCAGGAACCGGATGGCATTGGACAGGGTGGTGAAGAGCAATGGACGCGGCGGAAACCGCGGCAGATCGTCGGACGTGCCCAGCACCCGAACCAGTTGGTCGTTGATCAGCAGTTCATCACCCTGCGCCAGCTCGCGCGTCGGTCCATCGAGATGGGTACCCGCATGGGGCCACTTATCACGCGCCAAGGTCGGCGTCTGCAGCTTGCCGTCGGTGCCTCCCGCATCGACGATAACCGCACCGCGCGCCCGCAACTCGCTCGGATTGCCCCCGGGGATCGTTGGCGCTCCCGCCAGCGAAGCGTCATCCACCGCGATCACCTGGAATGCCTGGAACCGGCCATTCGCGAACCGGGCGTCCACGGTCCCCAACGCCAGCGGCGCCGCGAAGGCGACGCCATCGACACTGCGTACGCGGGACCAGACCGACATCGGCATGTTGATCGTCTGTTCGACCGACTCGACCGCCGGATCCATTACCCAGACATCGGCCCGCGGATTCGCGGCGACCAGCGCGAAGCCGCGGGTCATGAACCCGCAGAAATACGAGGCGGCGAACGTCACCAGGAAAGACGTGAATGCAATCCCGAAAAGCAGCCCGGCGAACTTCGCGCGGTCGGCGACCAGCATCTTCAACGCGATCCGGAACATCAGTGCCGGCCGTGCGCGGCAGTCGCACCGGTGGCAGGCGCCTGGATGAACGCGTCCATCTGCTGCCCCAGATACACCGGGAGTGAGCCCCGCTGGAAGCTGTAGAGCACCTGCAGCACGCGCACGTCGGAGCGCTCCGTGCCCTGCCCGGTCAGCGACGTCCTGGGCGTGACATACGGCTCGATGTACTCGAACCGCAGCGGGATGGCCAAGTGCGGATTGCCGCGCATGAACGCACGCGCGGGCGCATCGGGGCGCACACGCCAGGCATCGTTTTCATCGATGTCCACGCGCAGGTACATTCGAGAATCGTCGCCGACCAGCATCAGTGGCTTGGCCACGCTGCCGCTTGCCGCGTATTCGCCCGGCCGCACATTCACCTGCAACACCCTGCCAGCGGCGGGGGCACGCACCACGGAACGTTCAATGTCGACCTGGATCTGCCCGGCGAGAGCCTGCGCCGCAGCAAGTGCGGAATCGGCAGCCTCGGCATCGTCGCGCGCGTTGCTGACCATCTCGACGCTGATCGCAGCACGGTCCAGTCGTTGCAGGTGGGTCAGAAAATAGAGGCGGTGACGGGGCTTGGCCGATGAGGAACGGGCTTGCTCGATTTCCGCACGCGCGACGAGCAGCTTCGCCTGGAGTTCGCGATCGTCTATCCGGAACAAGGCCTGGGCAGGCACGACCTGGTCCCCCACCCGGACATCGACCTGGCGCACCACGCCCGATACGGACGTACCGATGGACACATTGCCGCGACCGGTTTCGGTGATGCCCGTGCCCACGACGTAGGACGCGAAGGGAGGCTTGGCGGTGGCCACCATGGCGGCCGTCTCCGGAGCAGTGCGGTTGGTGTCGATGACGACGAGCACCGCAACCGCGAGACCGGCGGCCGCGACGATCGCAAGCACCCCGATGCGATTCACGACGCTACTCCCCGGCGACTGCCTTCGGTCAACTCCACGACCATGCCGTCCTCCATTCGCGCGGTCCGATCGGCGTAATCGAAGATGCGGTTGTCGTGGGTCACGACGATCAGCGCGCGCCCGGGAGCGCGGGCGACGTCACGCAGGATGTCCATCATCTCGTGTCCGGTCCTGTTGTCGAGGTTGCTGGTCGGTTCGTCGCAGATGATCAGCTTCGGGGCGTGAACCAGGGCACGGGCGATCGCCACGCGCTGCTGCTGGCCGCCGCTGAGCTTGGGCGGCAGCGTATCCAATTTCCCGCCAAGCCCCACCGACCCCAGCATGTCGCGGGCGCGGCTCTCGGCGTCATCGCGGGCAATGCCCTGCAGGAGCAGTGGCACCGAGACGTTTTCCAGCGCCGAAAGCGCCGGTATCAGGTTGAACGCCTGGAACACGAACCCGATGGAATGGCCGCGAAACCGAGCGCGCTCACCCTCGGTCATCGCCTGGATATCGCGCCCCATGATTTCGCACGTGCCCGCATCCTGCTCGAGGATCATCGTGATGATCGAGATCAGCGTGGTCTTTCCACACCCGGACGGACCCACCAGCATCAGCAATTCGCCCATCCACACGTCGAGGTCCACGCCACGCAATGCGGCCACGCTCCCGTCCCCCGAACCAAACTGCTTGGTCAGGCCGCGACAACGTACCGCGATGTCTGGCTGGGAGGGTGGCAACGGATATTCCACTGATTGCATCACATTGGTAGCGCATCAGGCGTCCTGCGCGTAGTGCCACGCCAACAGGCATCTCGACGGGACATGGTGCACGCCTGCGCCTGCACGCTGACGCAACGCAGTCTGCCCGAGACTGCAGTCGGAAAGTACGCGGGGCGCTTCGGAATGCCACCAACCCGGCATGAGGCATCCACCCGGGACATGCCCTGGGTGATCGCAAGCCGGATGGCCCCTGCGAAGGCTGCCCATATTCCGCGACCTCTGAATCGAGACCAGCACCCGATGATCAGCACGCCATGACCAGCCCCCGCGAGCAGCGCGCACTACACGACTTGTTCCTGATTACGGTTTGGATCAAGGGGCTCGTGGGACTGCTCCAGATCGTGGGCGGGGCGGTGTTGTTGTTTGTCAGTCAGAGCAGGCTGGTCGCAATCGCCGTGCTTCTGACCCGACCCGAACTGTTGGAAGACCCTGGCGACAAGATCGCCTTGTTCCTGCGACATTCGGCGGAACAGTTCGGCCAAGGCACGCAGACCTTCGCAAGCCTGTACCTGGTGACCCACGGCATGATCAAGGTTCTGCTGGTGGCGGGGCTGCTGCGACGGAAGATGTGGTCGTACCCGGCATCGCTGTGGGTGCTTGGCGGATTCATCGCGTACCAGTGCGGGCGCTATGTGCAGACGCACTCGATCTGGCTCGCGCTGCTCACGGCGCTGGACGTCGTGGTGGTGCTGCTGGTCTGGCGCGAGTACCGACTCAGGAAACGAATCGGGTTCACCCACTGACCGGATGCGGTCAAACCACGAACTGCTCGCTCAAAATCCGTTCTTCCAGGTTGTGCTCGGCGTCGAACAGCAACGTCACGGTCCGATCCTGCGACTCACGGATGATGACTTCGACCACGTCGCGGACTTCATGCGAATCGGCAGTGGCACTGACCGGACGCTTGTAGGGGTCGCTCACGCGAAAGCGTATTTCGGTAGCGGACTTGAGTAGCGCGCCACGCCAGCGACGCGGACGAAAGGCGGCGATCGGCGTTAGCGCGATCACGCTCGAACCCAGCGGCAGGATCGGGCCTTGCGCCGAAAAGTTGTAGGCCGTGCTACCCGCTGGCGTCGCCACCATGACGCCGTCGCAAATCAATTCGTCCAGGCGGGGCTTGCCGTTGAGGTCGATCGACAGGTGCGCGGCCTGGCGGGTTTGTCGCAACAACGAGACTTCGTTGTATGCGAGCGAACCGACGCTGGCGCCGGATTCGGTCTGCGCCAGCATTTCCAGCGGACGCAGTACCGCAGGTTCGGCGGCAGCGATACGTTCGAGCAGTCCGTCATCGTGATAGTGGTTCATCAGGAAGCCGACACTGCCGAGCTTCATCCCGTACACAGGCTTGCCGGCGCTGCCGTAGCGATGCAGCGTCTGCAGCATGAAACCGTCGCCGCCAAGCGCGACCAGTACATCGGCGGCATCCGGCGCATGCTGTCCGTGACGTTTGGCGAGCAGAGCCAGCGCGGCCTGCGCTTCTTCCGTGGGACTGGCCAGCAGGGCGATGCGAGGCTGGCTCATCGTGGGCTCCAAGGCATGCGGCGAGGATAACCGCCTCCAAGCCACTCTGGGTGGGCTGCACCGACGCGCTCTTCCTGCTGCGTGGGCGATGGAACCAGCCCTCGCGCAGCGAAGCAGGGTGAGGGGTACGGCCCTGGCTGTTCAAAGCAGAGCAGCAAAGCTGGAGCGCCCCTCATCCGCCCTTCGGGCACCTTCTCCCCGCTGCGCGCGGGGCGACGGAAAACAAACCCTCGCCCCGCGCAGCGGGGGTGAAGGCGTGCTGCTTGCGAGTCACTGACTCGCGCAAGCCTGAACACCCTTGCGCTATGCACAAGGGCCGGAGCGCGGGACCGCTTCGCGCAGCGAAGCAGGTGAGGGGCGCGGCGCTGGCTGCTCAAAGCAGAGCAGCAAAGCTGGAGCGCCCCTCATCCGCCCTTCGGGCACCTTCTCCCCGCTGCGCGGGGCGAAGGAAGTGTCCACGGGTAGGCTCCCTCGGAGACCTGGCCTCAACCGCGCGACGCCAGCTGCGATAGCCGCTGCACGGCGACCGATGCGGTCGGGTAGTCCAGCGTTTTCTGCGCGGCCAGCTCGGCCAGCATCGCGAGCGTAAAGCGCAGCGAAGCGTCGTCGCGTTCAAGCCAGTGCCTGACCTTGGCATCGGCGTTGGCCTCGGGCATTGCCAGCACCTGCTGCACAAGTGTGCGCTGCTGCGCGGCGAGCTCATCGCGCAACACGCCTCGCGCGACTGCGTGCCAGCGGCCTTCGACCGGTAGCGCGTCGATCTGCGTGACCAGCCACGGCAGGTTCAGCGCCTCGCCAAGCCGGAAGTGGACCTTGGCGACCTCGATCGGACGCAGCTTGCGCTCGCGTGCCAGCACGATGATGTCGCAGCACGGCTCGAGATAGGGCAATGCGGCAAGTTGTCCGCCGAGCTCCGGCGGCACGCCTTTGGCTTTCCAGTCGCGCAGGCTGGCTTCATACGCCGGGCGCTGCGATGCCGGGAGAATATTCTCGCCCGCGCGGATTTCGCGGAAACCGTCG
>JANMAO010000048.1:0-2833 GCA_031359875.1 Lysobacter sp.
GCGCGTGCCATCCTTGCTGATTTTCCACAACATGACCTCCCCAGACAGGCTTACGCGTGACCCAGGAACCGAGCAACCTTCGTTACAAGACCACGATCCATCTGCCGGCGACGGATTTTCCGATGCGGGGCGACCTGCCCAAGCGCGAACCGGAAACGCTGAAGCGCTGGCAGGATGGGGATCTCTATGCGCAGCTGCGCGAACAGGTCCGCGGTCGGCCATCGTTCGTGCTGCACGACGGCCCGCCGTATGCCAATGGCGCGATCCATCTCGGCCACGCGGTCAACAAGGTGCTCAAGGATGCCGTGGTCAAGTCGAAGCTGCTCGCCGGCTTCGATGCGCCGTACGTGCCGGGCTGGGATTGCCACGGACTGCCGATCGAGATCGCGATAGAGAAGAAGTGGGGCAAGGTCGGTGACAAGCTCGATGCCGCCGCGTTCCGCGCCAAGTGCCGTGAGTACGCGAACGCGCAGATCGACGTGCAGCGCCAGGATTTTCAGCGCCTCGGCCTGATCGGCGACTGGGCGCATCCGTATCGCACCATGGATTTCGGCTACGAGGCCGACATGCTGCGTGCGCTCGCCAGGATCATCGAACGCGGCCATCTCGCGCGTGGGGTCAAGCCGGTGCACTGGTGCTTCGATTGCGGCTCGGCGCTCGCGGAAGCGGAAATCGAATACCAGGACAAGCGTTCGCCCGCAGTCGATGTCGCCTATCGCGCACGCCAGCCGCAGGCGCTGGCGTCCGCGTTTGGCGTGACGTTGCCAGAAGGTGTCGAGGTGGCGGTGCCGATCTGGACCACGACGCCATGGACGTTGCCTGCAAGTCTCGCCGTAACGCTAGGCCCCGATCTCGAATACGTACTGATCGAAGGCCCGCCGCGTAATGGCCACAACCAATGGCTGGTGTTGGCCGAAGCGCTGGCAACGCGCGCGCTGCAGCGCTATGGCGTCGATGACGTTGTCGTGCACGGCCGTGCGCAGGGCGTCGACCTCGAAGGCCAGCGCCTGCAACATCCCTTCTATGCCGAGCGCGAAATCCCGCTGCTGCTGGGCGAACACGTGTCCGACGAAGAAGGCACTGGCGCCGTGCACACCGCGCCGGGGCACGGGCAGGACGACTTCGTCGTCGGTCAGCGCTACGGCCTGGTCGAGCAATACAGTGCGGCACAACTCAATCCGGTCGACAGTCGCGGGGTCTATTTGCCGTCGACGCCGCCGATCGGCGATCACGCGCTCGCCGGCACCCACATCTGGAAGGCCAACGACGTAATCGTCGAAGGATTGAAAGGCAACGGCTCGTTGCTCGCCTTCGCGTCGATCACGCACAGCTACCCGCATTGCTGGAGGCACCGCACCCCAGTGGCATTCCGCGCCACGCCGCAATGGTTCATCTCGATGGAGCAGGGTGGATTGCGCCGCGACGCGTTGGCCGCCATCGGCAAGGTCGGCTGGATTCCGGAGTGGGGCGAAGCGCGCATCTTCGGCATGGTCGAGGACCGTCCCGACTGGTGCATTTCGCGCCAACGCACCTGGGGCGTGCCGATCGCGTTGTTCTTCGACCGCGAAAGCGGCCAGCCGCATCCGCGAACACCGGAATTGATGCTTCATGTAGCGGACCTGGTCGAACGTGATGGCGTCGATGCGTGGTACGCACTCGATCCGGCGACGCTGCTCGGCGACGAGGCATCACGCTACGAAAAAGTCACCGACATCCTCGACGTCTGGTTCGATTCCGGCGTCACCCATGCCTGCGTGCTCGCCAAGCGGCCGCAGGATGGCTTGCGCAAGCCGGCCGACCTGTATCTGGAAGGATCCGACCAGCATCGCGGCTGGTTCCAGTCCTCCTTGCTGACCGGTGTCGCGATGGACGGCGAAGCGCCATATCGGCAATGCCTCACCCACGGCTTCACCGTCGATGCGCAGGGCCGCAAGATGTCGAAGTCGCTGGGCAACGGCATCGAGCCGCAGGACATCATTGGCAAGCTCGGCGCCGATATCCTGCGACTGTGGATCCTCTCGACCGACTATCGCAACGAGATGTCGTTGTCGGACGAAATCCTGAAGCGCACCGCCGATGCCTATCGCCGCATCCGCAACACCGCGCGCTTCCTGCTCGGCAACCTGCACGGCTTTGATCCCGCATTGCACCTGGTCGCGCCTGCGGACATGCTTGCGCTGGATCGCTGGATCCTGCATCGCGCGTTTGAGTTGCAGCAGAGGATTGCCGACGCTTATGCGCGCTATGACTTTGCGGAAATCGTGCAGGCACTGTCGAATTTCTGCAGCGTCGACCTCGGTGCGTTGTACCTGGACGTCACCAAGGACCGGCTGTACACGATGGCCGAGGATTCAAGCGGGCGCCGTTCGGTGCAAAGCGTGATGTATCACATCGGCGAAGCTTTTTCGCGCTGGATCGCACCGATCCTGAGCTTCACCGCCGACGAGATGTGGCGGCACCTGCCGGGTGAGCGGGCAGGCAACGTGCTGTTCGCAACGTGGTACGAGGGGCTGACACCTCTTGGCGACGATGCGGCGTTGTCGCTTGCTGATTTCGACCGCCTGCTCGTGTTGCGGGACAACGTTGCCAAGGTGTTGGAGCCGATGCGCGCGAACGGCGAAATCGGCGCTGCGCTGGACGCGGAGATCGCATTGCATTGCGGCGTCTCAGATCAGAACTGGTTGTCGCCGTTGGTCGAGGAGTTGCGCTTCCTGCTGATCAGCGGCGATGTCAGTGTGCACGCCAGTGATGCGGCGACGGAAATTGCAATCAGTGCAACCGTCACCGACAAGCGCAAATGCATACGCTGCTGGCAGCATCGCGCGGATGTCGG
>JANMAO010000066.1:0-2616 GCA_031359875.1 Lysobacter sp.
GATCGCCATCGACACCAACAGCACCCGCGCCAGCACCCGCTCCACCGGCGCGAACACGCGATACCACTCCAGCGCCAGGAACAGCATCGCCAGCTGCGACACCAGCGCCCCGACGATCGCGAACCGGAACCGCGGCACGTCCGCCAGGATCGCGCTGGCCGTCGCGGCGGCGTCGCCGGCCACGTAGACATGGCTGCGCACGTAACTCATCGCCACGCCGCCGGTGATGGCTGCCAGCGACCAGAGCACACCGGCGCGACGACTGCGGATGGACACGGACGAGGTCGACGGCATGGCAGGCTCCTAGCGTGTGAGCAGGAGCCTACACCCGCCAGTCCCGACCCCCGGTCTTTGGCCAACGAGCCCGTCGACTTCCGCCACCCGGTATGCTCGCCCCATGCGACGCGGGGAGCGTCGACCACCAAGGGGAGCAATACCATGACGACTCGATCCAACGGCCCGTTGGCCGGCTTTGGCTGGCTGAAGCGCGGCATCAACGTCGGCTACGGCAATCCCAAGGCATTGCTCGGCGGCGCCGCACTCCTGCTGCTGGGGTGCCTGCTGCCTTCCGTGATCACGCTGCCGATGCAGATGAGCGCAATGCGCGCGGGTAGCCCCCCGGACATCACCACCGTCGGCTTGGGCATTGCGATTTCCATGATCGTTGGTCTGCTGCTGGTGCCGCTCTACGCCGGCTACCTGCGGGTGATCGATGCGACCGAGCGCGGACTGCCCGCGCGCGCCCGCGACATCTTCAAGCCGTATCGCCAAGGCGAAGTGCTGCGCCTGGCCGGCTACGGGCTGGCGATGGCAGCGCTCTACGTTGCGATGTTCGCGATCGTCATCGCCGCAACGGGCGGCGGCATCGCGCGGTGGTACATGCAGGTGATCACTGCGCAGGTCAACCACCAGCCACCACCGGTCGCGCTGCCGGACGGCCTTGGCATCGCCGTCGCGCTGTTCATGGTGCTCGGCCTGTTCATGATGGGTGTGTATGCGATCAGCCTGGGCCAGGTCGCGCTGGGCCGTCGCAGCGTGTTCGGCGCCATCGCCGACGGCGTGGCCGGCACGCTGAAGAACCTGCTGCCGCTGCTCGTTTTCGCGCTCAGCCTGGTGGTCGCGTGGATCGTCGTCGTCATCGTTATCGGGCTGCTGGCCGCGCTCCTCGCCCTGCTCGGCAAGCTGGTCGGCGTCTGGCTGGTCTTTGTGCGGGTCATCCCGCTGTACATCGCACTGGTGCTGATGCTGTTCGCGGTGATGTTCGGGGTGATGTACTACCTGTGGCGGGATGTGTGCGGCGACGACACCGTGCCCGCCGCGGCGCAGGCGATCGCCGCCTGAGCAACGCGCTGCGTGCCACGACAAAGGCGGCCGTGGGTCGCCTATGTTGTTGTGCCGGCCGCTCATGCCCGCTCTTCGTAGGAGCGGCTTACAGCCGCGAGCTCTTCGCGGATCACATCCCGAAGCGGCGCCTGCACGGTAGTGTTCCTGACACCTTTTCCTGTTGGTGTGCTCTTCTATCGGTGACACCTTCGACAAGCTCGCCAACGCCCCGCGTATGCTCCCTGCATCGCAAAAAAAGGGGCCACCGAGTGCATACAGTCAAACGTCCTCCACTGACGACGCGCGCAGGCGGGCGCCTCACGGGATTGCTGCTGCTGATGGCGTGCCTGGGTGCCTGCGACAAGCCAGCGCAGTCAGGCTCGTCGACTGCCGTAGCAGCCACGGAGGCGCCCGCATCGGTGACGTCGACTGCATCGATGCCAGCCACCTCCGCCGCCCATGCCGCGCTCGAGGTCGCCATCGCCCGAGAGTCGACCGCCCGCGCCGCGCGCGAACAGACCCTGCGCGTGCAACGCCACCTGCGCGAACAGCAACGGGCGCGCGCGGCGGCCCCGCCCGATCACGGCAACGAGCGCTGCCTGGCCGGGCAACGCATGCGCCGCGTGGCGAATGGGTGGGTGCAGGCAGGACCGTGTTGATCACGATGCGGTGACCCGCGCAGCGCCGCCACCACGATGCAATGCCCCACCACGATCTGCGACACTGCGCCCGCTCCACCGCCGACTCGATCGGCGCTCATCCGACCGCACGGAACGCGGCGGAGCATGGACCGTCCGGCCCAGCCTTTCCCTGGCATGCCCGGACTCGCAAATGGAATGTAAGGACACTGCAATGCAAAACCTGATCTCGCTGCAAATCCCGGCCACTGACCTGGCCGACCTCGACACCGCGCTCGACACCCTGCGCCGGGTGTTCGCCCCGTTCGTCTCGCTGCAGGCCGCGCAGCGGCGCGAGCTGACCAAGATGGGCGACAAGTCGGAAGCGTTCTGCCGGCAGACGCTGTCGGTGCTGACCGCCAACCCGCAGATGGTGCCGGCCAACCTCGGACTGCGCGAAGCACTGGCCGACCTCGCCGCACTGGACCTGCTGCGCCCGCGCCTGCTGCAGCTGCGCCAGCTGCTGGAACGCGCCGACGACACCGAGCTCGCCCTGGGCAGCGACGTCATGCACGTCGCCCTGGAGGGCTACGCCCTGCTCAAGGTGTCCGGCAAGGGCGAAGGCCTGAAGAGCGCCCGCCGCGAACTGTCCGCCCGCTTCGCCAAGACCGCCCGC
>JANMAO010000120.1:0-23834 GCA_031359875.1 Lysobacter sp.
CCGCCGCGTGTTTGCGTCCGAGACATGGCGCAGAACTTCGCCAGACCGTCAATGTGCAGCGATCGCCACCCCGCCAAGCGCAACCCGATAGCGCTCATGCAACGCCTGCACTTTGGCGACATAAGCCTGGGTCTCGGCGTAGGGCGGCACACCGCGGTAATGGCTGACCGCACCGATGCCGGCGTTGTAAGCCGCGGCGACCAGCACGAAGTCGTTGCGGTAGCGGCGCTTCAGCGCTTGCAAATGGCGCGCGCCGGCCCGGATCGATTCATCCGAAGCGTAGGGATCGCGCACACCGTACTGGCGCCCCACGGCCGGCATCAGCTGCATGACGCCTTGCGCCCCCTTCGGCGATAACGCATGGGCATCGAAACCGCTTTCGGCATGCGCGAACGCGCGCAGCCACGCGTCATCGACGCCGGTTGCCTTTGACGCGGACCGGAATTGCAACGCATACCGGTCGACTTGTGCCTTGCCGATATTGCCCAGCCCGACATGCGCCGGTGAACCGGGCGGCGTGCGCACGGTGAATCCGAGCACGCGTACCGAACCCGGCAAGTTGCGCGTGCCGTAGACGCTGCGGCCGTCCTGCTCGCGCTGGTACAGCGCGCCCTGCACCACACCCAGGTTGCCCCACAGATTGGGCACGGCGGCGGCGTTGTCGTCGAGGGTTTTCGCCACGCAACGCGAGCCGGGTTCCGGCGCGGTGGCCAGGCTGACGCTGCCGTCGCGGACGCACCGATACACCGTGCGCGCCTGTACGCCGGACGTCAGGATGCAACAAGCAAGCAGCCACGGCAGGCGCCATTGCACAGAAGCTGCGATGGAACGTTTGTGCTCCGCCGTCATGACTCGCGATGACCCGATGCCATGGGCACGCAGCTTATCGGCCTGCGGCAGTGAAACAGGTGCCGGAGGTCATCCTGACTTTGCGCTGGGTGCGCTCGCATCCAGCGTCCACGCGCGCCCCGCCTGCATGCCGTCACGTGCGCAGGCGCTCATCGATGCTGATGGGGCGCAACGCCCCCAGCTGCAAGCCAGCGAAACCGGCATGCTTCGGGTTCAGCAGGATGCTGCTTTCATCCGGGCAGATCGCGCTGGGCACCCGCAGCGCCAGCGAGCGGCCAGCCTGAATCCAGGCAGCGCCAATCTGCTGCACCTCGGGGCGATACGGCAACTCGCCCCAGGTCGAGGGCTCGTTGATTTCCGCCAGTACCGACGCCGCCGGAATCATGCCGACTGCAAGCAGCAGCCCCTTGGGCGTGCGCCCCTCCAGGTGCGCCAGATATTCCAGCAGAGCCATCGCCGGTGACAACGACGCATAGACGCAGGCAACACCGGGCGGGGTCCAGCGCCCGCTGGAAGCGGTCGCAGCGAAAGGCTGCGATGCCTGCCTGCGATCGATCACGCGATAGATGCGCAGGTCGCCTGCCAAGGTCGACGAGATGAATGCGGCCGATGGCGTCGCCATCGTTGGCGAGGTTTGCGACGGAGGATCGCTCGCGGGGAAAGATTCGGCCAGCGCCTCATCGAGGGTTGCAGATTCCGCAAGCTCGGTGGTCGGCATGTGGATGCTCCATGAATTTTGCAGGCAAGGGTGCGGCAGTCGTCGTCGCGTGGTCGTGAGCGCCATGCCGTCGCAACGCAATGCTGCGCGTGCCTGCATTCATCCCGATGAAGCGTGTTATCCCCCGCTCACATCGTCTTGCGCTGTCGCTAACGCACCCCGATGTAAGTTCGTCGTTGGCCACCAAGCAAGGCCTGAGCAGGCAGGAGGGGTCACAACCATCACGATGGCAACAACACAACGCGGGCACAGGCTCCCGCCAGCACATGGCGTCTTGCGCCCGCAATCGCAACCCTGGGCGATTCCTCTTTCGCATTCACCGCCAACAGGATCAATTCATGAAAAACCAGCCGAACAAGCCCGAGCAGAGCCGCACCCCGTCAGGCAACAAGGGCAACCCGAACCTCAACGCCGGGAAGACGGGGGCAAGCCACGATCGCGACGCGACCCACGACCGTAAAGCCGGCTCACATCGCGATCAGGACACGCAGAACAAGACGGCGGTATCGCAGGAGCGTAGCGGCGACAAGACCCGCAGCCCCATCCGCAACAAGGACCACTAGGCTCCACTGATCAGGGCAACCAAGCCCGATTGAATCCAACGAGAAATACTCGCCGTGGGACGAACGCCAGCAACGACGTTGCTGGCGTTTCCCGTGTTCGTCACTTGCCGACCCGGACCCGGACCCGGATGAATAGCGTCAGCGCGGCGACTCCAGCACCAGCACCACAAAACTGTCGGCCAGCATTGACGGGCGCGCGTGTGGCGCTGCCTCGGCGGGCAGCGGGCCAAACGATGCCGCGGGGAGATAGACGCGGTGACTGGCGTCGTCGAGCGTGATCGTGCGTGCACTCTTCTGCGTCGGCACCGTTGCCACCACGCGGAAATGCGTCGGATCATCTTCGTGCACGACCGTCAGCGTGCCGTCCTGGCCGTTGGCGCTGTAGGCCAGTCCGCGCGACGCGTCGAACGCGACGCCATCGGGGCCGGCACCGATTGGCAAACGCGCGATCCTGCGACCGGTGTCGGCATCAAGCACCACCATCACGCCGTTCTGGCAAACCGAGAACAGGCGCCGATGCTTCTTGTCCAGTGCCAGGCCGCTGGGCTCCTCGCAATCCCCGAGACTCCAGGTGGTGACGATCTTCGCCTGCTTCGGATCGAGCACCACGATCTCGCCCTTGTCCTCGTTGTTGAGGAATACCCGACCCTTGTCGTCGCTCACGGCGAATTCGGGTTTGCCGTCGAGCGCGATCGTGGCGACAGGCACGCGCTTGCCGGCATCGATCACGGTGACGTCCTTGCTCTTGCCGTTGAACGTCAGCACGCGGTCGCTCACGCGGTCATACAGGATCGCGTCGGGTCCGCGCCCGGCAATGCCCACCTCAGCCAGCGTCCGCAAGCTATGGAGATCGAACACGGTCACCGAGTTGGCCTTGCCGTTGCTGGTGAAACCGACGCCATGACCCGGGGCCAGTGCGATCCCGTGCACGCCGTCGGTATGCGCGATCTCGCCCACCGCCTTGCCGCTGGCGGTATCGACCACCAGCACCCGGTCGCTGCGGCTGAGGTAAAGCCGGTGATGCGCGCCATCGACGGTCGGATAGTCCCAACCACCGGTGCCGCCGAGGGCCAGTTTCTGCGCGACATGCAGTTCGACACTGGCAGGCATGACAGGCGGCGGGGATGCGACCGACACCAGCGGCAACAAGGCAAGGGCACAAAACAGCTGACGCATGGCGAGGCTCCGTTGGGATTGCGAATCAAGCGGCGCAAGCGATGCACCGTGAGGTTTTTTTTGCACGCGACAAATCGCTAGCGGGGCGCGCCCATGAAATCCATCTTGCCGATCGGCACGCCGGCCTCGCGCAGGATCGCGTAGGCGGTTGTGCTGTGGAAAAACAGGTTGGGAATGACGAAATCCAGCAGGTAGGACTGCCCCTGGAAGTGCAGTTCGCCGGTGCGCATCTGCAGCGTGATCGCGCGTGCCTCGCTGCCGTCGATCTTGTCCGCCGCAATGCCCTGCATCAATTCGACGGCGCGATCGATGCGTGCGTACAGCTGCGCAAACGTGGTCTCGTCGTCCTCGAACTTCGGCGGATCGATGCCGGCCAGCCGGAAGCTGCCGTTCTTGGCCATGTCGGTAGCGATCTGCACCTGCCGCACCAGCGGCAGCATGTCGGCGATCAAGCGCGACTGCAGCAGCACTCCGGGCTCGAAGCCCTTCTCGGTCGCAAACGCCTCGCCTTTATGCAGCACCGCGCGCAGGTTGGCGAGCGCGCGCACGAACACGGGAAGGGACGCTTGATACATGGACACGGTCATCTGGAAAGCTCCTGGAAAGGGCGCGGATTTGAACGAAGAAGATTACGCCGGCTGGACTTGCACCGCGCGCGCTTGGCCCGTGTCGACTATTTCAGCAAGTGCAGCAATGCATGCGCGGCGGCCGCGGACGAGGCCGGGTTCTGACCGGTGACGAGGTTGCCATCGGTGACCACATGCACGCCCCAGTCGGCGCCGCGCGAATACTTCGCGCCATTCGCCTTGAGCATGTCCTCGAGCAGGAAGGGCACCACGTCGGTCAGGCCGACGCCGGCCTCCTCGCTGTTGCTGAAAGCGGTGACCGACCTGCCCTCAACCAGCGGCCTGCCGGCCGACTGGGTGTGGCGGAATATTGCCGGCGCATGGCACACCGCGCCCAGCGGCGTGCCCGCCGCCACCGTGCGCTCGACCAGCGCGATCGAGTCACGATCCTCGGCCAGATCCCACAGCGGGCCGTGCCCACCCGGGTAAAACACCGCATCGAACGCGGCGGCGCCCTCATCGGTGAGCCGCTTGGTATGCGCGAGCGCCTCCTGCGCGTCCGGGTCCGTGCGAAAGCGCTCGGTGGCCGGCGTCTGCGCGCCGGGCGCATCGCTCTTGGGATCCAGCGGCGGCTGCCCGCCCTTGGGCGAGGCCAGCACGATCTGCGCGCCGGCATCGATGAATACGTAATACGGCGCAGCGAACTCCTCCAGCCAGAAACCGGTCTTCTTGCCGGTGTCGCCGAGCCGGTCATGCGAGGTCAGCACCATCAGGATCTTCATCGGGACTCCGGCCATGTCTTGCGGGCCCCGCACCGTAGCAATTGGCCGCTAAATCGACGTGAGGCGGCCTGCGCTCCCCCGCGGCGTAGCTTGGGATTTCCGGAGCTGGAGGGTGAAGATTGGGCAGCTACACACAGTCACGTCCCATCCACCCGCCAATACGCACCATGGCGTGTGAAATAGCAGGGGAATGATGCATGGGTGGCACGGAGACAACGCCTCCGGCAGCGATGAGCATGCCGGAGCTGGATGCCTTGATCGATGAACTCGAGCGCCATATGCCCGAGCTGCAGGTGCGCAACGGCAACGTGTTCGCCTTGGCCAACGCCTGGGCCGAGCGCTACGACGCGATCATCGCGGTGACGTCCGCCGCGTACCAGGCCGACGTGGCGGCACGATTGAGCCGGATCGGCATCCGCTGGGGGGTCGCGCCTGGTGCTCGCGTGACCTCGGAATTCCGCGCCTTGGATCCCACCAAACTGCCGCCCGACTGGCAGCGGCGGCCGATCAAGACGAAGTAAATAGCGCCGCCTCTGCAAGCCCCGCCTTTTCCCGCGCGTCGGATACCGGCGGCGGCCGGTAGGCGTGTTCCTTGCGGCGCTAACTGCTCACCACATTGAGGATGTTGCCGTCCGGATCCTTGAACCACGCCACCCGCATGCCATGGCCGACGTGCACGTCGCCTTCGTGCGTGATGCCAGGCATGTCGTAGTGCTCAAACGCGACGCCTTTCTCTTTCAGCGCACGCACGATTGCGTCCACCCGGTCGCCGACCGCCCACGTCACCGCCGTCGCCTGGTTGGTGCCGGCGTACTGCGACCGGTAGACGTTGAGCGTGGTGTCGCCGCTGCGAAACACGATCACCTCCTCGCCCTGCGACCCGACCAGGATGAGGCCGAGCGTGTCCTGATAGAACTTGCGCGCGGTATCGATATGGCGCACGGCCAGGTTCGCGGACGCATTGATCTTGCTGAGCATGACGTGTCCTCCATTGTTGAATGGGGGCCCGCTTCATACGGGGATGGCAGTGTCGCAATGCAGTCGTTAAGGCAGTGGAATGGCGCGGCGCCGATCTCCTTGTTCGACGACTGGCTCATGGGTCGCACATCCATGGGCGTGCCTTCTAGAAGCGCCCTGCGCGTTCGGTTGGGTGCATCTCGCGCCATGGTGTCCTGCACGGAAAATCGCGGTGAAACGTGCGTTTCACCGTGCGCTCGCGGCCGGCACTGTATTGGACAGGTTCCCATCGACGCAGGCGTCCCCATGACCACATCGACCCAGCAGACGGTCCTGACCGACGCCGAAGTCGCCTGCCTGCGCGATGTCGCCGAAGCTCGCCCGCGTGCCACCACCGACCCGGCGATCGAGGCACTCGTCGCCAAAGGCATGCTCTCCGGCGACGATGCCAGCCGCCATACGCTGACCCCGGCGGGACATCATGCGATCAATGTTGGGGAGCCCGGGATGGTGCCTGGTATCGACGAGTAAGCGTGGCACCGACGCGAAGTCGTGATTGCGATTCACCTTTCCGACTAGCAATGCTTTCACGCTGCGCGCGAGTCACTTTTCTTTGTAGGGAATGATTCCGCACGCAACTAAGCAGCGCTTTCACGCTGCGCGCGAGTCACTTTTCTTTGCAAGGCCGCAAAGAAAAGTAACCAAAAGAAAGCGGCCTTCCCCGATCAGAGCTCACTCGCCATGCGAGTCGCATCTGGATTTTCCGACTCGCCATCCTGGCTCGGTCGGAAAACGCCGCACATGCATGTGCGGCGTCCTACGGGTCTGCGGAGGAAGCGGCGGACAGGCATCTTCAGAAGCAAAGGCGAAAGCAAAACTAGAGCGAAGAGCGCCCGGGCTTTGCCTTTCAGAGCAAGTGGATCAACGAAAGGCGTCGCTGGACCCCATCGGGGCTGCGCACAGGATGTGCGCCGTCTTCAGTCGAGCCATGGATGACGAGTCTGAAGATCGTCGAGAAGAATCAAACTGGCGAGTTGGCGTTGATCGGGGAAAAGGCACTTTCTTTGGTGACTTTCTTTGTGCCAGCAAAGAAAGTTACCCGCCGCAAGGCGGAAGCTTTTGATGATTAGGTCGCCGGTTATTAAATGAACGTGACCCTTTTTTGCGACGTCAAGGCCGGCTCAAGCCTGCGCGGTCAACGCGCGCATCCGCCACGCCAGCCCGGCGCCGTTGACGAGGTAGAACGCCACCAGCGTCGCGGCGATGCCGAGTGTCAGCGGGTTGGCGTTCTGCGCGGCCTGCGCCGCGCCGGACGAAAACGCGCCGTGGCCGTAGCGCCACGCCAGCCGGGCCACCAGCAGCAGCGACAGCGCGCCGCCGATCCACGGATTGGGCGTGTACCAGTGCGCGCCGTCGACGGCCTCGATGTGGGTGTGGCGCAGCGCGAGCGCGCCCAAGCCGCCGCCGACCACCAGCCCGAGCGCGATCGCCGCGCCCACGTGCGGCAGAGTCACGGCGGTGAATACCAACCCCACCAGCACCAGCGCCAACAGTCCGACGCGCCACAGCGCACGCTTCGCGAGGTAAGGCTGCCGTCCGAAGCTGCGCCGGATCCGCTTGTAGTAGATCCAGCCGATCGCGGCGGTGGCGAACAGCGGAGTGAGCGTGGATGGATTGAAGGCGGGCATCGGTGGAGTCCGGAGCGTGGGTGTGTGCGCAGTCTAACTAGCCGACGGCGCGCAGCGCCCAGGCCAGCGCACCGCAGTTCACCACCACTTCGTTTTGGCTTGTGCTTGTCTAAGCAAGTGACTTAACGAAAGATTTTGCTGGACCCCAGCGGGGCGGCGCACAGGATGTGCGCCGTCTTCAGTCGAGCCATGGATGGCGAGTCTGAAGATCGTCGAGAAGAATAAAGCTGGCGAGTTAGCGTTGGTCGGGGAAAAGGCACTTTCTTTGGTGACTTTCTTTGTGCCAGCAAAGAAAGTTACCCGCCGCAAGGCGGAAGCTTTGATCCGAAAGGTCACATCAAGTGAACCTGACCCCTTTTTTGATTCGGCGCGACGAAGCCAAATCCTTTCGCCTCGTTCCAGTCGGTGATGCGGCCGAGGTAGCGCATGGATGCCAGACCCTTACTCGTGTCCGCGATACGGCAGGCTGTGTCTCGGTGGGCCAAGGCCCACCCTACGACTCCAATGTAGGGCGGGCTCAGCCCGCCTTACGCGCGTTACGACTCCAATGTAGGGCGGGCTCAAGCCCGCCTTATGCGAGTTACGCTGGCCATGTGCGTCAGCACTTAGTTTATCCGGCAGCAATGTCCACTTGACACCTAAGTCTCCAGCACCTAACCTCCGCCCGAGTTCACTGCCAATGGCTTTGAACCTATCGAGGTTTCGGCCGCTGAACCCGCGTAGCGAATCAGCGGCTTTTTCTTTGGAGCTCTGCAAGGCAAGCCTCTCGTGTCCAGACTGGCGAGGCTCTTATCTTCGTGATGCTGTTGTCGGCCTGATAGCAGGTTACGAAGTTGCCCCTTAGCTCGCCATTGAGCTTCAATCCCATCTGCACAATAACGGCGAAGTCTTCAAACACCACCGCCACGCGTCGTGTTGACTCTACATAGCGCTCTTTCTTATTCCATCCTGCGAATAGGCAAGCCTGTGGATGTTCGAGGGTCGCCTTAATCCAATCAATCCGCTGCGCCCGAACCGGCGAGAAAACGTCCTTGAGGCCATTACGCGCTGAGCTTTCATAAAAGCAGTGCTCGAAATGACCAATTGAGAAGTACACCCGAATGCCATCGAATGTGGCAATGACGCTGCGACAGTAACCCTGTTCAAAGTGAGTTCGATACTCAGCAGCGGTCGGGTATAACACCAACGGCGGCAGAGGCATCACCAACCACCCTGTAACCGTATCTTGAAAATATTGAACTTCTCTTCTGTCTTATGCGTTGGAGATAAGCGCCGGCCGAGCCCTTGCTCTAGGCGATCCACGAACTCAGCTTTTACGGTACCCGGTTTGAGCGTCTCGTTTATTCGACTGCTGGCCGCTCCGAGCAATAGATCACACAACTGAATGAGGGCAACTTCGTTCGACGGCAGAGATTGGATGCCATTTATCGTCGAGCTTAGGTTGGCGCGCGATAAGCACCGTGCTAATACGGGCAGCCTCTTGGGGTCACGATTACTCTTAATGTCGCAAAAAATTCGGTAGCCGTTGAAGTCTAAGATCCAGTGATGCAGCAATTGGTAGTAAAACTTATAAAACCCAAGCTCTCCATCCCCATCATGCAAAGCCATGTCCAATTGCGTGTGGTCAACAGCAATACACCTGAAGCGCAAGTTCTCCCCCCGGCTGAAGAAAAGGTCAGCTAGGCCGAGATAGAAGTCGCGGCGATTTGGAGAGACTTTTCCCCACTTCGCTTCGCCCCAAGCTTGGTGTCGTCGACGCAATTCAGAGATTTCTTGTTTCAGTGTTTCCCGCAAGTCGGCAGGAAGCCAAAGGCTTCCAATCATCAAGTGCCGAGCTAGAGGCTTGCCGGACGTGAGCACATCCGGATTGGCTTCGTCACAGTAGATTTCGAAGTCCATAGCGTGGTGCTAATAGGTCAACGCTATGCGCTGATTCACCCGCACTTCGAATACCCGCAATTCAAACAAGTCGCACACCCGTCCATGATCACCACGGCCTTGGTGCTGCACTTGTGGCACATCGCAGCGGACGGCGGGAATGACGCGCCATCACCGGTGATCTCGATGTCTTCCTCGGGCGCGCGTGCGGCGGCTTCGGCCTGCGCGTTGTGGGATTGCAGGCTTAGCTCAGAGTTTTTTTTTGAGCCCTGCCGCTGCTCGTAGGCGGCGCGCTTTTCGGCGATCAGGGCCCGGCGTTCCGGGCTCATGTCCGGGTCGTGGAGCATGCCGATCGACTTGAGGTGGTCTTCCACGATGCTGCCAAGCTCGGCGACCAGCGACGGCATGTACACGCCACCGGCCTTGAAGTAGCCGCCCTTGGGGTCGAACACCGCCTTCATCTCTTCCACCAGGAAGGTGACGTCGCCACCCTTGCGGAACACGGCGGACATGATCCGGGTGAGCGCGACGATCCACTGGAAGTGTTCCATCGACTTGGAGTTGACGAAGATCTCGAACGGGCGGCGCTGCTCATGCTCGCTGCCGGCGTTCAGGACGATGTCGTTGATGGTCACGTACATGGCGTGTTCCACCAGCGGCGACTTGATCTTGTAGGTGGAGCCGATCAGCACCTCGGGGCGCTCGATCTTCTCGTGCATCTGGATGATGTCAGCCATTGGCAGCCCGGCCTCGATCGCGGCACGCGAGACGGCCTCGACGCGCGCTGATTCAGCGCGGGCGGCTTCCTTCGCTTCCGGGGTGACGACGGCGTAGCCCTTGATTTTCTTGTCGATCTTGACGGCCATGGGGATCCTGGAGCTGAAAGTTGTTGCGATTGCGACGTCGCGCTGGGGTCGACGCGCTGGAGTCGACGCGTTGCGGGTCGAAAACCACCGCCGCGCCGGGTTCCGGCGCGGCGGCGTTGTTGCCTAGCGGCGCGCGGTCTTCTTTGCGGCCTTCTTTGCGGTCTTGCGGGCGGCCGGACGCTTGGCGGCGGCTTTCTTGGTCGCCTTCTTCTTGCTTGCCGGTGCCTTCTTTGCAGCAGACTTCTTCAGCGCCGCACTCTTGCGCTTGACGGTTCCGGCGGCCTTGGCGACCGACTTGGCAGCCTTGCGCACGGTCTTCTTGACCGCCTTCTTTGCAGACGCGACCTTGCGCTTGGCCACGGTCTTGGTGGTTGCGACCTTGCGCTTGGTAGCGGCCTTCTTCGCCGTGACCTTCTTGCCCGCCTTCTTGACTGCCTTCTTCGCGGCTGCCTTCTTGCCCGCGCCCTTGCGCTTGAGCGTTGCCGCTTCGGCCTTGGCGCTGGCACTGGCGGACGCCAGCTTTTTCTTCGCCTGAGTCATCGACTTCTTGACCGCCTTGGTGGCCTTTTTCGCGGTCTTCCTGACAGCCTTCACCGCGTCTTCGGCGGTGGAAACGATCGCGCTGCCCACGTTGCTGGCGGTGTCTTTTACGCTTTCGGCGGCCTTCGACAGCGTCGCCGTGACTCCATTACCGTTGCTCATTTGTCCTCCTCGGATGTGCTTTTGGTGGAACAGCGCGATGCTATACCTGTAACGCGCGTGATTGCAGCGTGGCGAGCGCGCCCAATCGCGTCATCGCCAACGCCGCGGAACCACATCTTCCTCAGAACTTTCCGTAATACCCCTCTTTCAACGCATCGAACAGGTTTGCGGCGGAGTGCATTTCGCCGTCGTATTCGATCTGTTCATTGCCCTTGACCTCGACCATGCTGCCGTCCTCGAGCTCGAAGCGGTACAGGGTGTTCTCCAGGTCCGCTTCCTTGACCAGCACGCCCTGGAAGGCGGCCGGGTTGAAGCGGAACGTGGTGCAGCCCTTCAACCCCTGCGCGTGGGCGTAGCGGTAGATGTCCTTGAAGTCCTCGTACGGGTAGTCGGTGGGGACATTCGCGGTCTTGGAAATCGAGGAATCCACCCACTTCTGCGCGGCGGCCTGGACATCGACATGCTCCTTCGGGGAGATGTCGTCGGCGGAGATGAAGTAGTCCGGCAGCTTGCCCTCGGCGTCCTCGGCGAACGGCATCGCCTTGGCGTTGACCAGCTCGCGGTAGGCGAGCAGCTCGTACGACCAGACGTCGACCTTCTCCTTGGACTTCTTGCCCTCGCGGATCACGTTGCGGCTGTAGTGGTGGGCGAACGAGGGCTCGATGCCGTTGGAGGCGTTGTTGGCCAGCGACAACGAGATCGTGCCGGTCGGGGCGATCGAGCTGTGGTGGGTGAAGCGGCTGCCGACATCGGCGAGCTCCTCGACCAGCTCCGGCGCGACCTCGGCTACGCGCTGCATGTAACGCGAGTACCTGGCGAGCAGCACCTTGCCTTCGATTTCCTGGCCGAGCTTCCAGCCGTCGGCCGCCATTTCCGGGCGCTTGCGCAGCATCTCTGCGGTGACGGCGAAGCGCTCGGCCATGATCGGCGCGGCGCCTTTTTCCTTCGCCAGCTCCAGACCCATTTCCCAGCCGGCCACCGCCATCTCGCGGGCGATGCGCTCGGTGAACTCGCACGATTCCTGGCTGCCGTATTTCATCTGCAGCATGGTCACGGTGCTGCCCAGGCCGAGGAAGCCCATGCCGTGGCGGCGCTTGCGCAGGATCTCGTCGCGCTGCTTCTGCAACGGCAGGCCGTTGACCTCGACCACGTTGTCGAGCATGCGGGTGAACACGCGCACGACGTCCTTGTATTCCTCCCAGTCGAACGTGGCCTGGTCGGTAAAGGCGTTGTGCACGAACTTGGTCAGGTTGACCGAGCCCAGCAGGCAGGCGCCGTAGGGCGGCAATGGCTGCTCGCCGCACGGGTTGGTCGCGCGGATGTTCTCGCACCACCAGTTGTTGTTCATCTCGTTGACGCGGTCGATCAGGATGAATCCGGGCTCGGCGTAGTCGTACGTCGAGACCATGATCATGTCCCACAGGTGCCGCGCCCGGATGTGGCCGTAGATCCGGCAGGCGACGAGGCCGTCGTCGCGGGTGACGTAATTCTTGTGCGTGGGCCAGTCGCGCCAGACGACCTGGTCGGGGTCGTTGACGTCGAAGTCGCCCTGCTCCTTGGCGTTGATCGGAAATACCAATTGCCAGTCGCCGTCGTCAGCAACCGCTTCCATGAAACCGTCGGTGATCAGCAGGCTGAGGTTGAACTGGCGCAGGCGCCCGTCCTCGCGTTTGGCGCGGATGAAGTCCTTGACGTCCGGATGGCTGACGTCGAACGTGCCCATCTGCGCGCCGCGGCGGCCACCGGCGGAGGACACGGTGAAACACATCTTGTCGTAGATATCCATGAACGACATCGGGCCCGACGTGTACGCGCCGGCGCCGGCGACGAACGCGCCGCGCGGACGCAGGGTCGAGAACTCATAGCCGATGCCGCAGCCGGCCTTGAGCGTCAGTCCGGCTTCGTGGACCTTCTCGAGGATGCCGTCCATCGAGTCCTCGATGGTGCCGGAGACGGTGCAGTTGATCGTCGACGTCGCCGGCTTGTGCTCGAGCGCGCCGGCGTTGGAGGTGATCCGGCCGGCGGGAATCGCGCCACGACGCAGCGCCCACAGGAAACGCTCGTTCCAGTGGCGCTGCAGCTCGGTGGTCGGCTCGGCATCAGCCAGCGCCTTGGCCACGCGCTGGTAGGTGCCGTCGATGTCGGCGTCGAGCGCGTCCCCGGCCTTGGTCTTGAGCCGGTACTTCTTGTCCCAGATGTCCATGGCCGCCGGCTGCATCGGGATTGTCTTCTCGGGAGCGATGGTGTTCGTCGACATGCTCCCGATAGCGATGTTCTGGTCCATGCCCGTCTTGACTGCTTCCAGGCGCATCGTGCTCATCCCGTTCCTTCTCCTCGTGCCTGCGCGGCTCGGGCCGCGTCGATGTTGTTGTGTGGTTCATGCCGCGGGGTGAAGCGCGGCGATGGTGCGACCGCCGCGGCAGCATGTGCGCCGCGTCGTTGTCTGGATGTGTGTCTGTCAGGTCTTGCAAGCCCTCGCTTTGCGCATCCGCCTACCCCTTTCGGCGTGACCCACACTGGCAGACCCTGTCGGCGGGGTTTCTACCCTCCGACCCCATCACTTGGGCTTCCTGCGCCATGCCAACCCCAAGATATTGTGGCGGCGCAGGGGTTTCACGCTACGCCCGGGGCCGGGTGGTGTCAACGGTTCGTGGCAAAAATCGATGCCCATTGACCGGTCGCCAATGACGTCGCCAACCCGGAGTTACGAGCGTCGCTACGACACCGCAGCCGGCCGCCGCCAGCTTGCAGGAACCGCACGCCGGGGTGCGCATGCGGCGCGCTTGAATCAGGCGCAAACGCACCGACTTCACAGTATTGCCACCCGACAATCCGGATAAACCAGAGACATGCGTCCCTTGCCGAGCACCCGCAAATCCCTCCTCGCCCTGACCGCCGCCGCTGCCTTCGGCGGTTTCGCCGCGACGGCGATCAATGCCTGGCTGGAGACCCCGGCCCGTGCGATTCCGGGCGCGGTGACGACGATCCCGGCAATCGCCGCGTTGCCGGCAACGCTCTCGGGCCAGGCGTTGCCGTCGCTCGCGCCGATGCTGCAGCACGTGCTGCCGGCCGTGGTCAGCGTGCACAGCCAGCAACGGGTGCGGATCAACAATCCGTTCGCCAATGACCCGATGTTCCGCCGCATGTTCCCCGACATCCCGCAGGAGCAGATCAACCAGTCGCTGGGTTCCGGCGTGATCGTCGATACGGCGCGCGGGTTGGTCCTGACCAATCACCACGTCATCGAAGGCGCCGACGCCGTGTCGGTAACGCTTGCCGACGGACGCACGATGAAGGCCGATTTCGTCGGTTCCGACCCCGACACCGACATCGCGCTGATGCGGATCCACGCCGACAAGCTCAGCGCGATCCCGTTGGCGGACAGCAGCCGGCTGCAGGTCGGTGATTTCGTGGTCGCGGTCGGCAATCCGTTCGGGATCGGGCAAACCGTGACCTCGGGGATCGTATCCGCCGTCGGCCGCAGCGGCCTGCGCGGACTCGGCTTCCAGAACTTCATCCAGACCGACGCATCGATCAATCCCGGCAATTCCGGGGGCGCATTGGTCAACCTGCGGGGCGAGCTGGTCGGCATCAACACCGCCAGCTTCAATCCGCAGGGCAGCATGGCCGGCAATATCGGGCTGGGGTTTGCGATCCCGTCCAACCTGGCCGGTGATGTCATGCGCCAGCTCGCCGCGACTGGCGAGGTACGGCGCGGCAGCCTGGGCATCGATACGCAGGTCGTCGACGCGCGCCTGAGCAGCGGGCTCGGTGTCGCCCAGGCTGGCGGCGCGGTGGTGACGCGGGTCTATCCGGGCTCCGCCGGCGCGGCGGCCGGACTGCAACCGGGCGACGTGATCGTCCGCGCCAATGGCGTGCAGATTGCCGATCGCGAGGCCCTGCACAACTTCGAAGGCCTGCAAAGCGTCGGCGCCCAAGTCGCCCTCGACGTGCGCCGCAACGGCAAGCCGCTGCAGCTCAGCGCCAGCTTGCGCGAGCAGGCCAAGGCGGTCGATGGCCAGGCGCTGGATCAGCGCCTGGCGGGCGCCATCTTCACCGAGCTGCCCGAGCGTCTGCGTCAAGCTGGCGCCAATGGGGTACTGGTGGAAAAGGTCGCGCGGGGCAGTCGCGCGGCGAGCAACGGGTTACAGGGCGGTGACGTGATCGTCGCCGCCAACAGCGGCCGTTTCGACGACCTGCCCGGCTTTCGCCTGAGCTTCGCCACCCAACCCCCACAACTGGTGCTGCGCGTGCTGCGCGGCGCCGCGCAGGGCGACCTGCTGATGCAATGATGCTGCGCTTGCCGTCGTCAGACGAACGCGCCGCGAACCCGACATCGCGCTGATGCGATGTCGCCGCCACCCTGGAAGGAGTTCGACCATGAGCACATCCCCCACCGCTAGCGACAGCATGAAGAACAATCTTGGCGAAGCCGGCACCCACCTCAAATATGCCGCGGGCCATGCGGGCGAGGCGATCAAGGGCGCGGCCACCGCCGCCGGCGACGAAATGCGGCTGGGCAAGGCACAGATGAAGTCGGAACTGGCCGAGAGCGCGCTGTCCGGCATCGCTGCGGTCGAACAGGCCGGCGCCGCCAGCCGTGAGCAGGTCGATGCGCTGATGGACAAGGGCCGCGACCTGATCGAGAGCGCTGCCGACCTGATCCGCGAACGTCCGCTGGCATCGTTTGGCATGGCCTTCGCCACTGGCTGGATCATCGCCAAGCTTGCGCGCAGCGACAAGTAAGTCACCGCGATGAGCGAAGCGCGACAAGCTGGCGACGGCGATCACGCCGACGATGAGGCGCGCCGCGGCGCCGACGACGACGGCCGCGCCGATGTGCCTGGCATCGAGGAGACGTTGCGCCAGCTCGGCGCCACCTGGAGCGCGGGTCGCGACGCGAGCAAGGCCTTCCGGATCCTGCTCGCGGCCGATGTTTCGCTGGCGCGCAGCGCGTTCGGACGCACCTTGGCCCTGACCGGGGTCGCGATCGCGGCCGGGGCATCGGCGTGGTTGCTGTTGATGGCAGCGCTGGTCGTCTGGCTCAGTCTCGGGTTGGGCTGGCCGTGGTCGCTGTCGCTGTTGCTGTGCGCGCTGCTGAGCGCACTCATCACCGGGTTTGGGGGCTGGCGCGCGATCCGCTATTTCGACCAGACCCGGTTGCAGGCGACGCGTCGGCAGCTGGCGCGGCTCGGCGTCGGCGAGCTTGCCGGCTTCATGCCCGATGCCGGCTCGGGAACGTCCGCCGAGGACGCCGCGGACCAGGTGGCCGATGCGACCGCGGCGCAGACAATCAAGAAGGGGCTGGGCGTGGACATCACTCCGCCGTGAGCAGCTTTGGTGAGCACGCCGCCATGGGCAAACGGGCAGGCGCGCCGGAACCGACCACCATGCAGGCAACGCCATGAGTTTCGACTCGTTGATCGACAAGGTGAAACAGGCCGAAGCCGCGCTCGAAGCGCAGGAACGCCAGACCGGGGCCAACTGGCGCCAGTTCAAGGCGTCATGGCAGGCGGCGTGGACGCCGGGGCGAATCATCTCGATCGGCCTGGTCAGCGGCTTCCTGGTCGGCAAGGCCGAGCCGGCGAAGCGCATGGTCAGCGGCGGGGGCACGTTGCAGATGCTGAGCAGCCTGGCCAGCCTGTTTGCCGGCGGCAGCGCGCAAGCCGCAGCCGGTCACGCCCAACACGCGGCGGATGCAGTGCAGCAGACCGCCACCATGCCACCGCCCGATGCCGGCCGCGTGCAACCCGTACCGCCCCCCATGCACACACCGGAATCGCTGCGCGCGGATGGGCTGCTGTGAGCGAGGCCACCCCAGAGGCCATGGCCGACGCTGCCCAGACCGCCGCCAATACGCCAGCGCTGCTGACCGCGGCCACGGTCCAGCCGATGACACTGACGAACAAGTCATCGCGGCCGCGACCGCGGGCGTCGATGGCACTGGTCGTGCTGGCGACGCTGGCGGTCAGCTACACCTTATGGGCGGCCCAGGACCTGATCCTGCCGGTGCTGCTGGCGGTCTTTTTTGCGCTGATTGGCAATCCGATCATCCGGATGCTGCAGCGGATCTGGATTCCACGCTTCCTCGGCGCACTGCTGGTGCTGGTGTTCGGCATCGCCGGCGCCGTGCAGCTCGGCCGCCAGCTGGTAACGCCAGCAAGCGCGTGGATCCGCCAGGCCCCGAGCCAGATGCGTGAGCTCGGACCGAAACTCAGTTCCCTGGTCAAGCCGGTGCGCGAGGCCAACAAGGCCGCCGAAAACATCGCCCGCGCCGCCGGAGGCGAAAGCACCGCGGCGCCCACGCAAGTGGTCAAGACCGAGACCAACGATCCCTACAAGGTGCTGACCGCGACCCCGCGCCTGATCGCGTCGGTGCTGGCAGTGGTGCTGTTGACGTTCTTCTTCATGGTCTATGGGCAAAGCCTGCAACGCAACGCGATCGCGCTATTGCCCGGACGCCAGCAAAAACGCATCACGGTCGACATCCTGCAATCGATCGAACACGAGATCTCACGCTACGTGTTGACCATCAGCATCATCAACGCGCTGGTGGGACTAGCCTTCGCCGCGGCGCTGTTTTTTGTCTTGCAGGTGCCGCTGGACGAAGCGCTGCTGTGGGGCACGATGGCGGCAGTGCTCAATTTCGCGCCTTACGTCGGCCCGCTGATCGGGATCATGATCATGCTGGTGATGGGCTTCGTCGCCTTCCATGACCCGTTGCACGCCATGTTGCCGGCAGGCCTCTACCTCGGGCTGCACACGCTGGAAGGCCAGTTGATCACGCCGATCGTGCTCGGCCGGCGCATGGCAATTTCGCCACTGATCCTCATCCTGGGCCTGATGATGTTCGGCTGGTTGTGGGGCATCATCGGCCTGCTGCTGGCGGTGCCGATGCTGGTCTGCGTCAAGATCGTGCTGTCGAAGCTTGAAGGGCTGGAGGGGTGGGCGAAGCTGCTGGAGTGATTCCGCTGCGGCGCTAAACTAGGCGCATGGCTTTCCAAATCCATGCCATCACCCTCGACCTCGACGACACCATCTGGCCAATCGCGCCGGCAATCGATCGCGCCGAGGCCGCACTGGATACCTGGCTGCACGCACACGCGCCCCGCACCGCAGCGTGCTGGCCGCTCGACGCACGCCGCGCCTTGCGCGACCAGGTCGACGCCGAGCATCCCCATCTGTCCCACGACTTCACCCGGCAACGGCTGATCACGCTGGAGCGGATGCTGCACGCCGCCGGCGATGACCTCGCGCTGGTGCCGCCGGCGTTCGAAGCTTATTTCGCCGCTCGCTGCGAGGTCGAGCACTACGACGACAGCCTCGAAGCGCTGCAGCGCCTTGCCGCCCGCGTGCCGCTGGCGGCGCTCAGCAACGGCAATGCCTGCCTGCAGCGCATCGGCCTGATGCACCTGTTCGCCTTCCAGCTCGGTGCGCGCGAACACGGCGCGGCCAAACCGGCGTCCAGCATCTTCCACGCCGCCTGTGCACAGCTGGGTTGCTCCCCGGCGCAGGTCCTGCACGTCGGCGATGACGTCGATCTGGACGTCGTCGGCGCTGCCCAAGCGGGCCTGCGCACGTGCTGGATCAACCGTGCCAACGCGGCCGGCAACACGCGTGACTGGCCGCGCGACGACGTGCATCCCGATCTGGAATTCGCCACCCTCGCCGCGCTCGCCGACTGGCTCGACGCGTCCCATTTCGCACTTTCCCAGAGCGCCGCATGAGTCTTCCGCAAGGGTTCACCACCGCTGCTGACGCGCATCCGCAACCATTGCAGCTTGTCGAACGCAGTGGCTTCGAAGCCTGGCGCCAGCGTCAGTCGCAGCCACTGCTGCAATGGTTGACGGCACATGGCTTCGACGGCGCGGCGGGCTCGGCGCTGGCGTTGCCCGGCAGCGACGGCAGCCTCGCCGGCGCGGTGCTTGGCATCGGCGATCCGCTCGATCCGTGGAGCTATGCCCACGCACCGTATGCACTGCCGCCCGGCGACTGGCGGCTCGATGGCGGGGTCGACGCCGACGTGCGTCGCGCGCTGCAGCTGGGCTGGGGACTGGGCGCCTATCGCTACACCCGCTTCCGCGAGCCGCCGCGCGCGCCGGCACGGCTGGTGCTCGACGATGGCATGCTCGATCAGGAGCTCGCCGACGTGCTCGCCGCCTGCCTGCGCGTGCGCGACCTCGTCAACACGCCCACCGAACATCTCGGCCCCGACCAGTTGGAACAGGTCGCGTGCGAGATCGCCGAACGCCACGGCGCCCGGATCGAAGTCATCAGCGGCGACGATCTGCTGACGCAGAACTTTCCCGGGATCCATACCGTCGGTCGCGCCTCGCACCGTGCGCCGCGGCTGATCACGCTTCGCTGGGGCGCGGAGTCCGATCCGCACATTGCCATCGTCGGCAAGGGCGTGTGTTTCGACAGCGGCGGACTCAACCTCAAGCTTGGCGACGGCATGCGCAACATGAAGAAGGACATGGGCGGCGCCGCGCATGCGATCGCGCTGGCCGAACTGGTCATGGCACGCAAGCTGCCGCTGCGGATCACGCTACTCGTGCCGGCGGTGGAGAACGCAATCGGCCCCGACAGCTATCGCCCGGGCGACGTGGTTGCCACGCGCAAGGGCCTGCATGTCGAGATCGACAACACCGATGCCGAAGGTCGCGTCATCCTCGGCGATGCGCTGACTTACGCCAGTGAACAGTCGCCGGAGCTGCTGCTGGATTTCGCCACCCTGACCGGCGCAGCGCGCACCGCGCTTGGCCCCGACCTGCCGGCGTTGTACGCCAACGATGATGTGCTGGCGCAGCAATGGCTCGATGCCGGCATGCGTGTGCGCGACCCGATGTGGCGGATGCCGCTGTGGCGCCCCTATCTGCGCTACCTCACCAGCAGCATCGCCGACCTTGCCAACTCGGGTGCTACAAAAATGGCCGGCAGCATCACCGCCGCGCTGTACCTCGAATGTTTTGTCCCGGCGCAGCAAAAATGGGCGCATCTGGACGTGTACGCCTGGAACGACAGCGATCGACCCGGTCGTCCCGCTGGGGGCGAAGCGCAGGGCTTGCGCGCGGCGTATGCGCTGTTGAAGGCGCGTTGCGGGAGTTAGCGCGTAGCGCGTAGGGCGGGTCTTGACCCGCCATCGTTGGTTCCGGTAATTGCGGCGGGTCAAGACCCGCCCTACAACCAGCCCTTCTGCCGCGCCAACCGATATGCCTCGATCCGGTTGCCAACGCCAAGCTTGCCAATCACACCCGACAGGTAATTGCGCACCGTCCCCTGCGACAACCCGAGCCGCGCCGCGATCTCGCCAGCCGACAAACCCTCGCCCGCCAGACGCAACACCTGCCGCTCGCGATCGCTGAGCGGATCAGCATCGGACCACGCATCCACCGCAAGCTGCGGATCGATCACGCGCCCGCCGGCATGCACGCGGCGCACGGCATCGGCCAGCTGTTCGGCTGGCGCATCCTTGAGCAGGTAACCGCCGACGCCGGCTTCGAGCGCGCGACGCAAAAAGCCGGGACGCGCGAAGGTGGTCACGATGATCACCTTCGTGGCCCATTCCTGGCGCTGCAGGCGTTGCGCCAGTTCCAGGCCGGTCAGGCCCGGCATCTCGATGTCGGTGACCAGTACATCGGGCGCGCGTTGCTGCGAAGCGAACCGCTGCAGTTCGCGCCATGCGCTTTCGCCGTCAGCAGCAGCGCCGAGCACTTCGATGTCGGTTTCCAGGCCTAGCAGCGCCGACAGCGCGCCGCGCACCATCGCCTGGTCTTCGGCCAGCAGCACCCGGATCATCCGCATCGCACCTTGAAAGCCGCACGCCTGTCGTGCGAAGCGCACGTTAGCAGACCGCGCATGGCGCGCTTCAGGCCGCAGTCGCGCGCACGTCGCCCGCCTTCGCAGCGGAGACTTCACGCTTGGGCAAGGGCAGCCGCGCCTCCACCCGGGTGCCACGCTTGGGTGCGGAATCCACGCGCAACCGTCCGCCGAGCGCCTCGATCCGCTCGCGCATGCCGCACAGGCCGTTGCCGGGCGCAATCGCGCCGCCGCGGCCGTCGTCGTCGACGCGCAGGACCACGTCGTCGCCTTCCATCAGCAGCGCGACCTCGGCGTACTGCGCGCGCGCATGGCGCTGGATGTTGGTCACCGCTTCGCGCACGGTCATCGCCAACACGATTTCAAGCGCCTGCGGCAGTGCGATCGGTGCCAGCGTGTATTGGAACGCGATCGCATCGGATTCCAGCAGCAATCGCGCCGATGCCAGTTCCGCTGCGAGCCCGGCGGCGCGGATCCCGGTCACGGCGCTGCGCACCTGGGTCAGCGCGTCGCGCGCAACCCGTGTGACTTCGGCCATCTCCCGGCATGCAGCGTCCGGGTTACGCCCGATGAGCTTGCCGGCGAGTTCCGACTTCAATGCGACCAGCGACAACGTGTGTCCGAGCAGGTCGTGCAGGTCGCGACCGATGCGCTCGCGTTCGGCCAGCGCGGCCAGCCGGCGCACTTCGTCATGGCTGAGCTTGAGTGCTGCGTCCTTTTCCTGGTTGATGCGCTCGACGTTGACGATGATGCCAATGATCAACGTCATGATCGGCACCCAGATCAAAGCCTGCCATGGATAACCGACCCGCCAGGCGACGCCAACGAACACGGCATTGAGCAGCAGCAGGCGGAGCATGTGGCGGACGATGAAACGCGTGTTGCAGGTGCGCAGCATCACGCAGCCGAAGATGAAGTAGCTGAAGCCGCCCGGATAGGCCGGCAGCAACGCGATGCCCAGCGCCGCCATCCCCAAGGCGTAAAACTGCGAAGCGCGCCGCGGGGCCAGGAGTGTCATCGCATACAGCAGCAGGAACACGGGGTACGTCGCGCAGGTCATCCAGACCCATTTCCATGTGTAGCCGCCGTTGAAAAGCGGGGTGATGAACACCCAGACCGACCAGAGCAGGTGCACGCTGTCGATCCACGGCGACTTTCCCCGCCGCACTGCGTTGCCAACGGCGGAGTCGGGTGCGGGCGATAGCCAGCCACGGAGCCTTGCCATCATTCGGGCCGAGGACGGAATCATGTCGCCATCATCGGTGCAGTGGCGACCGCGCTCAAGCGCGCGCAAGCCGCCGCTTCGCCAACAGGAAGAACAGCACCGACACGGTAGCCAGCACCAGTACATGCGTCGCGATGCTGTCACCGGCATCCATGCCAACCACCGACAACGCGATCTGGGCCAGGTGATACGCCGGCCACGCGGGCGCCATCGCGGAGAAGAACGTCGGCAACGCACTCAATGGCATCCACAACCCGGCCAGGAAGGCCATCGGCAGGTACAGCAGGTTGATCACTGCCGGCGCGCCCTGGCCGCTGACCATGCTGCCGATGAACAGGCCGATCGCACAGAACGGAACAACCCCAAGCACATCGATCGCGAACAGTTGCGCGAATTGCAGCGCCGACAGCTCAACATGGCCCAGCGTGATGGCGACCACCGTCAGGACCAGCGAGATGATCGCGGCGAACAGCATCGCCATCGCGATCTTGGCCAGCAGCATCGCGCCCGGTGGCATCGGTAGCGCGCGCTTGAGTGCGAGAAACCCGCGTTCGCGATCCAGCGCCATCGCCACGCCAAACCCGAACAACCCCGGCGCCATCACCCCGAACACGCCATACGTCGCCAACAGGTAGGACGACGCACGTCCGCCGCCGTGCGGTCCGGCGAGCAGTACGCCAAACAACAGATAGAACATCGGCGGGAAGATCAATGTCGGCACCGCGAACGATGGCGCCCGCAGCAGGCGCAGGAATTCGCAGCGCGCCTCGAGGAAGTAGCAGCGCAGCGGTGCGCGGTTGCGAATGGCGATAGTGTTCATGCGGCCTCCCGGGTCATTTCCGTGGGGGTCGATTCGCTGCGGGTCAGTTCGATGAAAGCGTCGGCGAGACCGGCGCGCTGGACCTCCAGTTCCTGCAGGTTTGGATCCTCGGCCAGCAGTCGTCGCACCACCACTTCCGCGGCGTCGGCAACGATCTCGATGCGGCCGTCGCTGCGGAGCGCGCTGCGCACCTGCGGCCAGTGCGCGACGTCTTCCGCGCACACGCTGGACACGCAACGGATCCGGCGTTGCGATACATGGGCACGGATCGCGTGCACGCTGCCCTGCGCGATCACGCGACCGCCGTTGAGCACCACGACCCGATCGGCCAGCGACTCGGCCTCCTCCAGGTAATGGGTGGTCAGCAGCACGCCGCAGCCCTGCGCGACCAGTTCGCGGATCGCCTGCCACAGCCGTTGCCGCGCCTCGATGTCCAGGCCGGTGGTCGGCTCGTCGAGGAACAGCAATTGCGGTCGCCCGCAAATGGCCAGCGCAAACTGTACGTGTCGCTGCTGCCCACCCGACAATTTTCCGTAGCGGCGCTGCAGCAGGCCGTCGAGCCCCGCCATCGCCACGCAATCAGCGACGCTGCGTGGATCGGGGTAATAGCTGCGGGTGAGTTCGAGCAACTCACCGACGCACAACGTGTCGGGAATGCCCGCCGACTGCAGCATCACCCCGATGCGCCGGCGCGCACCCAGCTCGCTGGGCGATTGCCCGAACAACGCGACCTGTCCGCGGTCGGCCTGCGCGAGTCCGAGCAGCAGCGCGATCGCCGTGGTCTTGCCGGCGCCATTGGGACCCAGCAACGCCAGCAGCTCGCCGCCATGCACTTGCAGGTCGAGCCCGTCGAGCGCGCACACCTTGCCGTAAGTCTTGTGCACGCCCTGCAAGCTCGCGAGCACCGCACCCTCATCCCGCAACTGGCCTTTCATGCTGCATCTCCATGACAGATGGCGGCAAGGTGCGCCATCGCACCGCGCCGCTGCAGTCGCAGGCGTCAGCCATCGCGCATGACAATCGTCAGGTGACAGCGTCATGGTCGCTGGCCTACGCTTTCGCAGGCCGGGCGCTGGGTCGATCGGCGGTGGTCTTCACCCGATGACGCCACGCGGTCACACTTGGCGCCCCTCTCGTCCCTGGACCTCGATGAACAGCTCCGCCGACCTGCTCAAGGAACTCCGCATCGACCGCAGCGCGCCACCGCCAACGTCGCGGCGCGGGC
>JANMAO010000146.1:0-4953 GCA_031359875.1 Lysobacter sp.
GGTGTCGAAAAGGGCATCCCGCCGCCGGCCTACTCCGGGTTCGGCCGGGGGCCCGTGGCGGGCAATCGGTCGTTTGCCCCCCGCCCGGGCCGTTCAATCGGCGCGCGCGTTGCCCGCGGCGCGATCGCGCTGGACCACGACCGCTTGCGGGCGCGTGAAGCCGGCGATGATCTCGGCGACGATTTCATCGCCATCCTCGCTGCGTGGATTGTCGTCGGTGACGACGACGCTGTCGGCATTGCGCTCGGCGATCGCCGCCATCTGCGTCCGCTTGCCGCGATCGCGTTCGCCGCCGCAGCCGAATACGCACAAAAGCCGCCCGTGCGCATGCGCGCGCAGCGACGTGAGCGCCTGTTCGAGCGCGTCGGGCGTATGTGCGTAGTCGATCACGACCAGCGGCTGCTCGTTGGCGCCACCAAGCCGGTTCATGCGCCCGGCAATCGGCTGCAGCTGTGCCAGCGTCGCCGCGATCGTTGCCGGCGCGTCGCCGAGCACATGCAGGGCCCCGGCCACCGCCAGCAGGTTGTCGACGTTGAAGCGGCCCAGCAATGGTGAACGGACTGGAAAGCGTTCGTCGGCGAGCAGCAGATCGAAGGCGATGCCGCCGGCGTCGAGGACGATGTTCTCGGCGCGCACGTCGGCCTGCGCGCCGCGCGAACTCAAACCGATACCGTGCGTGGTCGGCGACAAGTCGGCGCGCAGCACGTGGTCGTAAAGCTGGCGGCCGAACGCATCGTCGAGATTCAACACCGCCGCGCGCAGCTCCGGCCATGCCAGCAACCGCGCCTTGGCAGCGCCGTAAGCGGCCATGTCGCCGTGGTAATCAAGGTGATCGCGGGTGAGGTTGGTGAACACCGCCACGTCGAAATGCACGCCATCGACGCGACCCTGGTCGAGCGCATGCGAACTGACCTCCATCGCCACCATCTGCGCGCCCGCGTCGCGCAGGTCGGCGAGCAACTCATGCAACTGCAATACCAACGGCGTGGTGAAGCCGGTCGGCACGACGGCGCCATGCAAGCCCGCACCAAGCGTGCCGATGCTCCCGCTGCGCAGCCCGCGCAGCGCCCACGCCTGCGCCAGCAACTGCACGGTCGAGGTCTTGCCGTTGGTGCCCGTGACGCCGACGACGGTCATGGCGCGCGACGGACTGTCGTAGAAACGGTCGGCGATCTGGCCGATACGCGCATGCAGCCCCGGCACGGCAATCGCATCGGATGGCGCCGCGAGATCGTCGGGTGCCGGTGGTTCGAACAGGATCGCCGCTGCACCGGCCGCTTTCGCCTGGGCGACGAAGCGCAAGCCGTGCGCGGTCATGTCGTTGGCGATCGGGCCGATGGCGACGAAGGCATCGCCCGGACGCAGCGCGCGGCTGTCCTGCACCAGGCCGGTGATCGTCAGGTCAGCGGGTACACCGGCGACGTCCGGCAGCAGCTCCGCCAGCAGCATCGCGCGCATCATTGCAACGGCTCCTGCGGTGAATCCGTCAGGGCGCCTGCCGTCAGAGCGCCGGCCGTCAGGACGTTTGCCGTCGCACTACTGCTCGCCAGTGGTTTCGCCAGCGACTTTGCGTCCGCGTGCTTGGCTTGATCGGCGGCCTGTACGGCGAGCCAGGTGTCGATATCGTCCGGCGGCACGTCCATGAGTCGCAACGCACCTTCCATGACGCGCTTGAACACCGGCGCAGCGACGAGGCCTCCGAAATACGAGCCGATCGTCGGATCGTTCACCGCGATGACCATCGCGAAGCGCGGCTTGGCCACCGGCACCAGTCCGGCGAAATAAGCGACATATCGATGCTCGTACGCGCCGCCGCTGGCCTTGCGCGCGGTGCCGGTCTTGCCGGCGACGTGATAACCCAGGATGGCGCTCTGCGTCGCGGTACCGCCGGGCTCGGTGACGGTCTGCATCATGCGCATGATTTCGTGCGCGATGGCTGGTGCCAGTACCTGCTGCGGCTCGCCGCGCTGACCCTTGACGAACGTCGGCACGACCGCCTGGCCATCGTTGCCCAGCGCCGCGTACGCACGCGCGATCTGCAGCGGCGTGACATTGAGGCCGTAGCCGTAGGACATCGCCTGCTTGGTGGTGCCGCTCCAACGCGACGGCGCCGGGAACAGTCCCGATGCTTCACCCGGGAAACCGCTGTGGGTGCTGGTTCCGTAGCCGAAACGACGCACGAAGTCGTAGAAACGCTGGTCTGTCAAGCGGCGCACGATCAGCGACGCCCCGACGTTGGAGCTCTTGGTGATGACGCCGGTAGTGTCGAGCACGCCGTAGTTGTGATGATCGGTGGTGCGGTACTTGCCGTTGGCAATCCATCCCGGATTGGTGTCGAAGCGCGTGTGCGGCGTGATCACCCCCGCCTCCAACGCGGCCGCGACCGTGAGCGGCTTCATCGTGGAGCCCGGCTCCATCAGGTCGGTCACCGCGCGATTGCGGTGCGCGTCGCGGCTGGTGCCATTGACGCTGTTGGGATTGAACGACGGCAGGTTGGCCATCGCCAGCACTTCGCCGGTCGCGACGTCCAACACCACCGCCGACGCACTGCTCGCGCCGGTTTCCAGCAGCGTGCGCTTGAGTTCGCGATAGGTCAGGTACTGGATGCGCCGGTCGATGCTGAGGGTCAGGTCCTTGCCCGGCTGCGCGGCGCGCACCAGGTCGACGTTCTCGACGATGCGGCCGCGGCGGTCGCGGATGACTTTCTTCGCGCCGGGCGTGCCGCGCAGCCAGTCGTCGAAGGCGAGTTCCACGCCTTCCTGGCCGCGGTCGTCGATGTTGGTGAAACCGAGCACGTGCGCCAGTGCTTCGCCTTGCGGATAGAAGCGGCGGAACTCGCGCTGCGAGAACACGCCCGGGATCTTGTGCGCGAGAATCGCGTGTGCTTCGTCGGGATTGATGCGGCGCTTGAGGTAGACAAACTCCTTGTCGCTGCGCTGGTCGAGCTTGAGCGTCAGTTGTTCGAGCGGCAGGTCGTGCGCCTGCGCCAGCTCGGGCAGGCGGTCGGAATTCTTCAGCAGTTCGGGCGGATTGCCCCACACCGACTCCACCGGCGAGGACACCGCCAGCGGCTCGCCGTTGCGGTCGGTGATCATGCCGCGCGAGGTTGGAATCGCGATCTCGCGCAGGAAGCGTTCGTCGCCTTGCGCGCGATAGAACGCGTTGTCGACCAGCTGCAGGTCGACCGCACGCCCAACCAGCGCCAGCGAACACAAGCCGAGCGTGCCGGCGACCAGCACCAGTCGTCCGCGCAGGTTGAACTGCGCGCGGTTGCGCGGCTTGCCGGACTTGGAGGTGACGCGGCCGATCATGGCCGCCGCGTCCTGCTCACGCGCGGCGCATTGCTGTGCCGGCGAGGTGTGCAAACAATGTCCTGGAACGGCATCTGCTTCATGGCCGCACCACGACGATGTCGCTGGTGTCCGGAAACTTCATCCCGAGCCGCTCGCGCGCCACCTGGTCAATCCGGTTGCTCTCGGCCCAGGTCGCCTGCTCGAGCTGCACGCGGCCGAACTCGATGTTGAGCTCGTCGCGCGCCTTCTCCAGGCCCGTCAGCGCAATGAACAGCTGGCGATGCTCGTGTCGCGCGAACACGACGCCGATCGCCGACAACACGTTGGCCGCGATCAGGATGGCGAGCAGCAGGCGCGCGCTCATGCCGCGACCTCGCTGCCGGACAATCGTTCCGCCACGCGCAGCACCGCGCTGCGTGCGCGCGGATTGGCGACGAGTTCGGCGGACTCGGCTTTCTGCGGGCCGCCGATCGCACGCAGCGTCGGCGTGAATGGCTGTGCGACCGGCATGCGGCGGTTGCCGGCCGGCGCTTTCGCATGCATGGCGATGAAGCGCTTGACGATGCGGTCTTCGAGCGAATGGAAGCTGATCACGGCGAGGCGGCCGCCGGTGTTCAGACCCGCGTACGCCGCATCGAGGCCGAGTTCGAGATCGGCCAGTTCGCGGTTGATGAAGATGCGGATTGCCTGGAAGCTCCGCGTGGCCGGATGAATTTTCTGGTCACCCCGCGGAACAGCGGACGCGATAAGTTCGGCCAGTTGTGCGGTGCGGAGGATGGGTTGTTCGCTGCGACGCGCAACGATGGTGCGCGCGATCCGGCGCGACAACCGCTCTTCGCCGTAGGTCCACAGCACGTCTGCGATCTCGCGCTCGTCGGCGCGCGCCAGCCACTGCGCCGCGCTTTCGCCGCTATCCGGGTCCATGCGCATGTCGAGCGGACCGTCCTTGCCGAAACTGAAGCCGCGCGCAGCGACGTCCAGTTGCGGCGACGATACACCGAGGTCGAACAACACGCCGTCGAGGCCGGCGGCGGTCGCGTCCCACTGCGCGAGGTCGGCGAAGCTGCCGCGGCGGATCGCGACGCGCGCGTCGCCAGCGAACTCGCGTTCGGCCACGGCGATCGCCTCGGGATCCTTGTCCATCAGCAGCAGCCGGCCTCCAGGCCCGAGCTTCGCCAGCACCCCGCGCGCATGACCGCCGCGTCCGAAGGTGCCGTCCAGGTACGTTCCATCCGTCACTACGCGCAGCCCTTCCATGACCTGCGTAAAGAGGACTGGAAGGTGGGCGGATGTGGCATCCGCGACACCGCCCGTCACAGCTGCAGATCGAGCAGGCCGTCGCCCAGATCGGCATCCGTCAGGGTCTGCCGGATCTGCGCGTGGTGCGCCTGCTCGCTCCACAATTCGAACTTGTCGCCCATGCCCAGCAGCACCGCCTTTTTCTCGATGCCCACCGCGCTGCGATGGCTGGCCGGGATGCTGATGCGTCCATTGCCGTCGGGTTCGACGAAACAGGCCGCGCCGACCAGCTTGAGCTGGAACATGCGGCTGGTCTGGCGGATCCGGGGCAAGGCATTGACCTGGTCGCGCACGCGCTCCCAGACTGGCTGCGGGTACAGGTACAGGCTGCCGGCCTCGAACGGGTTGTAGGTGATGACCA
>JANMAO010000158.1:0-6599 GCA_031359875.1 Lysobacter sp.
ATCACGCTCGATGCCCTGCAGACCAGACTCAAGATAGCGCTCGCGCCAACGCGAGGCCTGGATGCGTCCAACGTCCAGCGCCAGAGCAATCTCCTTGTTCTGCAAGCCCTGCGCGGCCAGCAGCACGATGCGTGCACGCAAAGCCAGACGCACGCTCGTCAGCTTGGAACGAATCAGATCGTCGAGCACCTCGCGCTCTTCGTCCGACAGCACAATCTCAGGGGCAACTCGCACTCTCGTTCTCCACACCAGTCCACAGTAGACCATTGGTGTGGCAGAACTCATTTACGTTCCCTCAAGAACGACTCACTACACTAGGGTGTAAAGCGCCCGCACTTCGTCAGGCTGGAACGCTGCGGCTACCGCCGCCATCGGGTTTCGGAAGGGCGCCTGCAAGTAGCGCTCGCGCCGGCCATCACGCCACCGGTTGTGAACCTCGGATCGACCCAGTGCCATGGCTGCTTCACGCAGCCGACCGCGCGCACAGGCCAATTGTGCGAGCTGGTCCAATTGCAACCACAGCGTGCCGTCGAGCGAACGGAGATCGAGCGCCTCGCGGGCTAACGACACTGCTTCGTCGATCCGACCCAGCTCGGTAAGATAGGTCGCCATGTCGCCGAGCACCATGCCAATTCGCCCGCTTGCTTTCATGCGGCGGGCCGCCGCCAAGCCCAGGCCCGCATGCTCCAGTGCGCCCTCGAAGTCTCCGAGCACCGAAGCCAGCTGCGCGCTGGAAATCTCATAAAGGGCGCGACCAGGGTCACTGTCGTGAATTTCTGTGAGCCGATGGGCCTCTTCGGCAAATGCCTTGATCTCATCAAAGCGATCGAACTGCACAAGGCTGGCGCACATGGCCCAACCAAAGGCACCCCATTGGATTTCGCCCCACCCCGGATCGAAGGCTTCGGACATGGCCTCGAGTGCCGACATGCATTTATCTTCCTCGTGCCGTAGCGCGCGCATGAAAGCAAGAATGGCAAGCGCACGGAACTGCCCGAGGCGATCTCCCACGCCACCATACAGTGCCGCAGCTCGCTCAGCGGCCTCGCAGTCGCCCGCTTCACCACGCCGCTGCACCAGCGACACCCAGCCAAGCTGCAGGCAGGCTTCCAGCGCCGGCGGGATCTGCGCGTGGACGCGGTTCAGAGCATGCCGGCAACGCCGCAAGCCTTCGTGACGCAAGCCTATGCGCGACCAAATCCAGGCGGCCGCGCCTGCCAGCTCGACATGCAGGTCGGCCAGCGCGGCCTGCGAGCCCAACCAGTCTAGCGCTGCCCGCAGGTTGTCCAGATCGGGCAGGCAGACGGCCACCTGGTCGCGGCTTATGTATTGAACCCGCTGCGCGGCGCTGCGTTCGAACAGCGCCAGAATGGCCCGCGCGAGGCGCAGCATGGTGGCTTCGTACTCGCCCGCGGAGTGGAGCTGTTCAAGCGCAAAGGCGCGTGTGCTCTCCAATAGGCGCAGGCGCGACTTTTCGCCGTCGTGGCGACTGTCAAGCGACAGCACGAGCGACTTGTCCAGCAGTGCGCGCATTCGGTCCAGCGCCGCCCACTCGTTACCTGCGTCTTCGACCAGCACCCGCTGCGCGAGCGCCACCGAAAAGCTGCCCGCCAATACGCCCAAGCCCCGAAACGCGCGCCGCTCGCCGTCGTCGAGCAGGGTATGGCTCCAGTCGATGGCCGCGCGCAAGGTCTGATGCCGATCGGGCGCATCACTTGGGCCACCGTTGAGCCATTTCAGGTGCTGGCTGAGGCGTTCGCGCAAACCGGACAGTCCAAGCAGGGGGATTCGGGCCGCCGCCAGTTCGATGGCAAGCGGCAGGCCATCGAGTTGGCGGCAGATGGCCACAGCGTCGCCGACTTGCCCGGCTCCGATCGAAAAATCGGCATTGCGTGCTGCTGCTCGCTCGCACAACAACGCTACAGCGCCAGTCGCGACCGCGTCGGGGGCCGAAGCACCTGAGTCAGGCAACGCGAGCGTGCCGAGGCGAAACACCTGCTCATTGCGAGTGTTCAGCGGCTGCTGGTTGGTTGTGAGCACCCTCACTTCCGCCGTGCCCCGGACCAACCGGTCAACCAGAGTGCCGGCCTCCCGAAGGCGGTGCTCGCAATTGTCGAACACCAGCAGCATTGGCCTGGCTCGCAATACGTCGATCAATTCGTCGGCGGCGCCCTGCAACCAGGGCAAGGCGACGTGGAGCGCTCGCGCGACGGCCTCGGCCACCGGTGTACTTTCGACGACACCGGCCAGTTCGACCAGCACGACGTCGCCGTGCGACGCAGCCTCAGGATCGTCAACGTGGCATTGCGCGGCGGCTAGTGCCAACCGGGTCCTGCCGACGCCGCCCGGTCCGGCAACGGTGACGATCCGATGCTCTCGCAACAATCTGCCTAGTTTGAGCAAATCGGCTTCGCGGCCGATCAGGGCCGGTAGGCCTTGCGGCAGATTGGTTGGCCGCCGCGCTGGGGCGCTCGCCGCCAATGTGAACTCGTAACCGCGACCGGCAACCGTGGTGATCGCTTCCGGCCCCAGCACCTTGCGCAAGGTGCTGACTGCACCTGTAAGGTGTTCTCTTCAACCACCGACCCCGGCCAGAGCAGGCTTAGCAGCTCTTCCTTGCTGACGACCCGACCCGGGCGCTGGGACAGCGCCAGCAACAGATCATAAGCCCTGGCACCCAGCTTGGCAGGCTCCCCGTCGGCGAGGAGCAGACGCTGGTCGCGACGCAGTTCAAATCGGCCCGTGCACCAGCTGTTGGCAGGTGTTGTCATTGATTGCCTCCACGAACCTCCACGGCCAATGCAACCGAGGAACCTTGATTTCAGAATTCTTCAGGCGCAGACAAAGACCTGAAGCGGCAACCGGCAGACACTGCGTTCATCGACACCTCAACCCGCTCTTGCAAAGAGTCAATCACATGCCACGTGTTCACCCGTCCCGATTTGCCCATGTCATGTATCGAACCCGCCGATACGACGCGATGCTCCAATGGTACGCAACGGTGTTCGATAGCCGTGTCATCCTACAGAACCCGGCGATGGCCTTCCTCAGTTACGACGACGAGCACCATCGCTTAGCGATTCTGAACCTGTCCGTGGTGCAGCCGGAAGGCAAAGAGACGGATCGCGCAGGCATGATCGGCGTGGACCACGTGGCGTACAGCTACGACCGCCTGGACGAACTGTTCGACAACTACGCGCATCTGCAGCAGGAGGGCATCACGCCCCTATTGGTGCATTCATCATGGTGTGACCGTGTCAATGTATTATTCCGATCCCGACGGCAACCAAATGGAATTCCAGGTCGTCGCTTTCGCGACGCCGGACGAGTCACTGGCGTACTTCCGCGGTCCGCAGATGGAGGCCAATCCGATTGGCGTCGAGTACGACCCGCAGGAATGGTTGGCACGGCTGCGTGCCGGCACGCCAGCGGGCGACCTGCTGAAGAGGCAAGTGCACACGCCGATCTCGCCGCTACGCGGCTCGGTCACAGCGGTGTGACGACGAAATTGGGCGTCGTGTGGATGATCGTCAATACGAGAACAATGACACAGCGAGTACAAGGGGTCTTCGATGCGCAAACAGATGCTATCAATTGGGGCCGTAGCGCTGTTGGCGCTAGGCGTGAGCCTGCCGGCAAGCGGGCAGAGCAAAAAAGCCCTGTTAGAGCGCGGCAAGTACCTCGCCAACGGCCCGGTGGCCTGCGCCAATTGCCACACGCCGCGCGGCCCGGACATGGCGCTGTTGCCCGACAAGGGTTATTCCGGCGGCTTCAAGATCGTGGACCCGGCCTTCGAGGTCTACACCGCCAACATCACGCAGGACAAGGACACCGGCATAGGCAGCTGGACCGATGCGCAAATCATCACGGCCATCCGCGAGGGCAAAACCCGTGAGGGCAAGATCAACTTCCCGCCCATGCCGGTGCCCACCTACAACAACATGTCCGACGACGACGTGAAGGCCATCGTGGCCTTCCTGCGCACCATCAAGCCCCTGCACAACGAGGTGCCGCAGTCCAAGTACAACGTGCTGCAGCAGGCCATGCCAGCGGCCAAGGGGCTGCCGGCGCCGCCAAAGACAGACAAGCTCGCCTACGGCCGCTACATCGTCACCGCCCTGGCCCATTGCTTTGAGTGCCACTCCGGCCCCGACGCGCACGGCGTGCCCGATTTCGAGCACAAATTGGGCGCCGGCGGCTTCCTGATCACGCTGGCGCCGGGCGCCACGGTGCGAACCGCCAACATCACCTCGGACCCGGAAACCGGCCTAGGCAAATGGAGCGACGCCGACATCAAGAAAGCGCTGACCCAGGGCGTGCGGCCGGATGGCCGGCACCTGTCGCCGCCCATGCCCTACCCGTTTTTCAAGAGCATGACCAACAGCGACCTGGATGCCGTGGTTGCCTTCCTGCGCACCGTGGCGCCGATCAAGAACACGGTTGACCGCACCGACTTCCAGCAAGCCAACTTCAAGTAAGCCATGCTGACCCGTCGGCAGTTCGCGGCCAGCTTGGCGGTTGGCGCCGGGCTCAGCGGCGCGACCGCGCACACCCGGTATGCGCGCCAGCTCGCGCCCCCCGCGCAGCCGGGCACCGGCAGCACGGTGGCGGTGCGCCTCACGGCGGCCGAGCGGCTGACGGCGCTGCCCTGCTTTGGCGGGCACTCGCTGCCGCTGTGGACCTTCAGCGGCAGCGAATGGCCCATGCTGATACGCATGAACCTGGGCGACCGGCTGGAGGCAACGCTGGAAAACCGCCTGCCGCGCGCCGAGGAGTCCACCTCCATCCACTGGCATGGCATACGCCTGCCCAACGACCAGGACGGCGTGCCCTACCTGGTCCAGCCGCCGGTGCTGCCCGGTGAGACCTTCCGCTATGCGTTCACGCCGCCCGACCCCGGCACTTTCTTCTTCCACACCCATTGCAACACCGTGGAGCAGATGGGGCGCGGCCTGCAGGGGCTGCTGATCATCGACGGCGACACCAGCGAGCCGTATGATGCCGACACCGTGCTGATGCTCCGCGACTGGCATGTCGATGCCACTGCCGGCCAGTTCAGCCCGTTCTACACGCTGCGCGGCGCCGCCCGCGCCGGCACTTATGCGCCCTTGCGCAGCGTCAACGGCGCCGTCAACCCCGAGATTGCCCTGCCGGCGGCCGGTGACTGCCGCCTGCGCCTGCTCAACACCGACACCACGCGCGTCATGCAAATCGGCGTGGAGGGCGCTGAAGCCGCCGTCATCGCCATCGATGGCATGGCGGTGCCCCCTTTTGCGCTCACCTCCTGGTCCATGGGACCCGGTATGCGCGTGGACGTTGTACTGCGCGCCCCCGCCCAGGGCCGCGGCGCGCTGCTGGTGGACCACTCGCCGCCGGGGCGCATGGCCCTGGCGCGTTTGGTGGGCAAGGGCGCGCCAATGCGCGCCACGGCGTTCGACCCCGCCCCGCTGCGCGCGGCGCGCATCGACGAGCCGGATCTGAAGAGCGCCGAGCACCTGAGCTTCATGTTCCAGGCCAGCGAAACCGGCCAGTTCATCGCCGATGCCGATGATGCGCAAAACGCCTTCCTGGGGCCGCTGTGCCTGAGCCAGAAACTGTTTTGGACCATCAACGGCCGCGCCTGGCCGGACCGCGACCACGCGCGCCTGCCGCCGCCGCTGGCGGTGTTGCGGCGCGGTCGCTCCTACGTCATGTCGCTCTGGAACGACTCCGACTTCGCCCACCCCATACACATCCACGGCCACACGCTCAAAGTGCTGCGCTCTAGCAAACAGCCGCGTCCGCCGCACCGCGCCGACACCCTGCTGCTGTTGCCGCATGAGTATGCCGACATCGCCTTCGTCGCTGACAACCCAGGCGACTGGATGCTGCATTGCCACATCATCGAGCATCAGGAAAGCGGCATGATGGCCTTCTTCCGGGTGAGTTGAAGCCGCGACAACGGTACGCAGCTTTTTACACAACGCGCTCTTCCTATTCCACTTCTTAAGGACTCAGCCGTGAAGCTCTACATGCACCCGGTCTCCACGGTCAGCCGCCCTGTGCGGCTGTTCATTGCGGAAAACAACATTCCCATGGAAGAACAGGTGGTGGATCTGATGACAGGTGAGCACTACGGCGAGGCCTTCACGGCCATCAACCCCAGCCGCCAAGTGCCGGTGCTGGAGGATGGCGAGTTCCGCCTGACCGAGGCCTCGGCCATCCTCAAATACTTGGCCGACCGCTTCGACCTGCCGTCCTACCCCAAGGACCTGAAAAAGCGCGCCAAGGTCAACGAGATGATGGACTGGCTCAACTCCGGCTTATACCGCGACTACGGTTACGGCATGATCTACCCGCAAATCTTCGCGCATCATAAACGCCCCACGGACGAGGCGCAGGCGGCCACCATCGCCTGGGGCAGGGAGCGCTCAGCCAAATGGCTGAGGGTGCTGGAACAGCAATTTCTTGGCCCCAACAAGACCTATTTGTGCGGCGACGAGATCACCATTGCCGACTACTTTGCTGCCGGCATCCTGACCTCCGGCGAAATCATCAAATGCGATTTCTCGGACTACCCCAATGTGCAGCGCTGGATCGCCACGATGAAAAAGCTGCCC
>JANMAO010000203.1:0-17899 GCA_031359875.1 Lysobacter sp.
ACGAGTACCAGGCGGCATTTGCGCGCGGCGTCACCGTCACCCTCGACAACGTCGAGGCGCTGCAGTGCTGGCCCGATGTGTTTCGCGGCCGTGCGCTGTGGTTGCGGTTGGACCTGGGCCGCGGCGAAGGCCACCACGAAAAGGTCCGCACCGGCGGCGCCGAAGCCAAGTTCGGTTTGCCCCTGATGCGGCTCGATGCGTTCGCCGCCACCGCGCGCAAGCTTGGAGTCCGCATCACCGGCTTGCATGCGCATCTGGGCAGCGGCGTCGATGCGCCGGCGCACTGGCGCGAGGTCTACGCCGAGCTCGCGGGGCTGGCCGATGGCATCGAGACCGTGGAGATCATCGACATCGGCGGTGGCCTGCCGATTGCGTACCGCGATGACGCGATGCCGTTCGCGATCGCCGCCTGGGCGCAGGGGCTCGCGGAGATCAAGGCCGCCTACCCGCGCTATGCGCTGGCAGTCGAACCCGGCCGTTACCTGGTCGCCGAAGCCGGGGTGTTGCTGCTGGCGGTGACGCAAGTCGTCGAGAAGGATGGCATTCGTCGCGTGGGCGCGGATGGCGGCATGAATGCCTTGATGCGTCCAGCGCTGTACGAGGCCTGGCACGGCATCCACAACCTGACGCGGCTCGGTGACGTCGCGACCGCCACCTTCGACGTGGTCGGCCCGATCTGCGAAAGCGGCGATGTGCTCGGCCAGCAGCGACAGCTCTCGTCTGCCACCAGCGAAGGCGACGTGCTGCTGGTCGCCGACGCCGGCGCGTATGGCATGGCGATGGCCAACACCTACAACCTGCGCTCGCTGCCGGCAGAGGAAATATGCGATGAAGGCGGCACCCATGTCTGAGTGGCAATTCCAGCGCGACGGCATCGGCGCATTCCGGTTCGTGCGCTGCGGTTTCGATGCGGCGACCGGCGTGGCGCGGCTCGTGTATGCATTCGACGATGGCCCGGAACTGGTCGAAACCATCACCGTGCCGGGCGCGCCGTTCGTCCTGGACGCTGCGCGCTCGGCCGCCGCTGAACGTGCCCTGCGATTGCTGCACCTGATCGCGGGAATCAGCTATTACAAGGCCGCGGTGCCGGAAGCGATCCGCATCGAATCGTATGCGATTGACGGGGATACCGCGGCGCTGCTTGAAGACATCTACATCAATGGCCTGGGTGAATTCGCCTATCGCAATGGCCTGCACCTGCACGAGCGCATCCGCTTCCCGCATCACGATGGCGCGGAGGTGGGTGCGCCCGCACTCGGCCTGCGCGAGCACGCCCTGGTCGCGATCGGTGGCGGCAAGGATTCGCTGGTTTCGATCGAGGCATTGCGTAATCTCGGGGTCGCGCAAACGGTGACGTGGATCGGCGGTTCACAGTTGATCGCCGCCTGCGCCGAACGCACCGACCTGCCGACGTTGAACATTGGTCGCCAGCTTGCGGCGGAACTGTTCCAGTACAACCGACAGGGCGCGTGGAACGGCCATATTCCGGTGACCGCGGTGAACTCGGCAATCCTGGTGTTCGCGGCGGTGCTGCTCGGCGTCGACCAGGTCGTGTTCTCCAACGAACGCTCGGCGAGCTATGGCAGCCTGATCCAGACCAGTAACGGCGAGGGCACCGCCGAGGTGAACCACCAGTGGTCGAAGGGCTGGGCGTTCGAGCAGGCATTCGGCGCGCACGTGCAACGGCAGGTTGCGGCCGACCTGCAGTACTACTCGCTGCTGCGCCCGCTGAGCGAGCTTGCGGTCGCGCGGCAATTTGCGAAAAGCGATCGCTACGACGCCTGGTTCTCCAGCTGCAACCGCAACTTCCACCTGCTCGGCGAGCGCCCGGCGAACCGCTGGTGCGGCGTGTGCCCGAAGTGCCATTTCGTGTTCCTGGCGCTGGCGCCGTTCATGCCCAAGCCGCGGCTGGTCGGCATCCTCGGCCGCAACCTGCTCGACGATCCGGCGCAGACCGCCGGTTACGACGCGCTGCTGGAATACCGCAACCACAAACCGTTCGAATGCGTCGGCGAAGGTCGTGAATCACGCGCGGCCATGAGTGCGTTGACGACGCGTCCGGAATGGCGCGAAGACGCCCTGGTCGAGCGCTTCGCACGCGAGATCCGGCCGCAGCTCGACGCCAACGAACTGCAGGTCGAGCCGCTCTTGGTACTCGACGACGAACACCGTATTCCCGCGGCAATCTGGGGTCGGCTGCGTGCGCATCTCGCAGCTTGATGGCCAGCGCGTTGCGCTGTGGGGCTGGGGACGCGAAGGCCGCGCCGCCCACCATGCGATCCGCACACGACTGCCGGAATTGCCACTGACGCTGTTCTGCCATGCCGACGAAGCGACGCAGGCAATCGCGCTCGGTGATCCGGCATTGACGATCGAGATCGAAGCAACGGCAGATCGCCTGGCTGCATTCGAGATGGTGATCAAGTCGCCAGGCATCAGTCCGTACCGTCCGGAAGCGATGGCGGCAGCTGCACGCGGAACACACTTGATTGGCGGCACCGAACTGTGGTTCGCCGAGCATTCAGGCGCGCGCATGCTCTGCGTCACCGGCACCAAGGGTAAGAGCACGACGACTGCCTTGCTCGCGCATCTGCTGCGCGCTAGCGGTCATCGCACGGCGCTGGCAGGCAATATCGGCTTGCCGTTGCTGGAGCTGCTCGATGCAACCGCCGAGTTCTGGGCGATCGAGCTATCGAGTTACCAGACCGGCGATGTCGCGACGAGTGGAGTTCGCCCGGAGATCGCGGTCGTGCTCAATGTATTTCCCGAACATCTCGACTGGCATGGGTCGCAGGCACGCTATGTCGAAGACAAGCTGCGTTTGCTGACCGAAGCCACGCCGCGCATCGCCGTGTTGAATGCCGACGATCCGACGCTGGCGGCGCTATCGCTGCCTGATAGCGACGTGCGCTGGTTCGGCCGCAAGGACGGCTGGCATCTGCGCGATGACGTGCTTTATCGCGGCGATACGCGGGTCATGGACACGACAATGCTGCCGTTGGCTGGGCGTCATAACCGCAGCAACCTGTGCGCGGTGCTCACTGCGATCGACGCGCTGGGATTGGATGCGACCGCATTGGCGCCGTATGCCGTCATGTTCCAGCCGTTGCCGCATCGGTTGCAGACGCTCGGCACGCGCAACGGCATTACCTACGTCAACGATTCGATCAGCACCACGCCGCACGCCAGTCTCGCCGCGTTGGATTTGTTTCGCGACCAGCGCGTCGCGATCCTGGTTGGCGGCCACGATCGTGGCCTCGACTGGAACGCATTTGCCGATGCGATGCGACAGCACGCGCCGATGGCAGTGGTCACCATGGGTGAGAACGGACCACGCATCTTCGACTTGTTGACACCGATCGCCGCGCACTGCGGGTTTGCGCTCGAGACGGCAGATGATCTCGCCGAGGCTGTTTGCAAGTCGCAAAGACAACTGTCTGGTGATGGTGTCCTGCTGCTGTCGCCGGGCGCGCCGAGTTTCGGTCCGTATCGCGACTACACCGAACGCGGCCGTCATTTCGCGGCGCTCACCGGGTTTGACCCGGAAGCGATCGCATCAATCGTCGGACTCGGCATCGCCTGAGCTGATTTCACGGTCGTTGAACGCATGCCGCGTACGCTCGCTGCGTCCATCACGGAGACCGCCATGAATCGCCTCGTCGCCACGCTGTCGCTGTTGTTCCTGTCCGCGCCGGCCTGGGCCGCGATGCAGGCCAAACCGGTCGAATGGACGCTTGGCAAGCAGGCCTTCAGCGGCGTCCTCGTCTACGACGACGCCAGCGCGGCCAAACGCCCGGGCATCGTGATGGTGCCGGACTGGAAGGGCGTCACCGATGCCGCAATCGCAACCGCGAAGAAAATCGCGGGCACCCAATACGTGATCCTCGTCGCCGACGTCTACGGCAAAGGGGTGCGGCCGAAGGACGATGCCGCGGCAATGGCGCAGGTCAAGACGCTGTACGCCGACCGCAGCGTGCTGCGCGCCCGCGCCGACAAGGCCTTGCAGGTGCTGAAATCGCAGGAGGGCAGGGCGCCGCTGGACGTCAACAGGCTTGGCGCGCTCGGATTCTGCTTCGGCGGCGCGACGGCGCTGGAACTTGCGCGCAGTGGCGCGAATGTTGCGGCCGTGGTGACCTTCCACGGTGGCCTGGCGACCTCGATGCCGGCAAAGGCTGGCGTGATCAAGGCGCCGTTGCTCATCCTCAACGGCGCCGACGACAAGAACACCACGCCCGAGGACATCGCCGGCTTGCAGAAGGAAATGGATGCGGCGGGTGTCGACTGGCAGTTCGTCAACTTCAGCGGCGCGGTGCATTGCTTCGCGCTCGAGAATGCGAAATCACCGCCCAACTGCCTCTACAACCCGCGTGCAGCCAAGCGTGCGTTTGTGATGATGAACGACTTCTTCCGCGAGCGTTTCGCGGCGAAGTAAGCCTGCTCAGTTTTCGCGGTTGACCGCGTAGCGCGCCAGCCCACGCAGTGCCGCGACGTATTCGTTGTCGCCGAGGCCTTCGATCGCGCGTTCGGCGACGACGGCATATTCGCTGGCTCGCTGCCGGCTGTAGTCCAGGCTGCCTGCGGCGCGGATGGCGTCGAGCACGTCCGGCAACGCGGCGCTGTCGCCATGTGTGATCGCGTCCCGCAAACGTGTCTGCGTAGCCGTGTCGCTATGCCGGATCGCATGAATCAGGGGAAGCGTCGCCTTGCCTTCGGCGAGGTCGTCGCCGAGGTTCTTGCCCAGGGTTGCGGCGTCGGATGCGTAGTCGAGTACGTCGTCCGCGATCTGGAACGCGTAGCCCAGGTTGAGGCCGTAGTCGTGCAGGGCATCGCAGGTGGCGGCGTCGGCATCGGCCAGCAACGCGCCGAGTCGGGTCGCGGCGGCGAACAGCACCGCGGTCTTGCGCTCGATCACGCGGAGATAGGCGGCTTCGTCGGTATCCGGGTTGCGCACGTGCAGCAGCTGTAGCACCTCCCCCTCGGCGATCTGATTGGTGGTGTCGGCCAGGATGCGCATCACTTCCGCGCGCTCCAGTTCGACCATCAACTGGAAGCTGCGCGAGTACAGGAAATCGCCGACCAGCACGCTCGCGGCATTGCCCCAGACCGCGTTGGCAGTGCTGCGACCGCGACGCAGGTCGGACTCATCGACCACGTCGTCGTGGAGCAGGGTAGCGGTGTGGATGAACTCGATCACAGCCGCGAGCTGGTGCGCCTCGGCGGCGAACGCATCGCCGCTGCGGCCGCCCGGTGCGCGCGCCGCCAGCAGCAGCAACATGGGTCGCAACCGCTTGCCGCCGGCACCGATGATGTATTCGGCAACCTGGTTGATCAGCACCACGTCCGAGGCCAGCCGCCCCCGGATCAGCGCATCGACCGCAGCCATGTCGTCGCGAACCATGGTCTGGATCGCCACAAGGTCCGACACGAAGGCAGAGGCAGGGTTCAGCATGGATGGCTCGGCAGCGAGAGGCCCGCGATTATAGAGGGTGCTCAGTGGAGGACCGTATGCGGAAGCCGCCGGGGCGACGGCCGGGTTTCGCTATTACTGACGGTGGCTGCAGCACAATGGCCCAGCCCCCGAAGGTGGCGAAAAATCCTATGCGCAGGCGCGGCGGCGGCCGACGTGCCGAGGCCGGCGGGTATACTTCACACTTGGTCACCCGCCCGCTCGGGCGACAACTAAGGACCTGCATTCCATGGCACGCGGCATAAACAAGGTGATCCTCGTCGGCAACCTCGGCAACGATCCCGAAACCAAGTACACCCAGGCCGGCATGGCGATCACCACGCTCAGCGTTGCCACCGCGACCTCGCGCAAGGACAAGGAAGGCAACTTCCAGGAAAAGACCGAATGGCATCGCGTCAAGCTGTTTGGCAAGACCGCCGAGGTTGCAGCCGAGTACCTGAAGAAAGGTCGCCAGGTCTACATCGAGGGCCGTATCGAATACGGATCCTATGAAAAGGACGGCGTAAAGCACTACACCACCGATATCCTCTGTGACGACATGCAGATGCTCGGCGGCGGTGGCGAAGGCCGTGGCGAGCCGAGGGAAAACAGCGAGCGCGCTGCACGCCCGCAGCGCAGCGAACCCGCCCCGCGTCGCGACGCGCCGGCGCAGCGTCCGGCACCGACGGACGATTTCGCGGATGACGACATTCCGTTCTGAGGGCAATCTTGATGTCGTTCGCAATGCAGCGCTTGACCCGCGATCCGTGACAGGGAGGTTTGAATGCAGACGTGGCTGGTCACCGGCGGCGCCGGTTTCATTGGTGGCAACTTCGTGCTCGACGCCGTCGCGCGCGGTATCCGTGTGGTCAACCTCGATGCGCTGACCTACGCCGGCAATCGCGACACGCTGGCTGCGCTCAATGGCGATCCAGGTCATGTTTTCGCCCATGGCGACATCGGTGACCCTGAGCTGGTCGCCTCGCTGCTGGCGACGCATCGGCCCGACGCGGTGATCAATTTCGCTGCCGAGAGCCATGTCGACCGCTCGATCGATGGTCCCGCGGCGTTTGTGCAGACCAACGTCGTCGGAACGTTGTCATTGCTGGAAGCGGTACGCGACCACTGGCGTGCGCTGCAGGGAAATGCCAAAGAGGCGTTCCGCTTCCTGCACGTCTCCACCGACGAGGTCTACGGCTCGCTCGGTGATACCGGCAAGTTCACGGAGGAAACGCCGTACGCGCCCAATTCGCCGTACTCGGCGTCGAAGGCCGCGTCCGACCATCTGGTGCGCGCCTTCCACCACACCTATGGGTTGCCGGTTGTAACCACGAACTGCTCGAACAACTACGGGCCGTTCCAGTTTCCGGAAAAGCTCGTCCCACTGATCATCGCGCGCGCGCTTGCCGGGGAGCCCCTGCCGATCTACGGCGATGGGAAAAACGTACGCGATTGGCTGTTCGTCGCCGACCATTGCGCGGCAATCCGCGCGGTGCTGGAGCGCGGCCGAGTCGGCGAGACGTACAACGTCGGTGGCGACGCCGAGATGCGGAACATCGACGTCGTGCATACGATCTGCGCCTTGCTCGACGCGCGCCGTCCGCGTGCCGACGGCCAGCCGCGTGCCAGTCAGATCACCTACGTCGCCGACCGTCCCGGCCATGATCGCCGTTACGCGATCGATGCGTCCAAGCTCAAGGACGAACTGGGCTGGCAGCCGGAGCACACCTTCGAACAAGGCATCGCAGATACTGTCGACTGGTATCTCGAGCATCAGGACTGGGTGCAGCGCGTGCTCGATGGCAGCTATCGGCTGGAACGTATCGGAGCTGCGACGTGATCAATGAGGCGAAAAGCTCACGCAAGGGCATCATTCTTGCTGGCGGTTCCGGCACGCGGCTGTATCCGATCACGCAGGCAATCAGCAAGCAGCTGCTGCCCGTTTACGACAAGCCGATGATCTACTACCCGCTCAGTGTGCTGATGCTGGCGGGAATCCGCGAAGTGCTGGTGATCAATACCCCACATGAGCAGGCGCTATTCAAACATTTGCTCGGTGACGGGTCGCAGTGGGGCATGCACATCGAGTACGCGGTGCAGCCAAGTCCCGACGGTCTCGCACAGGCTTACCTGATCGGACGCGATTTCGTCGCCGGCCAGCCAAGTTGCCTGGTGCTCGGCGACAACATTTTCTACGGCCATGGACTGACCGAAGTCCTGCAGCGTGCTTCGGCGCGTGAGGCGGGCGCCACGGTATTCGGTTATTGGGTGCGCGATCCGGAACGTTACGGTGTCGCCGAATTCGACGTCACCGGCCGCGTTATCGGTTTGGAGGAAAAGCCGTCGGAGCCTCGTTCGCACTATGCGGTAACCGGCTTGTATTTCTACGACGGACGGGCCAGCGAGTACGCGGCATCGCTCAAGCCCTCCGTGCGCGGCGAACTGGAGATCACCGATCTCAACCGCTGTTACCTGGAGCAGGGTTCGTTGCAGCTGGAAAAACTTGGTCGCGGCTATGCGTGGCTGGATACAGGGACGCATGAATCACTGCTTGAAGCCTCGACCTACATTGAGACGATCGAAAAGCGCCAGGGCCTGCGCGTGTGTTGCCCGGAGGAGATTGCCTACTTCAACCAGTGGATCGACGATGCGCAGTTGCGCGATCTCGCCAAGCCGTTGGCGAAGAGTGGTTACGGCCAATACCTGCTCGGCTTGATCGGCCAGGATCGCATCGAATGACCAATTTACCCGCGGCAGTACGCCTCTCATGAAAGTCATCGAGACCGATCTCCCTGGTTGCCTGGTCCTTGAGCCACAGGTGTTCGGGGACGAGCGCGGCTTTTTCTACGAATCGTTCAACCGCGACAAGCTTGCCGGGATCGGTCTGCGTCCTGATTTCGTGCAGGGGAACGTATCCAGTTCAACCCGTGGCGTGTTGCGCGGGTTGCACTACCAGTGGCCAAAACCGCAGGGTAAGTTGGTCAGCGTGCTGGAGGGCGAGGTGTGGGATGTCGCGGTCGACATCCGCCGCGGCTCGCCGAATTTCGGGCGCTGGACCGCGGCCGTGCTGAGTGCGGAGAACAGGCGGCATTTCTGGATCCCGGAAGGGTTCGCACATGGCTTCGTGGCGCTCAGTGAACGCGCCCTGTTCACTTACCTTTGTACCGAAACCTACGACCAAGCCGCCGACGCCAGCATTCGCTGGGATGACCCGAAACTCGCGATCGACTGGCCGGTAAGCGCACCGTTGTTGTCGGACAAGGACGGGAAGGCGCCGTTGCTGGCCGATGTCCTCGCAGAGCGCTTGCCCGTCTTCCCGACATGAAGATCCTGCTCTTCGGCGCCAACGGACAGGTCGGCACCGAGTTGCGTCGCAGTCTTGCTCCGTCAGGTGAGGTGATCGCGACTACCCGTAGCGGCACGCTTCCCGACGGAAGTACCTGCGAGCGCGCCGACTTCGACGAACCGGACACACTCGCCGCACTGATCGACCGCATCGCGCCTGATCTCGTGGTCAACGCCGCCGCGTACACCGCAGTCGATCGCGCCGAGGACGAAGTAGACGCGGCATTCCGCGCCAATGCCGAGGCGCCGCGCGTGATCGCCGAAGCCTGCAGGCGGCGCGATGCGCTGCTTGTGCATTACTCGACCGACTACGTGTTCGATGGTCAGGGCACGCGCCCGTACCGCGAGGACGATCCGGTCGCGCCAGTTGGCGTCTACGGGGCCAGCAAACTTGCCGGTGAGCAGGTGATCCATGCGAGCGGCGCCCGTCACCTGATTTTCCGAACCGCGTGGGTGTACGCCGCGCATGGCAATAACTTCCTGCGCACGATGTTGCGGCTGGCGGCCGAACGCGACGAGTTACGCGTGGTTGTCGACCAGATTGGCGCACCGACACCTGCGGCCCTCGTTGCCGACGTGACCACACAGGTACTGTCGCAATCCCCGCAACACTCGGGGCTCTGGCACCTCACGGCCGGAGGTCAGACCAGCTGGCATGGCTTTGCGGAGGCAATCGTCGCGGGCGCGCATGCCACTGGCCTGCTCGCGAGTCGTCCGAGGGTCATACCGATCACGTCGGCCGACTATTCGACCCGCGCCACCCGCCCTGCATATTCGGTCCTCGACTGCAGTCGTCTGCATTCGGAGTTTGGAGTCCGGCTGCCACGCTGGCACGATGCGTTTGGGGAAGTTCTGGCACGGGTTGCCGAACGCGCCGCGCAAGGCGGCGCATACGTTCATATGGATTGGAATCAGCCAAGGGGATAAGGATGAAACGCTCGATACTTGCGGTGATGCTTGCGGCCGCGACGGTGTACCCGTGCGTGGGAGGGGCGGTGGACGTCAAGCCATATACCAAGCCGGACGATTTCGAGGGCATCAAGCTCTCGCCGAACGGCGACTACTACGCCGCGGTGGTGCCCTCCGAAGGAAAATCGGTCCTCCTGGTCGTACACCGGGGAGACAACAAGCCGACTGCGGGATTCGGCCTGGGCAAGAACAACTACGTCGCCGACTTCTGGTGGGTGAACCCCAAACGCCTGCTGGTCACGATGGAGCGGAAGATGGGCGTGCTCGACACGCCAATGCGCACCGGCAACCTGTACGCCATCAATGCCGATGGCAGTGGCACGGCCAACCTGGTCGGACAGGACGTCGAGGAGATGGGTACCGGGTCGCACATCCAGGGCCGCAAGCAGGAGTTCGTCGCAGCAGATCTCGTGGACGACCTTCCGCAGGACGACCGCTACGTGCTGGTCGCGGTGACGCCCTTCAACTCCGCCCTGGGCGGCATCAGCACCACGGATGGCATGACTACGCGCGTCGAGAAGATGGACGTCGACACGGGCAAGCGGATGCCGGTGACGAGCGCGCCGGTCCGGGAGGCGTCCTACACGACCGACCACCAAGGGGTGGTGCGATTCGCCAGTGGCGTCGATTCGCAGGACACACAAAAGCTCTATTACCGCCGGGACGGCAAGTCGGAGTGGTCCGAGATCAACAACGCACTGGCGAGCGGGCACTCTGAATCGCCGTTGGGTTTCTCGGCGGACAACCGCGTGGCCTACCTGCGGGTACAGCAGCCGAGCGGTCCGGACGCGATCGTTGCGATGGATGCCGCCAGCGGAACGCGTACGACATTGACCCGCTCCACGGATGGCAGCCCGGGCTCGACGATCTACGATTCGGGAACATCCGGATACGACCGGTACGGTTTGGGAACGGCGATACCCAATGGCGCCCCGGTCGGAGTCATGCTGAGCGGAGGTGCCCAGCGCACACTGTTCTTCGATCCCAAGGGCTCGGAAGCGCGCTTGTACCGCAGCCTCGAAGCCGCGTTCCCGGGCGATTCGGTGGGCATTACCTCCAAGACCACCGATGGACGGCTGGCGCTGGTCGAGGTCAGCAACGACCGGAATCCCGGCGACTTCTATGTGTTCGATACGGTGAACAAGAAGGCGGAGCATCTGGTCAGTCGTCGCGACTGGTTCGATCCCGAGGCGATGGCGTCGGTCAAGCCTTTCAGTTTCAAGGCGCGTGACGGGATGACGCTGTTCGGTTACCTGACCATGCCCAAGGGATCGGGCAAGAACCTGCCGATGGTCGTTCTGCCGCACGGAGGGCCCTTCGGCATCTCGAACAGCGGCCAGTTCGACACCGAGCCGCAGCTCCTCGCCGCGGCTGGATATGCGGTGCTGCAGGTCAACTATCGCGGGTCTGGCGGCTATGGCATGGCGTACCAGCAGGCTGGCAAGCGCCAATGGGGCGGCGCAATGCAGGACGACGTGACCGACGCGACACGTTGGGCGATCGAGCAGGGCATCGCCGACAGCCATCGGATCTGCATCTACGGTGCGAGCTATGGGGGTTATGCGGCGTTGATGGGTGTCGCGAAGGAGCCGACGCTGTACAAGTGCGCGGCCGGCTACGTTGGCGTCTATGACCTGCCGCTGATGTTCAGCAAAGGCGACATCACGCAGGGATACACCGGCACGTCGTATTTGCACGAGTGGATCGGCGAGCCATCTGGATTGGCCGCCGCCTCCCCGGTCAACCTGGCCAGTCGGATCAAGGTGCCGGTGTTCCTCGCGGCCGGTGGTCAGGATCAGCGTGCGCCCATCGCCCACTCGGAGGAAATGGAGAAGGCGCTGCGCGGCGCCGGCGTTCCAGTCGAGACACTGTATTTCCGCACGGAAGGCCACGGGTTCTACGAGCAGTCACACCAGCAGGCGTTTTACGAAAAGCTGCTGGCTTTCCTCGATCGCAACATCGGCGTCGCCGGCGGCGGCGCTGCGTCATCCTCCCCGCACTGAACCCCATTGCAGCCGGGGGAAACGGCGTCGCAAGGCGCCGTTTCCATGTGCGGAGTACAGCGCTACTTCACGCCGTGCATCATCCGCCGCAGCAGCGGTGCCAGCACGAACGCGAGTGCCGCAAAGCCGACGCCAATCCACGTCATGATCCAGAACAGGTGCGCGTACTTCGATCCGGCGCTGGCCATGTCCAAGGTCGTACCTTCCGGGATCTCGATCGCGGCGAGCTTACCGAACAAAGCGGCTAGCGTTTCCGAGAACGCGGTGGCGAGAAACCACGTCCCCATCATCAGGCTCGCTACGCGCGGCACCGAGAGTTGCGTCACTGCCGACAACCCAACCGGCGCCAAGCACATTTCGCCCAACTCCAGAACGAAATACGCCAGCACCAGCCACCAGACGCTGGCGAGCTGGCCACTGACTCCCGCCTGTTGCGCGGCCCATGCCAGCGGGATGAAGCTGACACCCGCCAGCAGCAGGCCGAGTGCAGACTTCACCGGTTTCGATGGATCCAATCCGCGCCGGTCGAGCCAACCCCAAAGCACGCTGAAGATCGGCGCCAGCAAGACGATGAACAGCGCGCCGAGGTAGGTGAGGGACCCTGCGGTCTGCGGCAGCACGAGCACGTCGCGCAACAGGAACACCAGCATCGCAGCCGCGGCCAGGCCGAACAGCAGCTTCGGCGCGGTCGAATCGGGATTGCGATCGGACAGCGCCGCCGAGAGCATGAACGCCGCGGGCGCAAGCAGCAGCGAGATGATCGACCACGGCGCATTGCGAAAGAAGAGCGCGATGTTGCCGGCGATGTTCGTGGTCCACACAACCTGCGGCTGCAGCTGCACCAGCGACGGCACCACGTCCTTGGTCAGCATGCGATCGGTGAACGTGACCCACGAGCCGTAGGTCTGCTCGTACAGGGTGAAGAACACCAGGCACATCGCGATCAGGGTGATCAGCGAAATCATCTGATGCCGCTGCACCGGGGTGCACTGGGTCGCGATGAACCAGAAGAACCACACAAGGACCACGAGCATCACGACGATCATCAGCGCCAGGGCTAGCGACACTCCGCCGCCAAGCGAGAACGCGCCGTTGGCGACCGCCCACATCAGCCATGCCACCGGCAGCAAACCAGCCAGCGATCCAAGATAGATCGCCCATTCGCGGGGCAGGCCGAATACACGTTCGCGCAACTTTTCCGGCGCTGGCGATTCGGCGTGGCCGTGAAGGTATTTCTGCCCCCACAGGAACTGACCGAGGCCGAACAGCATGCCGACGCCGGCTGCGCCAAAACCATAACTCCAGCCGAGCGTCTGACCGAGATAGCCGCATACGATCGAGGCAAACAACGCGCCCAGGTTGATGCCGGCGTAGAACAGCGAGAAGCCGGAATCGCGGCGCGGATCGTTCTCGGGATACAACTTGCCGACGATCGTCGAGATGTTCGGCTTGAGGAAGCCGACGCCCATGATGATCAGCGACAGCGACAGGTAGAAAATCTTCAGCGAGGCTTCGTCGCGCGTGACCACGCCGTGGGCAATCGTCGCCGCGTGGCCTTCGATAGCCATGCCGGCATGCCCACACACCAGCAGCAGGCCACCGAAGATCACCGCCTTGCGCATGCCGAGGTAGCGATCGGCCAGTAACCCGCCAATCACCGGCAGGCAATACACCAGGCCACCATAGGCACCGAGCACGTCGAGCCCGGCCTTATCGCCGAACCGGTGATGCTGCAGCAGGTACAGCAACAGCAGCGCCTTCATACCGTAGAACGAGAAGCGCTCCCACATCTCGGTGAAGAAGCAGACGTAGACGCCCTTGGGATGGCCGAACAACTCATCGCGCGGGTCGCGTTCGACGGGCAGATCGGCAGGAGTGAGGATCGACGCGGACATGGGCGTTCCCGCAGGTGGTGCCGGAGTGTAGCCCGGGCCTCCCATCGGGTGAGCCGGCTCGGGCCGCAGGCCGTGAAGCCACTGTTCGCATGCGGCGCGGCGGGTTTGCAATACTGGGGCGTCTCCCGAAGGATTTAATCCGTGACCAACACGTCCGTGACCAGCAATCCTGCGGAACCCCGCACCGAACTGACCGCACGCGGCCTCATCCTCGGCGTCGTCATCACCGTGCTGTTCACGGCGGCCAATGTGTTCTTCGGCCTGAAGGCCGGGCTCACGTTCGCCACCTCGATTCCGGCCGCGGTCATCTCGATGGCGTTGCTGCGCGGATTCAAGAATTCGACGATCCAGGAAAACAACATCGTGCAGACCGTCGCGTCGGCCGCGGGCACGTTGTCGTCGATCATTTTCGTGCTACCGGGTCTGGTGATGATCGGCTGGTGGACCGGCTTTCCGTACTGGGAGTCGTTCGCCATCTGTGCGCTGGGCGGGATCCTCGGGGTGATGTATTCGATCCCGCTGCGCCGCGCGTTGGTGACCAATTCCGACCTGCCGTATCCCGAAGGCGTTGCCTGCGCCGAGGTGTTGAAGGTCGGCAGCGGGCATGACAGCACAGCCTCAGGCATCGAGGAGAGCCGCGCCGGGTTACGCGCGGTGGTGTGGGGCGCGATCAGCGCGGCGACGTTTGCGCTGATCGTGGCGACGCGCGTGTTCGCCAGCGATGTCGTGCAGTATTTCCGCGTCGGCAGCAGTACCAACAATGGCGGGGGCGGTGTAAGCGGGTTTGATTTCGCGCTGTCGATGGCGCTGCTTGCCGTCGGCCATCTGGTCGGCTTGTGGGTCGGTGTCGCGATGCTGCTCGGCGCGGTGATCGGCTGGGGTTGGGGCGTTCCGCACTTTTCAGCGTTGGCGGCGGCAAGCGGCGCAGCGGCGGACGTGGCGCAGGCGACCTGGAGCCACCAAGTGCGTTTCGTCGGCGCCGGCACGATTGGCGTGGCCGCGATCTGGACGCTGCTGAAACTGGTCAAGCCGGTAGTGAGCGGCCTGGGTTCGGCGATGGCGGCGTCGCGCGTGCGCAAGGCCGGGCAGGCAGGTTCGCTGCCGCGCGTCGAACAGGACATCCCGATCGGCCTGGTCGGGATCATCACACTGGTGTGCTTCGTGCCGATTGGCTTCCTGCTGGCGCACTTCAGCATCACCAGCGGCCTGGGCGACCACATGTGGATGCTCGTCGTGGGCGGCTTGATCTATTGCGTCGTGATGAGCTTCTTCGTCTCGGCCGTGTGCGGTTACATGGCGGGGTTGATTGGTTCGTCCAACAGCCCGCTGTCTGGCATCGGCATCCTCGTCGTGATTGGTGCGGCGCTGCTGCTGGTGTTCGGGGTGAAGCCGCTGCTGGAACCGGGCCACGAGAAGGGGCTGGTCGCGTTCGCGCTGTTCGTGACCGCAATTGTCTTTGCCGTCGCGACCATCGCCAACAACAACCTGCAGGACTTGAAGACGGGTCAGTTGGTCGACGCGACCCCGGCCAAGCAGCAGTGGGCGTTGATCGTCGGCGTGCTCGCCGGCGCCGCCGTGATTCCGCCGATCATGGATCTGCTCAACCACGCGTACGGTTTCGCTGGCGCCCCCGGCGCGATCCCCGGCCGTGCGCTTGCGGCGCCGCAGGCAGGATTGATCTCGGCGCTGGCGCAGGGCGTGATCCAGAACAACATCGACTGGAGCCTGATCGAGATCGGTGCGGCGATCGGCGCCGCCCTGATCGTGGTCGACTCGCTGCTTCGGCGCTTCACGAAATCCGCGCACATGTCCCCCCTCGCCGTGGGCCTGGGTATCTATCTGCCGACATCGGCGACGTTGATGGTCGTCGTGGGCGCGTTTGCTGGCGCGTATTACGACCGCCGAGCCGAGCGCAGCCCCAAGCCGGCGGCGCGCAAGCAGCTCGGTGTACTGCTGGCGTCCGGCATGATCGTGGGCGAAGGCCTGATCGGCGTGCTGATCGCGGGTATCGTCGCCTTCTCCGGTCAGAACTATCCACTGGCGCTGGTCGGCGACAGCTTCGCCGGTGCATCGGTGTGGGTCGGCGGTGTTGCCTTCGTCATCGTCGTGTTCGCGCTGTATCGCTGGGTCGAGAGGCTCGACCGCCAAATCGGATGAGCCACTCAACGTATCGCGACCGGTGCCCCTTGCGGCCACTGGCATAACATCAATCCTTCGTCCGCACCGGAACACTCCCCATGAAAGCAGTGCCAATGAAGCCACGCCACGCCCTCCTGCCGCTCGCATTGCTACTGGCCTGGTCGTCATCGGCAGTGGCGGCACGTGGCTTCCAGCCGCGGGATCTGGCGACGCTGGATCGTTACTCCTCGCCGACGCTGTCGCACGATGGCCGCAAACTCGTATTCGCCAAGCGCGTGGTCGATTTCGCTGCCAACAAGTCGTCGACATCGCTATGGATCGAGGACTTGTCCGCGCCCAACGCGGCGCCGGTGCGCTTCACGCCGCAAGGCTGGAACGTCAACTCACCCGCATTCTCTCCTGACGGGAAGACGGTTTATTTCCTCAGCGCAAAATCCGGCAGCTCGCAGCTGTATGCGATCCCGACCACCGGCGGAACCGCCAGGCAACTCACCGGGTTTCCGTTGGATGTCGACGCCTTTGCGCTGTCGCCTGACGGCAAGCGCATCGCGTTCAGCGCCGGCGCATTCGCCAATTGCGGCAGCGATCTTGCGTGCACCAAAAAGAAGATGGACGACGTCGGCAAAAACAAAGCCAGCGGCGTCGTCTTCGATCATCTGTTCATCCGCCACTGGGACACCTGGGCTGATGGCCGCATCAATCGCGTGTTCGTGGCGCCGCTTGGTGGCAAGGCCATGGCGAAGACCGCAACGCTCGTCGGCGCGGACCTGGTCGCCGACGTGCCTTCCAAACCATTCGGTGATTTGACCGACCTTGCCTGGGCGCCGGATGGCAAAAGCGTCGTCGTCAGCGCGCGCCGGTCCAACGGCGATGAACCGCATTCGACCAACTTCGACCTGTATCAGCTCAACGCCGACGGCAGCGGCGCGGCGAAGAACCTGACCGCGGCGAACCAGGCGTGGGACGCCGGCCCGGTGTTCAGCGCCGACGGCAAGACGCTGTACTACCGCGCGATGAAGCGCCCGACGTTCGAAGCCGATCGTTTCGCGCTGATGGCCATGGATCTCGCCAGCGGTGCCACGCACGAGATCGATCCGAAGTGGGATCGCTCCGCCGACGGCATCACCTTGTCCGCCGATGGCAGGACCATCTACACCACTGCGGAAAATATTGGCGAGCACCCGCTATATGCGGTCGACATCGCCACTGGCGGGATCACCAAAGTGGTCGGTGATGGATCGATCTCTGCATTCGTGATCGAAGGCGCGACGATGGCGTTCGCGCGCAACAGCATGAAGAGTGGTGACCAGCTGTTCACCGGTGGCCTCAATAGCACGCCGGTGCGCGCGATTACGCAAAGCGCCGGCCAGATGCTGCCCGACGTGAAGTTCGGCGACTACGAGCAATTCCAGTTCAAGGGCTGGAATGGCGACACCGTGCATGGCTATGTCGTCAAACCCTGGAACTACCAGGAGGGCAAGACGTACCCGGTCGCATTCCTGATCCACGGTGGCCCACAGGGCAGTTTCGGCGACGGCTGGAGCTATCGCTGGAATCCGCAGACGTATGCAGGCCAGGGCTACGCAGTCGTGATGATCGACTTCCATGGCTCGACCGGTTACGGCCAGGCATTCACCGATGCGATCTCGCAGCACTGGGGCGACCGTCCGCTGGAGGACCTGCAGAAAGGCTGGAAAGCCGCGCTGTCGCAGTACAGCTTCCTCAATGGCGACAAGGCCTGCGCGCTGGGCGCGAGCTACGGCGGCTACATGGTGTACTGGATCGCCGGCAACTGGACGCAGCCCTGGAAGTGCCTCGTCGACCACGACGGCGTGTTCGATAACCGCATGATGGGCTACGAGACCGAGGAGCTCTGGTTCAGCGAATGGGAAAACGGCGGCACGCCGTGGAGCAACCCCGAAGGCTACGAGAAGTTCAACCCGATCCTGCACGTCAAGGACTGGCGCGTGCCGATGCTGGTGATCCACAACCAGCTCGATTACCGCATCCCGGTCGACCAGGGCATCGCTGCATTCACCGCACTGCAGCGCAAGGGCATCGAGTCGAAGTACCTGTATTTCCCCGATGAAAACCACTGGGTG
>JANMAO010000004.1:0-1742 GCA_031359875.1 Lysobacter sp.
CGAAGCAACGCCGGCGCAGTCGAGTGACGGGATCAGCGTCCCCGGGATCCAGGGCGAAGTGCGGCCGTGGGCGCTGGCCACGGTGATTTTCGCGGTGCTTTGGCTGGCGACGCTGATGTGGGGACTGCACCGGCACGCGCCTGAGCCGGCGGCTGTGGACAGGCAGCCGAAGCAGGCAGGATCGACGTCGGCGTCTCTGCCCGACCTCAAGCGTGCGCTCGAACATGGTGATCTGGGTGATGTCGCGGACGTGTTGTGTGCGATGGCCTCGCCCCCGGTGGCCGACCTCGACGCGTTGCGCCTGCGGCTCGGGGATGCGCAGCAGATCGCGGCCGTCGATGCGCTGCAGCGTGCGCGTTGGAACGACGGCGATGGCGTCGCTGCGCGCACAGCGCTGCGCGATGCGTTCAAGCGTGGGCCGCGTTGGCGCGCGGGGGAAAAGGAAATAACGGTTGAGCCGCTGCCGCCGCTGTATCCGCGCGCTTAGGAACCGATCACCTGAATTAAGCCGAGCCGCGAAGCGGCTTCGGCTTAATGAATGGGGCTGTCCTAGATAAGGAACCGATCTAGGATGGCAAATGGCGCTAAGTCGTTGTCGAATCAGCCGAAATCAGCAGTTGAAACTGTTGAATTTGTTCGTGGCCCAAGCCACCGCGAGAACGGCCGCCGATCTGGTGGATATCCATCGCAACTCCGCAGTGCTGTACTACCACAAGCTGCGCTTGCTGATTGCCGAAAAGATGGGTGAAGTCGAGCCGGAACTGGCCGTGTTCGAGTGTGACGAAAGTTATTTCGGCGGTGCGCGAAAAGGTAAGCGCGGACGTGGTGCTGCAGGCAAGGTCTGTGTGTTCGGTATCCTCAAACGCGGTGGTCGCGTGTATGCCCTCCCGGTCGCCGATGCCACCAGCCAGACCCTGCTCACAGCGCTGAAAACACGCGTGCAGGCGGATTCCGTTGTCTATACCGACAGCTTGGCGAGCTACAACATCCTGGACATAGCGGGCTTCAAACATCGACGCGTCAATCACAGCAAGACGTTCGTGAACAAACGTGGCAATCACATCAATGGCATCGAGAACTTCTGGAACCAGTCCAAGCGGGTACTACGCAAATACAATGGCGTGCCGCGCAAGCACTTCTTCCTTTTCCTCAAAGAATGCGAGTTCCGCTTCAACTACGGAACACCCAGACAGCAGCTTGCTACGCTGCGCCTCTGGGTAAACATCTAAGCGTTATCTAGGACAGCCCCTAATGAATTGTTAGGCCCAGCCTAGAGGTCTGACGGCTGAAGACCTGTATGTTTGGCGATGCGAGACAACATGCGAGGACCAATCTCGTCACCGTCATGAAACGCGAACACGAAGTCAGGCCAGCCCTGACGAGCCAAGGTGCGATGTGAACCGGATTGCCGTTTGACGTGCCACCCAATGCTGAGAAGGGCGGGCAATACCCGTTTGGCCTTGGACGAAGGCCAGCTAGTCATGCCGCGGCGGGAAGGGAAATGCGGATGTCCAGAGCGCGCGCCTCGCCATGCTCAAGCTGCTCGGCCAAGACGCGTAGGGCTAATACCTCAGCCTTAGCCATCGCCTCCTCAGATGAGGCGCCGTAAGCCAAAACGCCGGGCAATTCAGGCACTTCGGCCAGCCAGCGACCGTCGGCTTCCTGCTCAATCTCGAGAGTGTAGTTCATGACGGTTTTCTCCTTGGCCCAAGTCTAGCCTAGAGGCTCGAGCGGGGCCTAAC
>JANMAO010000236.1:0-6402 GCA_031359875.1 Lysobacter sp.
GCCCGCGCCTACCTGCGCGCGCTGGAAGAACTCGTCGGCTGCCCGCTGGCGATGGTCTCCACCGGCCCGGATCGCGACGCGAATATCGTGCTGCGGGATCCGTGGGCGTAACCGACTTCACGACGCAACCAAAGGCCGCCCTTGGGCGGCCTTTTTGTTTCTGGATTCCAAGCCACGCCAAACCCGTAGGGGGGTTAGCCACAAAGCGGCGTAACCCGCCACATCTAACCGGCTAGCTCCCGCCGGACTCACGAGTTAGCCTTGTCATCGAGTCACCCAAGCCGGACCAGGGAACGGTCCGAAGTACGAACACGGAGCAGGTTCGATATCAATTTCGCGAGATCCATCCCACTTTGATCGCTTCTCTTTTTTTTGAGACATGGAGGTTTAAGCATGACCAAGATAAATCCAGTTGTTGTCCTTGTTCTGTTGAGTGTTCTCAGCAGTTGCCAAGCGCAAACCAGCGTGTCGGAGACGACGCTACGTGTAACAAATTCCCCCAGAGGTGCAGCTCAAGCGAAACCTTCCAAGGTCATGCATGCCGCATTGGTTTGTCCCGGAAAGAACTTCGCATCGTTCCTGCAGGCGTTCGCGGCGGACGATCAAGTTCGTGACCGGTTCACTGCGCCAGAGGTATTGGTGACGGACTGGCGTAACCCCAACGAGACCCAAGAGGGAACCCAAGTCACTCGAGTAAAAAAGAACGAATATCGCGACTTCACGCTTCGCTTCAAACAGGGTGCATTCCACAACATAGATGCGGATGGCTCAATGGATCCAAGAAGGAATCACAATGATTGAGCGTGCTTTGCAAGCGAAGGTTCAACCTTCGTCGAATGCCAGCCTTGGTCGTGACATCGCCATCCACTCCCTGCCGGTAGCATCGGGTCGTCATCACCTTGAAGGGATCCCGCCATGTCCGATGAAACCGCCAAAACCCCCGTCGACCACGTCACCGATACCCTCGCGCAGCTCAAGGAGATGCGGCATTACTCCAAGAACAACGTGGAGATGCTGACCACGCAGTGGCTGCTGTTCGATGGCGAGCTGTCCAAGCTGAAACAGGCCGAGAAGATCGAGGGGCTGATGGTGCGCCAGGGCGAGTTCCACGATGCGCTGGAAGCAGTGATCGCGGAGCTGGAGGAATTGCAGGTGGAGTTGAAGCCCGCGCCGGAGGAGTGACGTGCTGTGCCGGTAACGCGACTCGGATCGCTTCCACGATGCAATCTACTGACGCATGCGTGCCCTCACGTCATTGTGGTGCGACATCTACCGCCTACAGCCACATGACCGGGACCAGCCATAGCGACAGCATCCCGAGCGCGGCGCCGATCATGGTGGCGGCGAGTACATCCGAGGGATAGTGCAGTCCGAGCACCACGCGCGAGGCCGCGATGCTGGTGGTGAACGGGATCAGCACCCAGGCCAGTGCCGGGTAGTGCGCCAGCGCCACCACGGTGAAGGCGACCGCGTGCAGCGTGTGTCCGGACGGGAAGCTGAACTCGTCTAGCGGCACGATCCATGCATGGATGCGTCCATGCGACGCGAACGGTCTTGGGCGGCGGGTCCACCGTTTGAGCAGCGTGTACAGGGTCAGGCCGATGACACCGGTGGCGGCGATCTGCGCTGACACCGCCACGCCATGCATGCCGTCGAACACGACCAGTGCCGCCATCAACGCATACCAGGCGGGGCCGTCGCCCAGGCGGCTGATGGTGGAGAAGAATCTCCGGGTTCCGCTACGCGAACACAGGCCGTTGACGCGCAGGCACCAGGCGGCTTCGGCCGGCAGTAGTGGGCTGTCAGGTTTGGGCGCACGTGACATGGGGGCTCGTGGCGTGGGTGAGGTGGCCGAGGACATGATCCAGGTCGGCAGCCACCTGGTCGGGATCGAATCGACACACCACTTGGCGCGCAGCCATCGCCATGCCGCCACGCAGGACCGGTTCGCCCGCCAGCCGCACGCAGGCGGTGATGAACGCGGGCTCGTCTCCATCCGGAACGGCCGCGCCGTGCAGGCCGTCGCGGATCGTTTCCCGCGCCGCACCGCGATCGAATGCGACCGTGGCAATGCCGCTGGCCATTGCTTCCAGGGTGACGTTGCCGAAGGTTTCGGTGCGGCTGGGGAACAGGAACAGGTCGCCGCTTGCGAAATGCTGCGCGAGGGCCTCGGCGCGCTGCATGCCACAGAAGATGAAGTCGGGGTTGTCGCGCGCAAGCTGCGGCCGCGACGGGCCATCGCCCACCAGGATGAAACGCGCATCGGGCTGGATCGCCTGCACGGCGCGGAATGCACGCACGGCCAGGTCGAGGTTTTTTTCCGGGGCGATGCGGCCGACGTGGATCACGGCCAATGCGGTGTCGTCCAATCCCCAACGGGTCCGCAGCGCGGGATCGCGGCGTTGCGGATGGAACAGCCGGGTATCCACGGCGCGCGGCAGGCGGACCGGGTTGGCAAATCCTTGCTGGCGCAAGAAGGCCTGCAACTCGCGCGTCGGCACCAGTGTGGCTTGCGCACTGTTATGGAACCAGCGCATCCAGCGCATCGCGATCGTCTGCAGCATGGGCAGGCCGTAGCTGCGCATGTACTGGTCGTAGCGGGTGTGGAAGCCGGTAGCGGCGGGAATGCCCAGGCGCCGTGCCGCGCGCAGCGCCGACCAGCCGAGCGGACCTTCCGTGGCCACATAGATCGCATCGGGCGGCGTCGTTCGCCACGCGGCGAGCAGCCTGCGCGTCGCGGGAAGGCCGAAACGCAGTCCGGGATAGCGGGGCAGGGCGAGGCCCGGCACCCGCCAGGCAAATGGGTCGGCATCGGCAGCGGCGTCCCCGTCGTGCTGGCGCGGGCGCACGACGATCACCTCGTGGCCGCGCGAACGCAGCCCCTGCTCCATCGCCTGGACGGTCAACGCGACCCCGTTGATCTCCGGCGGATACGTCTCGGTGACGATCGTGTAGCGCATCGGCGGCTTCCCGTTTGCGCAAGCCTGCCGCGCGCGCATGCCACTACGATGGCAACGACGTGACCGAATGAAGACGTGGCCGCGCGCCCGCACGATTGCCCTGCACGAGCGTGACCCGAGCGTGCGCCGGCGGCTGACCAATCCCTGTCATGTAGGCGCAATAACGTGGGCCGCATGGACATCCTGATGTTGTCGGACGTGTATTTCCCGCGGGTCAACGGCGTATCGACCTCGATCCGCACGTTTGCCAAGTCATTGCTGGGCATGGGTCATCGTGTGACGCTGGTGGCGCCGGACTACGGCGCCGACAGCGGGCAGCGCGAGCACGACCGCGAGTTTGGCGACGGGTTCGAGGTGATCCGCCTGCCGGCGCGCACGATCTTCTTCGATCCGGAAGACCGATTGATGAAGGCGCGTGCACTGCGCAGGATGCTTCCGCGCCTGGCCAGTAGGCGCTGGGACGTGATCCATGTCCACACGCCCTTTGCGGCGCACCGTCTCGGGGTCCGACTTGCGCGGACAACGCGGGTGCCCGTCGTCGAGACCTACCACACGTATTTCGAGGAATACATCGCGCATTACGTGCCATGGCTTGCCCCGGCGATGTTGCGTTCGCTGGCGCGCAGGTTGTCGCGAACCATGTGTCATGCCGTGGACCACCTGATCGTGCCGACGACGGAAATGGCGGACGTCCTGCATGGCTATGGCGTGCGCACGCCCGCCACCGTCCTGCCGACCGGGATCGATCTGTCGGAGTTCGCGGGCGGTAGCGGCAGCAGCTTTCGCCAGCGCCACGGCATCGATCCGCAGCGGCCGCTGATGATCACCATCAGCAGGCTGGCCATCGAAAAGAACATGCCCTTCCTGTTGCGCGTGGCGCGCGTGCTGGTGAACCAGTTCCCGACGCTGCTTTTCGTCATTGCCGGCGAGGGACCGGATGCGCCCCGGCTGCGGAAACTGGTCGACATCCTCGGGTTGGAGCGCCACGTGCAGTTCATCGGCAATCTGGATCGAGGTACTGCGCTGCTGGACTGCTATCGCGCGGCCAACGCCTTCGTGTTCGCATCGCCAACCGAGACGCAGGGACTGGTGCTGATCGAAGCAATGGCAGTGGGGGCTCCGATCGTCTCGACCGCCGTCATGGGAACCGCGACCGTGCTGAGAGGGGCCAACAGCGCGATCACCAGCGCAGAGGACGTGGCGGCATTCGCCGATAGCCTGGCCCGGGTGCTCGGCGACCAGGAATTGCAGGCGTCGCTGTCCGCAGCGGGCCCGCGGGATGCCCAGCGCTGGAGCAACGACGGACTCATGCCAAAGGTGGTGGGGCTCTACGAGGCGCTGGCGCGCGGGAAAATCCCGCTGCGCGATGCGTGGGCACCTGCGATCCAGGGATCCGGGCGCGTTTCCGATAAAGGCAACCGTCAGCGCGCGTAACGCGCACGTGGTTCGTGCAGCTCGTTACCCGTGCCCTGCACGATGTGATTGCGCAGCCATGTGGCGAAGTCGGCTTCGGGCAGGCTGCCTTCTGCCAGTGCGAGGTACACGGGATACAGCGCAAGATCGTCGGCTACCAAGCTTGCACCGTTGAGCACGATGAAGGTTTCGCAGGCCACGGCGGCGGTGCGTTTGTTGCCGTCGAGGAAGGGATGATTGCGTGCCACGCCGAAGCCGAGACTGGCCGCAAGGTCGGCAAGATCCGGCGAGGAATCCCCGTAGGCGTGCAGCTGCTGTGGACGGGCGAGCGCGGAGTCCAGCAGGCTTTCATCGCGCACACCGGGGATGCCGCCATGTTCGGCTAACTGACGGTCGTGGATGGCGATGGCAAAGGGCTTTTCGATCCAGATGATCATGTCGGCGACCCTACTGCGCGAGCTTGTGCAGCAGCGAGCGGCGCTCGCGCATGACCTTCTCGGCCACCTCCATCTGCGCGGCGAGGGTGGGGTCGAACGCGCTCAGCCGGATGCCGTCGGGGGTCTCGAACGCATAGACGTCGTCCCCCTTCTCCACGCGCAGGCGGGCCAGCAGCTCCTTGGGCAGGATGACGCCGGCGGAATTGCCGATGGCGGTGATCTTGAGCTTCATGGCGGCCCTCAAAGAGTTATAACGTTTGTTATATATCGAGTTTCGGCGGCCATGGCAACCGGGGCGCGCGTGCCGGATCGATGACGGTTCATCCACAAAAAAAGGGGACGGCCGAAGCCGTCCCCTTGCTACCGCAGCGACGACGAGGACGCTTACGGCATCAGCACTTTGTCGACGACGTGGATCACGCCGTTGCTCTGCATGACATCGGCGATCGTCACCATGGCGGTGTTGCCCTTGGTGTCGGTCAGCGCGATCCCGCCGTTCTTCTCGGTGGCGGTCAGGGTCTCGCCCTGCACGGTCTTGAGCATGGCCTTGCCGCCGCCTGCCGCGATCTGCGTCTTCAGCGCCGCGGCGTCGAGCTTGCCGGACACCACGTGGTAGGTCAGGACCTTGGTCAGGTCGGCCTTCATCGCCGGCTTGAGCAGCTTGTCGACGGTACCGGCCGGCAATGCGGAGAACGCCTCGTTGGTCGGCGCGAATACGGTGAACGGGCCCGGACCCTTGAGCGTGTCGACCAGGCCGGCGGCCTTGACCGCGGCAACCAGGGTGGTGTGGTTGGCGGAATTGACGGCGTTGTCGATGATGTCCTTGCTGGCCAGCATCGGCGAGCCGCCGACGATTGGATTTTCGGCCGGAGCTTCCGCTACCGGAGCCATCGCCGATTGCGGCGGGTTCGCGTCGGCGGGCATGGCAGCGGTGGTATCGGCGGCGGGTGCCGCGGGTTGGGGCTTGCTGCAGGCGGTGAGGGCACAAGCGGCGACCAGCGCCGCGGTCAATAGGGAGATCTTCATGCGGAATCCTTTGCGATAAGTAGTGAGGAAACGAAAGTCGTGCGGACCGCTTACGGCATCAGCACCTGATCGACGACGTGAATGACGCCGTTCTTCTGGTAGACGTCGGCCGTGGTGACGGTGGCGATGTGGCCCTTGGTGTCGGTGACCACGACGGCGTCACCGCGCATCGAGACCTTGAGCGGCTCGCCCTGCACGGTGGTCAGCGTGGTGCTGCCGCCGCCGGCGCGGATCTTTGCGGCCAGCGCGGTGCTGTCGAGGCGACCGGACACCACGTGGTACGTCAGGATCTTGGTCAGGGTCGGCTTGTTTTCCGGCTTGAGCAGGGTGTCGACGATGCCGGCCGGCAGTGCGGCAAACGCGTCGTTGGTCGGCGCAAACACGGTGAACGGGCCGGGGCCTTTCAGCGTGGCGACCAGGCCGGCGGCCTTGACCGCAGCCACCAGGGTGGTGTGGTCCTTGGAATTGACGGCGTTGTCGATGATGTCCTTGCTGGAATACATCGCGGCGCCGCCGACCATCGGATTGGCGGGCATCGCCATCGCGGTGGATGCGCCGGCATCGGC
>JANMAO010000045.1:0-4090 GCA_031359875.1 Lysobacter sp.
GATCGCCATCGACACCAACAGCACCCGCGCCAGCACCCGCTCCACCGGCGCGAACACGCGATACCACTCCAGCGCCAGGAACAGCATCGCCAGCTGCGACACCAGCGCCCCGACGATCGCGAACCGGAACCGCGGCACGTCGGACAGGATCGCCCCGGCCGTCGCGGCGGCATCGCCGGGCACGTAGACGTGGCTGCGTACGTAACTCATCGCCACGCCGCCGGTGATGGCTGCCAGCGACCAGAGCACACCGGCGCGACGACTGCGGATGGACACGGACGAGGTCGACGGCATGGCAGGCTCCTGGCGTGTGAGCGGGAGCGTACACCTGCCGGGGCCCGACCCCCGGCCTGTGTGGGAGCGGCTTACAGCCACGAGCTCTTCACGGACCACATCACGAGGCGATACCACGCGGAAATGTCCCTGACTCCTTTTGTTTTCTTCTATTGATCTCGCCGTCGACAAGGTCGCCAACACCCGGCGTATGCTCCCTGCATCGCGAAACAATTGGGCCCTTCGAGTGCACATAGTCAAATTTCCTGCACTGACGATGCACGCAGCCGGACGGGTCACGGGGTTGTTGCTGTTGATGGTATGCCTGGGTGCTTGCGACAAGCCCGCGCAGCAGGGTTCGTCGATCGCTGTAACAGCCACGGCGGCGCCCGCATTCGTGAGGGCGCCTGCGCCGGTGCCAGCCACCTCCACCGCCAATACCACGCTCGACGACGCCGTCGCCCGTGAGGCCACCGCCCGCGCCGCCCGCGAACAGACCCTGCGCGTGCAACGACACCTGCGCGAACAGCAACGGGCGCGCCAAACGGCCCCATCGGGTCAAACCGACGAACGTTGCGTGGCAGGGCAAAAAATGCGACGCGTGGCGAATGGGTGGGTGCAGGCAGGAACGTGTTGAGTCAGGCGACCCAGGCGATCGTCCCCGGCCAAACAAATGTCCATGACACCTTTTGTTTTTGGAAAATTGTGGCTGGCAGCCTTTGGAGCCAGCAACCCTGCGTCTGGGTTTGGCGCTAGCGACTATGCTTGGTGGAGTCGCGCTGGCGATCGCGCATCGGCGCGATTGGCAATGCAGTGTTGATCGCTGAACGGTTTACCCAAGCGGAACCCTGTCCGGTTTTTTTCCGGGTGTGGGCACCATAGTCGGACTGCAGACAGTTCGGGGGGCGGTTTGGACAACCTGATTCGTGATCCCGAGCAATCGGCCCCGATCGCACGAACGTCGACGCGAGGGTGGCCGGACGTTGTGGACGTCGTGCTCAGCTCGGATCCGCGCCGGCGCATCCGGCTCAGGCTGTGGTCGATTTCCGCGCTGGCATATTCCGCCAGCGCGCTGGTGCTGTCGTTTGGGATGCGCGAAGGCTGGATGTATGCCGACCGCCTCGTGCCGTGGTCCATCTTCCTGGCGATTGGATTGACCGCGATCTATGCAGCGCTGAGGACAGGGTGGAGCGAGCGCTTCGCCGATCCTGCCATGACCGTTGCGCAGATCGTGATGGGCGTGATCGGCGTCGAGTGGGGGTACGTGATCTGCGGACCGGTGCGCAGCGTGGCGCTGTTTCCCCTGCTGTTGATCTTCACGTTCGGCGCGTTTTCCCTGAGCTGGCGCAAGATCGCCGTACTGACGGGGATTGCACTGGTCACGCTGCTCGGCACGATCGTGGGCTTGCACGTCAGTCGCGATGCGAACGCGTTCTGGTCGCTTGCCAATACCGATCTGCGCATCGACCTGGCCAACTTCCTCATGATTTCGATCATGTTGCCGGCGCTGTCGTTTGTCGCCGCGATGTTGTCTGCATTGCGCAGCAAGTTGCGCTCGCAGCGCACTGCACTGACCACCGCGCTGGAAGAAGTCCAGAGGCTGGCAAGCCACGATGCGCTGACCGGCCTGTGCAATCGGCGCTATATGGATCAGCGCCTGATCGAGGAGCAGGCGATCTGCGCAAGGCAGGACCGACCGTTCAGCATCGCCCTCCTCGACCTGGATGACTTCAAGCGCATCAACGATACGCGCGGACATGCCGAAGGCGACAGGGTGCTGCAATGGTTCGCGAACCAGTCGCGCTTGGTATTGCGCACATCCGACCAGATCGCGCGGTGGGGTGGGGAAGAGTTCCTGGTGCTCATGCCCGGCACCGATGCCGCAAATGCACGGGCATGTGTGGAACGGTTGCAGCAGCAATTGCAGGCGGAGCAGCTGACTGCACAGACGCCGGTCCATTTCTCTGCGGGCGTCACCCAGTACAAGGCGGGCGAATCCGTCTCGGACACGCTCATGCGCGCGGACGCCGGCATGTACGCCGCCAAGGACGCCGGCCGCAATTCGGTCAGGCTGTGCTGAAGCTCCGGCCATTGGGGTCAGAGAACATTTGCACTTCAAACACTATTGTTCTCTGACCCTTTTTGGTCGCCGTGAAGCCCCCGGGGCGGACGAGGAGGGTAATGGCCGAGGGCGATTCAAACGGAAATGTTCTCTGACCCCTTTTTCCGGTCGCACCATCGCCGGCGCTCGCTGCATCGGCAGGCGTGCGGCCTTGATGTCCTGGCCGAGCGCGCACAGCGGCACCAGGGCAAGTACATGCAGCCATCGCGGGGGCGCGTCTTTCATCGGAAGTCTCCGAGCCTGTGAGAGGGAACGCATGCGCCGCCGATGGACGGTCAGCACGCACGGGTGGATCGCTGGAGGATCCCTCTCGCGCAGCATCGCACCGCATCGGAAGACGATGCGATGCGCGCCCGGCGTGCCCGCGCCTAGGGAGTCTTCGCAGGCGCCTTCAGCTCGATGACCACCGTCCTGGTCGACATCTTGCCGGCGTTCTGGGTGTCGTGCGTCACCGGTCCGCTCCAGAGGGTTTCGCCCGCCGATCGGTGCGCCGTCTTCTTGCTGCCATCCCCGCTGGTTGTGATCGTGTCAGCGGCGGTCACGAAGTAGACAACGTTGTCGCCATGCGAATGCATGCCAGTCTTGGCGCCCGGCGGCATCTGCAGCTCCAGTACCCGGACCTTGTCGTTGTCCAGCAGCACCTTGACGTGCTTGCCGGCGGTCTTCGCCATGTCCTGGGCAGCGGCGGCCAGCGGAACCAGTGCGGTCGCGGCAAGCAGGCACGCAACCAGCGCGGAGGATCGATTCATGATGGTTTCTCCCTGATGGGGTCGCTGCGCGTGCGGCGGCCCGGCTCCCCTGCGAGACGGAGCGTGGTCCTGCCCCCCATTAAGCTTCGGTGAAAGCCCGTTCCGGATGCCGGGCTAACGCGAAAAAAGTGTCAGGGACATTTTTCCAACGATATGTGGCCCACGTATCGGTTCTTACCCAGCAATATCCACGTATTCGACCGCTGGGCGGCTTCGGAATCGGCTGTCCGTCTTCGAGCAGGCCGGCCAGGTGCAGCTGGATCGCTTCACGGATGCCAGACAACGCAATGCAATCAGGCACGACGTTTCTTCCGCGCTGCAGCCGGTTTTGCCGTCGGCCGCGTGTCTGCTGCGCGAACGGTTGCGACGAAAAAGGAGTCAGGTCCATTTACCACTTCGCCTGATCGAGCCTAGGCGATATACCGCCACGGGTTCACCGCGTACACCAGCGGATGCAGCGCGACCAGCACGAACCAAAGCACCACCGCGACGGCGATGCGCCACAGCCCGATCTCGGCAAACACAAACTGGTTGCGGCGCTGCACGATCGCGGCGAACGGCAGGATCGAGGTGACCCGGGCGAAGGCAGCCCATGGCGCGGGCGCACGCTTGGCGTACTTGGCGTCGAGGCTGAACATGCCGGCGATGGCAACGATCAGGAATGCGCCGGTGAAGATGGCGCCACTCAATGTGCCGGTGATGATCAGGTGCGTCGCCGCCCACAGCGCGAACGACCACAGCATCGGATAGCGCGTCACCCGCAGGATGCCCACGGCCGGCGTGGCGGACTTCAAGGCGGGATGGCCGCCGACCATCGTGGGATTGGGCGTCGTCACCGAGCCGACCAGCAGGATGACGGCCGGCACCATCAGCGCCATGCAACCCACGACCAGCCAGTCCGGCGCCTGCCACAGCACGCGCACCGGGCCGGCCGCGCCCCAGGCCA
>JANMAO010000029.1:0-30089 GCA_031359875.1 Lysobacter sp.
CCCGTGGCGAAATTGATTTCGAAGCCATACGCGGACGAACGCCGCAAGCTGATCTCGATGGACAAGGCCGCGCGCGTGGTCGCGCCCGGCATTCCGGCGACCTTGAACGAAGGCGACACCATCTACCTCACCACCGCCGACGCCAGCGGCATGATGGTGTCGCTGATCCAGTCCAACTATCGCGGCATGGGCAGCGGCATGGCGGCGCCGGGACTGGGTTTCATCTTCCAGGATCGTGGCCAGCAATTCGTGCTGCAACCGGGGCATCCGAATGCGTTCGCGCCGGGCAAGCGTCCGTTCCACACCATCATTCCGGCCTTCGTCACCAAGGCCGGCAAGCCATGGCTGGCGTTCGGGGTGATGGGTGGCGCGATGCAGCCGCAGGGGCACGCGCAGATCCTGATGAACCTGATCGACTTCGGCATGAACCTGCAGGAAGCCGGCGACGCGCCGCGGATCCAGCACGATGGCTCGACCGAACCCGAAGCGCAGGTCGCACCGATGAGCGATGGTGGCGAGGTGGACCTCGAATCCGGCTTCCCAATCGAGACCGTGCGGGCGCTGATGCGCAAAGGCCATTCGGTGCGCTTCGCCGACGGCCCCTATGGCGGCTACCAGGCGATCATGGTCAATCCGCAGGGCGGCTATATCGGTGCCAGCGAGTCACGCAAGGATGGGCAGGCGGCAGGGTACTGATACGGGTGCGCATGCCCTGCGCCGCCAGTCGGAACGCTGGCGACGTTCGCCCGGGATGACGAACAAAGAGAAGCCCGCTTGCGCGGGCTTCTTTTGCATCGAACAAGCCGGCGCAGCGCCGGCAAAGGCTTACTTGATCTTGCCTTCCTTGTAGAGCACATGCTTGCGCACGACGGGGTCGTACTTGCTGACCTCCATCTTGTTCGGCGTGTTCTTCTTGTTCTTGTCGGTCGTATAGAAGTGGCCGGTGCCGGCCGAGGAGATCAGGCGGATCTTGTCGCGTTTGCTTGCCATGGTGTGATCCTCCTCAGACCTTTTCGCCGCGAGCGCGGAGTTCGGCCAGAACGACGTCGATGCCATTCTTGTCGATGGTGCGCAACGCGTGCGCGGAAACCCTCAGCTTGATCCAGCGGTTCTCGCTCGCGACCCAGAAGCGGCGCTCATGCAGGTTCGGCAGGAAACGACGGCGGGTTCTATTGTTGGCGTGCGAGACGTTGTTGCCGGTCTGCACGCGCTTGCCGGACACTTGGCATACACGGGACATTGCGCACCTCGAAATGATTGTTTGTCGCCCTTGGCCAGGGAAACAGCGGCCCCGCCAGCGGAACTGGCACGCGATTCGGGTCAGGGTTCGCTGTTCGGAACCGGCCGGAATCGCGCTTCCGGGCCGATCCGGGCCAAAAGCCGGGACGCAGCGAGCCGCGAATTATGCCAGCCAGCCGTGGCTCGGGCAAGCAGTTATCCACAGCCTTTTCCCTTCTCCCCTCGTGGGAGAAGGTGCCCGAAGGGCGGAAGAGGGGGCGACGGGCGGAGCCCGGTGTGCGTTCGATGGACGGAAAAAGCGGCACCCTCTCCCTGCTTCGCTACGCGAAGCGGTCCCTCTCCCGCAAGGGGAGAGGGTGTGGGCTCAATGCGTCGCCCGATCCCGATGCCAGCCGCGATGCCTGATGTCCAGGTACAGGCTGTAGGCGGCGGTGAACGCCGGGAACAGATTGCCCAGCACGCCAACCGAGTCCTGTTTGGCCGAGAACACGAAGTAGCTCAGCGTCATCAGGCTGCCGACGATGCTCATGTACCAGAACACCCGCGGGATCACCGGCTTGCCGGCACGGCGCGAGGCGAAGAACTGCACCAGCCAGCGCCCGCCGAACATGAACGTGCCGACGTAGCCGATCAGCTTCCACGGGGTGATGTGCAGGCCGGTCCAGGCCAGCCATGCGATCGACGCGTTCATGACATCCGCGGTGGGGCTCACGGCAATTCCCTGACCGCGGTGACCTTGCCGCGCCGGATCAGCCAGGCGACACCGCGCAGGTCGGCGATCCCGACCAGGGCGCGGTCGAGGTTGTTGTATTTGGACACGCCGGTTGACCGTGCGCGGTGGTGGACCGGCACGCTGATGGTCTTCCAGCCAGCGCGTTGGATCAGCGCCGGCAGGTAGCGATGCATGTGGTTGAAATGGGGCAGGTCGAGGAAGACCTCGCGCTCGAACAGCTTGATGCCGCAGCCGGTATCGGGCGTGTCGTCGCGCAGCATGCGCGCACGGATCGCATTGGCCAGCTTCGAAGCCCAGCGCTTGCTGCCCGAGTCCTGGCGCTGCACGCGCCAGCCGGCGAACAGCTTGATGTCGCTGCCGGCGCGGCCGCGTTCGGCCAGCAGCTTGGGAATATCCGCCGGGTCGTTCTGGCCGTCGCCATCGAGGGTGGCGATCCACGCGCCGCGCGCGGCCTTGATGCCATTGCGCAAGGCGGTGCTCTGGCCGCTCTGGGTGAGGTGGTGGATGACGCGCAATTCGGGCACTTCTGCTTGCAACTGCTGCAGCTTCGCCAGGGTGCCGTCACGCGAATGGTCGTCGACGTAGACGATTTCGAACTCGCCGCCGTCGGAGGGCGCGCGTCCACGCAGCGCAGACACGATCTCGCCGATCAGCGGCGAGACGTTGTCCTGCTCGTTGAACACCGGCACGACGACCGACAGTTGTGGCGTGCTCATGCATTCGCTCCGAAGTAATCGCGGCACCAGTCGACCACGCGCGGCAGTCCGGCCTCGATCGTCGTCACCGGCTCGAAGCCGAACGCGGCGTGGGCGCGGGAGGTGTCGGCCATGGTCTCGATCATGTCGCCCGGCTGCATCGGCCTGTAGCGCTTTTCCACCGGCCTGCCCGCCGCCTGCCCGATCACCTCGATGAAGCGTTCGAGCTCGACCGGTGTGTGGTTGCCGAGGTTGAAAATTTGATGGGGCGGATCGCCCGTCGACGGAAGCTCCAGCGCGCCGAGCACCCCGGCGACGATGTCATCAATGAAAGTGAAATCGCGGCGCATCCTGCCGAAGTTGAACACCTCGATCGGCCGCCCCGCCAGCACCGCGCGCGCGAACAGCAGCGGCGCCATGTCCGGCCTGCCCCACGGCCCGTACACGGTAAAGAAACGCAACCCGGTCGCGTGCAGGCCGTACAGGTGGGCGTAGGTGTGCGCCATCAGTTCGTTCGCGGCCTTGGTCGCAGCGTACAGCGAACGCGGCTGGTCGATGCGCTGGTCTTCCGAGAACGGCGGCGTCGCCGAGTCGCCGTACACCGACGAGGAACTCGCGTACACCAGATGCTGCACGCCGCGATGCCGGCACGATTCCAGCAGGTTGGCGAAGCCGACCAGGTTGCTGTCGACGTAGGCATGCGGGTGGCTGATCGAGTAGCGCACGCCGGCCTGCGCGGCGAGATGGATCACACGCGTCGGTGCGATCTCCTCAAACAATGCCGCCAGTCCTTCGCGATCGGCAAGATCCAGCACGCGGATGTCGACCTGCGGGCACAACGCGGCGACCCGATCTCGCTTGAGCTGCGGATCGTAGTAGTCGTTGAAGTTGTCGAAGCCGACCACGCCGTCCCCGCGCGCCTGCAGGGCGCGGCAGACATGGGCGCCGATGAAGCCGGCCGCGCCGGTGACCAGGATCGTCATGCCGCGTTATCCGGCATTGCCACGCAGTTTTTCCAGTACCCCATCGAGCGATTCCAGGTCGCTGTAATGGATCACCAGGCGGCCACGACCGGCGCGACCGTGCAGCACATTGACGGTAGTGCCCAGCGCCTCGGACAGTTCGCGCTCGAGCGTGGCGATGTCGGCCTGCGGCTTTGGCTTCGCCGACTTGGTCTTGCCGGCGCCGGGCAGCTTGCCGACGGACAGCTGCTGCACGCGATGCTCGACCTCGCGTACCGACCAGCCACTCTCGGCAGCCTGCCGCGCCAGCGCGATCGCCGCCTGCGGCGCCAGCGTGAGCAGCGCGCGGGCGTGCCCCATTTCCAGCGCACGGGTCTCGACCAAGATCCGGATCTCCTTGGGCAATTCCAGCAGGCGCAGCAGGTTGGAGACCGCCGCGCGCGAGCGGCCGACGGCGTCGGCGGCCTGCGCGTGGGTGAGGTCGAATTCGTCGATCAGCCGCTGCAGCGCAGTCGCTTCCTCGAGCGGATTGAGGTCTTCGCGCTGGATGTTCTCGATCAGCGCCATCGCAACCACGGTGCGGTCGTCGACTTCGCGGACCACCGACGGAATCTCGCTCAGCCCGGCCAGCTGCGCGGCGCGCCAGCGCCGTTCGCCGGCAATGATCTCGAAACGGCGGCCCCCCAGATCGCGCACCACGATCGGCTGGATCACGCCCTGCGCCTTGATCGACTCGGCGAGCTCGGCGAGCTTGCCTTGGTCCATGGTCTTGCGCGGCTGGTACTTGCCGGGTGCCAGCGCAGCGACCGGCAGGTGGCGCAACGTGTCGGTGCTGGTGGCTTCCAGCACCGGTGCGGCGCCCTTGGGACCGAGCAACGCCTCCAGCCCGCGGCCGAGGCCGCGCTTCTTGGCGGGGGCGGCTTTGCCAGCAGTCATGCCGTGGTCTCCGTCGACGTGCGTTGTTTGGGCGATTGCTCGTGCTCGCGCAGGCGCCGCAGGAGCTCACCGGCCAGGCCGAGGTACGCGATCGCGCCGCGCGAAGCCTTGTCGTAGCCGACGATGCTCTGGCCATGGCTCGGCGCTTCGGCCAGGCGCACGTTGCGCGGAACGATCGTACGGAACACCTTGTCGCCGAAGTGATTGGTCAGCTCCGCCGACACCGCGTTGGCGAGGTTGTTGCGTACGTCGAACATGGTGCGCAGCACGCCTTCGACTTCCAATCGCGGGTTGAGCCGGCCCTTCAGTGCGTCGATGGTCTGCAGCAGCGCGGTCAGGCCTTCGAGCGCGTAGTACTCGCACTGCATCGGCACCAGCACGCTGTCGGCGGCGGTCAGCGCGTTGAGGGTCAGCAGCGACAGCGCCGGCGGACAGTCGATCAGGATGAAATCGTAGCGCTCACGCAACGGATCGAGCGCGCGCTTGAGGCGCTGTTCGCGGCCCTCGGCATCCATCAGCTCGATCTCGGCCGCGGTCAGGTCGGCGTTGCCCGGCAACAGGTCGAAGCCTTCGGGCGTGGTCACGATCGCAGTGTCCGCGGTTTGTGCCTGCATCAACACGTCGTAGCTGGACGCGGCCAGCTCGCGCTTGTCGACGCCGCTGCCCATGGTCGCGTTGCCTTGTGCATCCAGGTCGACCAGCAGCACTCGCTTGGGCGTGCGTGCCAGCGCCGCTGCCAGGTTGACGGCGGTCGTGGTCTTGCCGACTCCGCCTTTCTGGTTGGCGACAGCAATGATGCGGGCCATGGGGCTCGACGTGCCTCGATGCGAAGGAAGACCGGCGCGCAGGCGCCAGGCTGGGGATTATGCCTCGCGGGAGAAGACTCGTCCGCGACGGATTCCAACGCGCCGACGCGCGCACGGAGACTCGCTTGCAGGCTCAAACACGTTTTGCCGCTCCCCGAGAGAAACCAGCCTACGATTGACGCCAACGCGCCGACGCGCGCATGGCGTGTCATCCGCAGGCTTCACGCAGACCCGCTTGCCCGCTCACACGCCCCGCTGCGCCCGGGAAGACCTGCCTGCGACTGCCGCCAACGCGCCTTGCCGGGTCATACCCGGGCCACCACCACCAGATGCCGCTCTGCATTCAGCCCGGGAACCGTGAGCGCATGCACGCTTTCCACCGCCCAACCCGCCGGCAACGCCGCAATCTCGCTCTCCGGGCGCGCCCCTTTCATCGCCAGCAGCTTGCCTTCGGGTTTGAGCAGATGTCCGCCGAGTTCGACGATCAGCGGCAAGGTGGCGAGCGCACGCGCGGTGATGGCGTCGTACGCCGCCGGTTCGTCCAGCGCTTCGATCCTCGACTCCGCCACCCGGGCGTTGCCCAGGTGCAGTGTGCGTAGCGCCTCGCGCAGGAAGCGCGCCTTTTTGCCATTGGATTCGACCAGGGTCACCTGCAAGCCCGGCCGGGCAATCGCCAGCGGGATTCCCGGCAAGCCGGCGCCGGTGCCGAGGTCGGCGAGTGCGCCATCGCCGACGCCGCATTGCGCCAACGCCGGCAGCATTGCCAGCGAATCGAGCAGGTGCTTGCCAACCATCTCGTGCGGATCGCGGATCGCGGTCAGGTTGTAGGTGCGATTCCAGCGCTCCAGCAACGCCAGGTAAGCGAGCAGCGGCGACGCCAGCGCGGCATCCAGCCCGAGCGCGGCCAGACCGGTCTCGAGTTCGTTGCGCAACCCGTCGGAAACGGCAGTCATCCGCGGATTATGCCGGCGCCGGCAAGCTGTCCCGCCACGCCAGCGCCGCGCGATACCCGGGTTGCGGCGCGAACTCGTGCAAGGACCAGTCTCCGGGCAGCCCCAGGGTGTGCGCGCACTCCACCAGCCGGAGCGCGCCGTCCTGCATGACAAACACCAGCTTGTCCAACCCGAAGGCGAGGCCGCGGCCGTGCGCCTTCAGCACCGCTTCCTTGGCGCACCACAGGTGCACGAAGGCGGTTTCGCGCGCGTCCGCCGGCAGCGACGCGAGCCAGTCGGCTTCGGCCCGGGCAAAGAAGCGCGCGGCCAAGGCCAGCGCGCGCGGGCGGGGACGCAGGCGTTCGAGATCGATTCCGACCTGGACGCCTTCGCCCAGCGCGAGCAGCAAGCCCTCGCCGCTATGGCTCCAGCTGACGTCGAAACCGGCCTGCGGCGCGCCCAGTTGCGGCCGCCCCAGCGCATCGCGCCCCAGGGCCACCGCGGCCGGCGCGCACCCGAACGTATCCGCCAGCCACGCGCGCGCCACCGGCTCGGCGGCCACGCCGTGCGGATGCGGGCGCCATGCATAGCGAAGGGCAGCAGGCAGGGATGGCGCTGTCGGCAGCATCGGGGGTCGATTTGGCGGGGGCCGGGACTCGCAGCGTAAAGTAACCGCCGGGGAGCGATGGCGGCCGCTGGGAACACGTTGGATATGGCAGCAGTAGTTCAGTCGAACCCGACCTCGTCGCCGCTCGCGACCGGCGACGCTGCGCGCGCCATCGCATTCGATGGTGCGCAGCCGATCGTGCTCGGTCGCTTCCTGGCGCAGGTGCGCGCGCTGGCCGCGCTGCTGCCGCCTGGCCAGCACGCCATCAACCTGTGCGAGGACCGCTACCGGTTCCTGGTCGCGTTCTGCGCGGTCGCGGTGCGCGGCCAGACCACCCTGCTGCCAGCATCGCGCGCGCCGGCGGTCATCGCCGACGCACTGCACCGCCATGCCGACAGTTACTGTCTGGGTGATGACGCCCCGGGAGACGCACCGGCCCGCTACTGGCGCCTGCCGGCCGTGCTGCCGGAACGTGACGGCGAGCCGTTGCGCATCGATGACGACGCCCTGGTCGCGATCGGATTCACCTCCGGCAGTACCGGCGAACCCACGCCCAATCCGAAGACCTGGCGCAGCCTCCGCGCCAGCACGGCGCAGAACCTCGCCGCGCTGCAGGATCTGTGGCCGGCGACGGCGACGGCGCAAATGGTTGCCACGGTGCCGCCGCAGCACATGTACGGAATGGAATTGTCGGTGTTGCTGCCGCTGCTGGGTGGCGTGGCGGTGCACGCGGCACGCCCGTTCTTCCCCGAGGACATCGCCGTGGCGTTGCGCGTCGCGCAAGCGCCGCGACTGCTGGTGACGACACCGGTGCATTTGCGCGCACTGGTCCAGTCCGACGTCGCCTTGCCGCCGTTGGCCGGCATCGTCTCGGCGACCGCGCCGTTGCCGGCAGCGCTCGCCGCGGCCGCGGAAACGCGCTTCGGTTGCGAGGTGCGCGAGCTGTTCGGCTCCACCGAAACCTGCGTGATCGCCCATCGCCGCACCGCGCGCGATGCCGCATGGACGCCCTTGCCGGGCGTGCGTCTGCAGCCGCAACCCGACGGCAGCCTGGTGCATGCGCCGCACCTGCCCCGTCCGGTAGCGCTGTCCGATCTGGTCGAACTGACTGCGCAAGGCCACTTCCATTTGCGCGGACGCCAGGCGGACCTGCTCGAGATCGCGGGCAAGCGCGCCTCGCTCGGCGACCTCACCCGGCAACTGCTTGCGGTGCCGGGCGTGGTCGACGGCGTCATGTTCCAGCTCGATGCGATCGACGCCAGCGGCGTGCGCCGCATTGCTGCGCTCGCGGTCGCCCCCGACATCGACGAGGCCGCGATCCTGCGTGCGCTGCGAGGCGGGATCGATCCGGTGTTCCTGCCGCGACCGCTGAAACGCGTCGCCGCATTGCCACGCAACGACACCGGAAAACTGCCGCGCGCCGCGCTGTTGCGCTTGCTGCAGGGCGACGTGCATTAAGGCGCGCGATCGGCTAACAATCGCATGCCGGGGCACCCATCCCGGGCAGTGCGGCACCGCTGACGTGGCCATCACGGTCCACTGGACAGACTGAGACTGCCCCTGACTGGGGAGTACTTAAGGGTTCAATCCACCATCAAGGAGTCCGGAGCATGAATTTTATTGTCTATTTGATCGTTGGTGGTATCGCTGGCTGGCTTGCCAGCATGGTGATGAAGACCGATGGCCAGCAGGGCATCATCCTCAATGTCATTGTCGGCATCATCGGCGGCTTCCTGGGCGGCTTCCTGCTGCCCATGGTCGGCCTGAGCTTCCCGGGCACGATCGGGTTCCTCATTACCGCGTTGATCGGTGCGATCGTCCTGCTCGCCATCGTCAATCTGTTCCGTCGCGGCCGCGTGCGTTAATCGCGTCCAGGGTTCGCGAAGGCGCAAAGGCCCGGCTTCTGCCGGGCCTTTGCATTTTCGCGTCCACTACGTCGGCTGCTGGCCGGCAGCGAAGGCGGCTGTGGCGCTAGCCAATGCCCAGCCCGGCACCGATACTGCTTCGCAGTGGGATCACGGGTGTCCGATGAGCACGAGCGTCCAATGAATGTGCGGGTTTTCCATGAGCGCGAGCCTCGATGAGCGCGGCCTCGTGAGCGTGCTGCGCTTCGACAATGTCAGCAAGCACTATCCCGGTGGCCATGTCGCACTGGCGGACGTCAGTTTCGAGGTGCAGCCGGGCGAGATGCTGTTCGTCACCGGCCACTCCGGCGCCGGCAAGAGCACGCTGCTCAAACTCATCCACCTGGCGGAACGGCCGAGCCGGGGCGCGGTGCTGTTCGGCGAGCGCAACCTGCTCAAGGTCCGGCGCGGACGGGTGCCCCTGCATCGGCGCGAGGTCGGCGTGGTGTTCCAGGACCACCGCCTGCTGACCGATCGCAGCGTGTACGAGAACGTGGCGCTGCCGCTGATCCTGCGCGGCATGCGCCGCGGCGAAATCGGCAAGCGCGTGCGCAACGTGCTCGACAAGCTCGGCCTGTCCGCGCGCGCGCAGGCGTTGCCGACGCAACTGTCGGCCGGCGAGCAGCAGCGCGTCGGCATTGCCCGCGCGATCGTCGCCGAGCCGCGGTTGCTGGTCGCCGACGAACCCACCGGCAACCTCGATCCGGCCCTGTCGGCCGAGATCATGACCCTGTTCGCGTCACTGCCCGAGCGCGGCACCAGCGTGCTGGTCGCCAGCCACGATCTGGGCCTGGTGCGGCGCATGAGAAAACGCGTGCTGGTGCTCGATCACGGCCAACTGGTCGACGACATCGCACCCGAGGACCTGGTCGATGCGTGAGGTCGCAGCCGCGAACACAAGCGCGCGTCGACCGCCCAGCCGGGTGGGCACCTGGTTCGACCACCATTTGTACAGTTTCGTCGCCAGCCTCGGCCGGGTCGGACGCAAGCCGTGGGCGACCGCGCTCACCGTCGGCGTGATGGCGATCGCGCTGGCGTTGCCGCTGGGGCTGTGGCTGGTGCTTGGCAACGTCGCGCGGTTTTCCGGGGACGTGCAGCGTTCGCGCGAAATCAGCGTGTTCCTGCAACCCGGGATCGATGCCGCCCATGCGCAGGCGCTCGCACAGACGCTGCGCGGACGCAGCGACATCGGCAAGGTGCGAGTGCGCACGCCGGCGCAAGGCCTGGCAGAACTGCGTGCCAGCGGCCTCGGCGAAGCAATCAGCGCCGCCGGTGCGAATCCACTGCCAAGCCTGCTGATCGTGACCCCGAACGGCGACGAAGCGCTGCTGGCCTCGTCCCTGCAAACCTTGCCGGAAGCCGACCTGGTCCAGCACGACGCGGTGTGGCGGCAGCGCCTGGACGGCTGGCTGCGCTTCGGCACCCGCGTCGCGCTGGTGCTGGCGGCGTTGCTCGGGCTCGGCGCATTGCTGGTCGTCGGCAACACCGTGCGCCTGGACATCCAGTCGCGGCGCGAGGAGATCGGCGTGCTGCAGCATCTGGGCGCGACCGACGGCTTCATCCGCCGGCCGTTCCTGTATCTGGGTGCGTGGTACGGGCTGGCCGCCGGCGCGCTCGCGATTGGATTGCTGACGCTGGCCGCAGCCGCGCTGCGTGCGCCCTTGGCGGAACTCGCCGCGAGCTATGGCAGCCGTTTCGTGTTGGAAGGGTTCGATCCCGCCACCGCAGCAGGCGTCGTGTTCGGTGCTGTATTGCTCGGCTGGCTCGGCGCCGGCATCGTCACCGGCCATTACCTGCGTCAGACCCGGCCCACGTCGCTCAGGGGGATCGAGACCTGATGGACGCGCACGACCTCCGCCATGTGGTCAGCGACGCCCCGCGGGTGATGGTGGTCGATGGCTCCAAGCTGGTGCGCCGGTTGATCGGCGACGTGCTCACGCGCGAGTTGCCGAACGTCGAGGTAATCGCCTGCGGTGGCCTGGCCGAAGCACGCGCGATCCTGGCCCGCGGCCCGGTCGATCTGGTCACCACCGCGCTGTCGCTGCCCGACGGCGACGGCCTGGCACTCGCGCGCGCGGTGCGCGAGGACGGCGGACAGCGCTACGTGCCGGTCATCGTCGTTTCCGGCGACGTGCAGTCGCGGCTGGAAAACCGCAGCCTCAGCGACGATGTCACCGACTACTTCGACAAGGCGCTGGGGCACAGCGCGCTGGCTGCGTTCATTCGCGGCTACGTGCATCCGCAGCCGGTGCCCGGTGCGCGCGTGCTGTATGTCGAGGACAGCCGCGTGGTCGCCGTCGCGACCAAGCGCATCCTCGAACGCCATGGCATGCAGGTATGGCACTTCATCGATGTCGAACCTGCGCTGGAGCACCTGCATCAATGCCGCAACGGCGACGATCTCGGAGTCGATCTGGTCCTCACCGACGTCTACCTCAAGGGCGTGCTCAGCGGCCGCGAACTGCTGTCGCAGGTGCGCGGCGCCTTCGGCTACAGCAAGCGCCGGTTGCCGGTGCTGGTGATGACCGGCGATGCCAATCGCGAAAACCAGAGCAACCTGTTGCGGGAAGGCGCCAACGATCTCGTACTCAAGCCGATCGAGGAGCGCTTGCTGGTGACCAAGGCGTTGTTCCAGCTGCGCATGGCGCGATTGCCGGAGCAACGCAGCTTTCGCACGTAGGGCGGGCTTGAGCCCGCCCTACAAGCAATGCTTGCGACACCATGGACGCCTTGAACGACAAGCGCATCAAGCTCGAACCCTCCTGGAAATCGCGCGTCGGCGACTACCTGCAACGCGACGACATGCGGCAGCTGTCGGCGTTCCTGCGCGAACGCAGGCGCGAAGGCGTGCGCATCTACCCGCCAGCGCCGACGATTTTTGCGGCGCTCGATGCGACCCCGTTCGAGCAGGTCAAGGTCGTCCTCCTCGGCCAGGACCCGTATCACGGCCCGGGCCAGGCGCACGGGCTGTGCTTCTCGGTGCCGCCGGGCGTGCCGATCCCGCCGTCGCTGGACAACGTCTTCAAGGAATTGCAGCGCGATCTCGGCATCGCGCGCCCCGACCACGGTTGCCTGCTGCCGTGGGCGCGCCAGGGCGTGCTGCTGCTCAACGCGGTGCTGACGGTCGAGGACGGCCGCGCCGGCGCGCACCAGGGCCGCGGCTGGGAAGGGTTCACCGACCATGTCGTCGACAGGCTCAATCGCGAGCGCGAAAATCTCGTTTTCCTGCTCTGGGGCAGCTACGCACAGGCCAAGGGCAAGGTGATCGACCCGCAGAAGCACCGCGTGCTGAAGGCGCCGCATCCCTCGCCGCTGTCGGCGCATCGCGGCTTCATCGGCTGCGGCCATTTTTCGGCCAGCAACGACTACCTGCTGCGCCACGGGCAGATGCCGGTCGACTGGTCGCTGCCTGCGCGGGCGGCACTTGAGCCGGCCAGGCACGCCCCCACACGGGGTTGACGGCCACTGTGTTGTAAGGGGATGGGGCATATCGGACCTGCGGCCCTGGATCGACGCCAGCGTTCCATGAACGCAACACTAGGGAACCATTCCGGCCCTTAGCAGTCACAGGTGGCCACTGCTAAAATCACCCTCATGAGCGCAACCATGCCCCTTTCCAAGTCCCTGGTCGCCAACAACCTGCCCATCCCAGCTCTCCACGGCTTTTCCGCCTTGGGTTCGCTGGACGCCTACATCGGCGCCGTCCACCAGATCCCGGTGCTGCCGGTCGAGGACGAGCAGGCGCTGGCGCGGCGTTTCCGCGACGACAACGACCTGCAAGCTGCGCAGGATCTGGTGCTCTCGCACCTGCGCTTCGTTGTGCACGTTGCCCGCGGTTACAACGGCTACGGCCTGCCACTGGGCGACCTGATCCAGGAAGGCAACATCGGCCTGATGAAGGCGATCAAGCGCTTCGACCCGAATGTCGGCGTGCGCCTGGTCAGCTTCGCGGTGCACTGGATCCGCGCCGAGATGCACGAGTTCATCCTCAAGAACTGGCGCATCGTCAAGGTCGCGACCACCAAGGCGCAGCGCAAGCTGTTCTTCAACCTGCGCAAATCCAAAAAACGCCTGGGCTGGCTCAACGCCGCCGAAGTGCGCGCGGTCGCGGCCGACCTCAATGTCAGCGAGCGCGAAGTGCTGGAGATGGAGTCGCGCCTGTCCGGCCGCGACATCGGCTTCGACCTGAGCGGCGATGATGACGACGATCATTCGCCACCGGCGCCGGCGGCGTACCTGATGGCACGCGAGGACGACCCTTCGCAGGCCTACGAGCGCGCCGACAGCGAGGACAACCAGCTGCAGTTCCTGCGCGAAGGCCTGTTGCAACTCGACCCGCGTTCGCGCGACATCATCAAGCGCCGCTGGCTCGACGATGACAACAAGGTCACGTTGCAGGATCTGGCCGACGAATATGGCGTGTCCGCCGAACGCATCCGCCAGGTCGAGGCGAATGCGTTGAAGAAGATGAAGGCGTTGTTTGCGGCGTAACGCGCAGACGTCATCGCAGGATCGAATGGCCCGGGAAACCGGGCCATTTTTTTGCGCGTTGATTGCGAGTCTGTCGGCTCTAAGTCAAACGCTTTCGCCGTTGGCGGAAACGACTCAAGGACAAAGTCGCTGGGTTGACGCGGCATTGAGTGAGCAGCGCTTACGTCTACGGATCGCGCCGCGCATGCTCGTCCCGCCCCACGATGATCCGCGCGTTGCGCTGGTAGCTCCAATACGCCCACGCCCAATCGATCAGCACCACCAGACGGTTGCGGAACCCGATCAGGAAGAAGATATGCGCGCCCAGCCAGAACCACCAGGCGAGCGCGCCGGACAAGCGCAACCGGCCGAGGTCGACGACACCGGCGCGCCGTCCGATGGTGGCGAGGTTGCCCCAATCGCGATAACGGAATGCCCGCGTCGGATGACCTGCGAGACGTGCGCGAATCATCCGCGCGACGTGCTTGCCCATCTGCTTGGCGGCGGGCGCGACCCCGGGCACCAAGGTGCCGTCGCTGGCGATCGTGGCGAGATCGCCGGCGACAAAAATGTCGGGATACCCCGGCACGCTGAGGTCGGTGTCGACGCGGACGCGCCCGGCGCGATCCAGCGGCACGCCGAGCGTGCGTGCCAGCGGTGAGGCCGCGACCCCGGCCGCCCACAACACGGTGCGCGCCGCGATGCGTTCGTCGCCGCGCTCCTCGGCAAGCCCCTGCACGCCAGTGCCGTCGATGTCGGTGACGGCAACCCCGGTGCGCACTTCGACGCCGAGGCGTTCGAGTTGCGTGCGCGCCTTCGCCGACAGCACGTCGGGAAAGTTCGACAGCACGCGCGGTCCGGCTTCCAGCAGCACGATGCGGGCGTTGCGCGAATCGATGCGCCGGAATTCGTCTTGCAAGGTGTGGCGCGCGATTTCCGCCAGGGTGCCGGCAAGCTCGACCCCGGTCGGGCCACCACCCACCACCACGAACGTCAGCCACGCCGCGCGTGCGACCGGATCGTCCTCGGATTCGGCGCGTTCGAACGCGGTGAGAATGCGACGACGGATTTCCAATGCGTCGTCGAGCGTCTTCAGGCCCGGCGCGTGCGTCGCCCACGCGTCGTGGCCGAAATAGGCATGGCGTGCACCGCACGCCAGCACCAGGACGTCGTAATCGAGTGTTTCGCCGTCGGCGAGCTGCACCTGTCGCTGCGCGGCATAGACCGCAATTGCATCGCCCATCAGCACGGTGACATTGCGTTGCCTGCGCAGGATGTGGCGCAGCGGCGCGGCGATATCGGGCGCCGACAGCCCGGCGGTCGCGACCTGGTACAGCAGTGGTTGGAACAGATGATGGTTGCCGCGATCGAGCAAGGTGATCCGCACCGCTGCGCGTGCGAGGGCGCGCGCAGCGCACAGGCCAGCGAAACCGCCACCGACGATCAGCACGTGCGGAACGACCAGCAGCGATGTCGCGCCTGCGCCCATGTCCAATTGCAGATCCATGCTCAAACCAGGTCCATGCTCAATACAAATCCCTGCTCAATACAAATCCATCGGATCGACATCCAGCGACCGCGCCGCGACGGAATCCGCTGGCGGGGCCGCTGCAACGCGCCGCCGCGCGCCGGGGGATGCGCCTGCTGGCGGTTTCATCAGTACAGATCCATCGGATCGACGTCCAGCGACCAGCGCACCTTGCGCGCCTCCGGCAGCGCATACAGCGCCGGCAGCGCGGCGTCGAGCGCGGCATGCAGGCTGCGGCGGTCGCGCGCGGACAGCAGCAATTGCGTGCGTTGCATGCCCGCGCGCTTGGGCATCGGCGCCGGCAACGGGCCGTGCAACTCGATGGCGTCGCCGCCGGCTTCGCGCAGGGCGGATTTTGCCGCTTGCAGGAAGGTCATCGGCGGTTCGGCCTGCCCGGCCTCCGCGCGCAGCAGTGCCAGATATGCAAATGGCGGAAAACCCGCGGCCTCGCGTTGCCCCAGTTCGAGTTCGGCGAACGCGTGGTAGCCGCCTTCGATCAACGTCTGCAGCAACGGGTGTCCGGGATGATGGGTCTGCAACCAGACCTCGCCGCGCTTGTCGGCGCGACCGGCACGGCCGGCGACCTGGATCAGCAACTGCGCAAGTTTTTCGCTGGCGCGGAAGTCGGCGCTGAACAACCCCTCGTCGATGCCGACCACCGCCACCAGGGTCAGGTTCGGCAGGTCGTGGCCCTTGGCCAGCATCTGCGTGCCGACCAAAATGCCGGGACGCGTGCCGAGTTCGTCAAGCAGCGATGCGAGCGCGTCGCGACCGCGGGTGCTGCCGCGATCGACCCGCAGAACCGGTACTTTGGTGAATTTTTCCGCCAGCAATTCCTCGATGCGTTCGGTGCCATTGCCCTGCGGCTGCAGCGCCAGCCCGCCGCAATCCGGACACGCCGGCGGCACGCCCTGGCGCGCACCACAGTGGTGGCAGTGCAGGCGACGGCCGCCCGCATGCACGGTCATCGGGGTGCCATTGGTCGGCGTGCTGCAGCGCTTGCACTGCGCGCTCCAGCCGCAGTCATGACACAGCAGCACCGGCGCGTAGCCGCGCCGGTTTTTGAACACCAGCACCTGGCCGCCGGCCGCCAGTGCGTTGCCGATGGCATTCAACAACTCGGAGGACAAGCCAGCCTGCAGTGGTCGCTTGCGCACGTCGAGCACCCGCACCGACGGCGGCTGCGCCACGCCGGCACGCTGGTGCAGGCGCAAATGCAGATAGCGCCCGAGTCGCGCGTTGTGCAGCGATTCCAGCGACGGGGTCGCGCTGCCGAGCAGCACCGGCACGCCCAGCGCCTTGCCGCGCACCAGCGCGAAATCGCGGGCGTGGTAGCGGATGCCGTCCTGCTGCTTGTAGCTGGCGTCGTGTTCCTCGTCGACCACGATCAGGCCGGCCGCGGGCAACGGGATGAACACCGCCGAACGCGTGCCGACGATGACCCGCGCCTCGCCGCGCCAGGCCGCGGTCCAGACGCGCGCACGCTCGCCGTCGTTCAAGCCCGAATGCAGCGCATGCACCGGCACTCCGAGGCGGGCACGGAAGCGCGCCAGCATCTGCGGGGTCAAGCCAATCTCCGGCACCAGCACCAGCGCCTGCTTGCCGCGCGCCAGGCACGCGGCGATCGCCTGCAGATAAACCTCGGTCTTGCCGCTGCCGGTGACGCCGTCGAGCAGCAGCGGCGCAAAGACCGCGCGCTCAGCATGGATCGCAGCGATCGCCGCGCGCTGTTCGGCGTTGGGCACCGGGCCCATGGCGGGCGCAGGTGCGTGGGCATTGGCGGGCACCGCGTTGCGTTCGACCAGGCCGCGTTGTGCCAATGCCCGCGCCGCGCCGCGCCAGTCCGGCAGCAAATCGGACAATGCGTCTTCGTCGCGCGGGCGTTCGTGCAGCAGTTCGGCGAGGCGGCGCGGCCGGCTGCCCTTGCGCAGCAGGTCGCGCGCGGTCTCCCCGGCCTCGGTCAGTTGCCACGCCCACGCATGCGTGTCGGGCAACGCGCCGCCGCGTCGCAGCGCCGCCGGCAGCGCGGTCGCGAACACCTCGCCCAGCGGCGCGGGGGTGTAACGCGCCAGCCAACGCAGCGACTCGAGCAGCTCGCCATGGAACAAGGCCGACGCATCGAGCATCGCCAGCGGTGCGCGCAGTTCCGGCGTGTCGTCGGCGGGCGCGCCGGTGCCGGCGACGACTCCGATCAGTTCGCGGCTGCCGAACGGCACCCGCACCCGGCAGCCAATCGCGGTGGCGCCGTCGGCTTCGCCCGCCTCGTAGTCGAACAACCGCGGCAATGGCAACGGCAACGCCACGCGCAAGATCGGCCGCAGTGCCGGGAAGGGCGCGGACGAGGGCACCGATGCGGGCAGGAGATCGGGCGCGGGCATCGCGTCAGTCTAGCGACGGGTGCGCTCGGCAGTGGACATGGCAGTTACGATCACATCCTGTGACCGGTCCGACAAAACGCATGCAAGCGACGGAGCGGTAACGTTTTTTTACCTTATCCACACAAACTGTGGATAACTCTGTGCATGTTATTGCGGCAGCACTGCGCAATGGCGGCCAATCAAGCGCCAAGTGGCGCTTGGCGAAAAAATCATCAAACTGACTTAATCCATTTATTTCAACAACTTGCCCGTGAAACATTGCTGCAACCTGGGGTTTCCATAGGCGTGAAGGGCAAGTCGTCGGCCGGCCCTTATTGCTGTGCACAACCGTTTTCACTGGAAACCTTACTGCGCCTCGCGGAACACGTTTTTCGGGACTGTCAATCGCGTTCATCGAAATGTGCGCCGGTATGATGCAAACCCCGATGAAACCCAGCCGATGACCGTTCCGACCTTGCCCCCTGCCGGGGCTGCGCCGGCTGCCCTGACTGCCTTCCTGCGCGGGGTCGAGCGTCGCGGCGCGGTGTTCGCCGAAGTGCTGTGCGGTGACCCGACGCGCGGCGACGCGGCGCTGGCGGTCGCGATGCGCGCGTTCGGCAATGCCGCGGCGCAAGCTCCGGTCGCCGACTGGCCGCGGCAGTTCTGGAGTTTGCTTTTGGCGGTGCCGCCATTGCGTGCGGCGGCGCCGGTGCCCCATTGGCCGCCGCCGCTGTCGGTGCTGGCGCCACTGGGCATCGCTTCGCGCGCGGCATTGCTGCTGCGACTGGTCGCCGGTTTGCGTGCGGCCGAGGCAGCCGCCGTGCTTGGCATCGCCGTCCCGACCTATCGCCTGGCCGTGCAGCGCGCGTTGCCGCACCGCCCCGATGGCAGTCCTGACGCGACGGGCTGGCAGACCCTCGCCGAGGCGCTGCAACGCGCGCTCCGGCAATTGCCGGGCGAACGACTGGCGCGCGTGCGCGAAGCGGTGGCACGCAGTCCGCAACGCGCTGCGTCAAGCTCCCCGCGGCGCGAGGTCGGTCCGCTCCGGTCCTGGGTGCGGCCGGCGGCGATGACGGCGTTGGCCATCTGCGCGATCGCCTTTGTCGCCACGTTCTTTGGATCCGCGGGATTGCGGATCGACGATCTGCCGCAGATTCAGGCGGTGCCCTTGCCTGTGGCGGAAGCTCCGGCCGCCACCTTTGACGCCGAGATGGCGCTGCTGACCCACCGCGACTTCGAGCAGCTTGCCGACGCACGCGAAGACGCGCTGGTGCGCGACCTCGATTTCTACGCCTGGTATGCGGCTCAGGTCGCCACCCAGCCCGGTGGCGCGCCACTGCTGTTGCCTGACGCCGGTGCGCCGCTGTCCCCCGATCCCGCTATCGGAGGCCGCCATGCACCGCACTGACCTCACGCTGGCGTGTTTCGTGCTATTGCTTGCACTGGCGGCGTCGGCTGCGGCATTGCCACCGCAACTCGAGCAGCGGCTGCCGCAGTTGCCGGCGGCGCTGCAACAGGAGCTGCGCGCCCATGACGCGGCGTGGACGGCGCTGGCGCCGGCACAGCAGCAGGCACTGCGGCAGCGCATCGCGGATTGGGACGCGCTGGCCGCAGCGGTCCGGCGCGATCGCCGCGAGCGCTGGCAGGCCTGGCGCGCATTGCCGCCGGACCAGCGCCTGCAGGTGCAGGCGGCCGCGCTCGCGTTTGCCGCGCGGGCGCCGGAATCGCAGCAGGCGTTGCGCGCACAGTTCGCGCTGCACGACGTGAGCGAGCGGCATGGCTGGCTGCTCGGGCCTGCACTCGGCGCCGACTGCGCATCGCTGCAGCCGTTGCTGCTGCAGGTGCCCGCCACGCAGCGCGCACCGCTGCTGGCGACGTTGCGGGCGATGACCGTGGCCGAGCGTCTCGACCTTGCGATGCTGGCGCAACGCACGGCGCCGCAGCAACGCGATGCGCTGCGTCGCGAACTGCTGTCGACCGCGGCCGCGAACCGCACGGCATGGCTGCAGGCGCGACTGGCGCGGTAAGCGTTGCACCTGCTACATGCGCATTACGCGACGCTGCGCGCGAAAATGCTCGCCGAAACGCGCGATGGCGTCGCCACGCAGGCGCGGTGCATGCTCGCGCAGATAGGTGTCGAGCGCTGCGCGATCGCGCAGCGTGTACTGCACGCACAGCGCCACTTCGCCCGACGTCGGCGTGGGTTCCAGCACCTCGAGAATGCGCGCCTCTACGAAGCCCGGCAGCGCGAGGATCTCCCGGACATGGCCGTCCAGCCAGCAGCGGTATTCATCGGCGATCGCGGCATCGATCGCAAGGTCGACCTCGTAGACCACGCCGGACGACAGCGCAGTCACGCCCACACCAGCGTGGCCAGCACGGTGAGCACCGCGCCGAACGACAGCAGCAGCACGTAGCAGAAGCCCAGCGTCGAATACTTCAGTAACGTCATCAGCCAGCCCTGGCGGTAGACGCGCTTCTGCATCAGCAGCAGGTACACCGGCATCCACGCGAACAGCAGCGCCTCGATCAGGCCGAGCAGGCCGTGCAGGAACCCCGTCGCCGGCGCCAGCCATTCCCGCAGGGCCATGGTGACGAACACCAGCAGCAGGCTCAGGCACAGGAAGGCATGGCTGTGCAGCGCCACGATCAGGTGTTCCATGTACAGCCGGCGCTTGAACAGGTACAGGACCTTCAACAGCAGCGCGAACACCGGCAGCAGTACGAACAGCGTCGACGGGATCGCGCCCAGGATCGCGTCCTTGAGCAGCGACGGGTCGTCCTGCATGCGCGCGACATTCTTCTCGGCGCGTCCGATCTGCACGTTGACCCAGTCATTGGCGAACGCCGGCAACCAGCTGAAGGTCATCGGGTTGCGCTTGGCATCCCATGGTTTGCCGCGAAAATGGATGTCGGGTTTGGGTTTGGGTGGTGGCACCCCGGCGGCGGTGGCTGCCTCCAGTTCTGCGATGCGCCGTTGGGCCTTGGCGCGGATTTCCTCTTGCGCCGCTCCGAGTCCGGCATCCAGGCCCGGCACCCCAGGCGCATTGCTGCGACCTTGCGCGATCCCGGCAATCGCCTCGTCGCGCGACTTTTCGACCTGGGTCACGCTGGTCGCGGCGGAGATCGCGTCGTCACCATTGAACTGGATGGGATCGGTGGGGAGGTTGACCGACAATCTTGCGATGAAGAAAGTAACGATGCTCAGGAACACGAACAACCGCACCGGGCTGACGTAGCGCACGCGGCGGCCGGCGAAGTATTCGCAGCTCAGGTAGGCGGGCCTGGCGAACAGCGGCCACAAGGTGCGCAGCACGCGCTCGTCGATGTTGAGCACGCTGTCGAGGACGTCACCGACGATGCTGCTGAAATGCCGCACCAATCCGCTCACCGGCTGGCCGCATCGATAGCAGTGCGGACCGAGCAATGGCGCGCCGCAGTTCTGGCAGACCGGTGCCGACGTTACCGGCGGCTGGGGTGCGCTCGTCGCGGATGACGTGGCGGGCAAATCAGTCATCAAGTCTCTCCAGGGCGCTCGCTAAGATAGCGAGTCTGCGCGACCCGGCGCCAGCGCCCGCAGTGCCGCGGGCACGGCCGCAGTCGCGAGCGAGCACCGATGTCCGCTGTCTCCCCCCTGCCACGCTTCGCCCGCGAAGTCCGTACCAGCGCCGTGCTCACCGCGCCGCTGGTAGTCGGGCATCTTTCGACGGGGCTGATCGGGTTTGTCGACAGCGTGATCGCGGGCCACCACAGCACCGGTACGCTGGCGTCGGTCGCGGTCGGCACCGCGCTGTTCTGGCTGCCGATGATGATCCCGATGGGGACGTTGATGGCGTTGCCGCCATCGGTATCGCAACTCGACGGCGCCGGGCGCCGCGGCGAAATCGGCGCGCTGTTCCGGCAGGCGCTGTGGCTGGCCGCGTTGCTTGGGGTGGCACTGTTCGTCTTCCTCAGCGTGGTCGGGGTGGCGCTGGAACCGATGGGGATCGCGCCGGCGATCCGGCCCGGGACGCTCGCGTTCCTGCACGGGATCCGCTGGGGCGTGCCAGCGCTGACGCTGTATCTGGCGATGCGCTATCTCAGCGACGGCCTGCACTGGACCCTGCCGACGATGCTGCTCGGCTTCGGCGGGCTGCTGCTGCTGGTGCCGCTGGGCTTTGCGCTGACGTTCGGTTTCGCCGGTCTTCCCGCGCTCGGCGCGGGTGGGCTGGGCATCGCCTCGGCGGTGATGATGTGGGCGCAGGCGATCGTGTTCGCGTGGTACCTCGCTCGTGCCCGGCGCTTCGCCGATCTGGATCTGTTCGCGCATTTCGAGCCGCCGCGCTGGGCGCCGATCCGCAGCCTGCTTGCCAGCGGCTTGCCGATCGGGGTGACCGTGGCGATGGAAGGCAGCTTGTTCATCGTCACTGCACTGCTGATCGGACGCCTCGGCACCGTGCCGGTAGCGGCGCATCAGATCGCGATCAATGTCGCCAGCCTGTGCTTCATGATCCCGCTGGGGCTGGCGGAAGCGACCACGGTGCGCGTCGGCCATGCGCTGGGCCGCGGCAATCGCCAGGACATGCGCCGTGCCGCCTTCGCCGGCTACGCGCTGGCCCTGGGCACGCAGGCGGTTTCGGCGCTGGTGCTGCTGTTCGGCCGGCATGCCCTGGTCGGCCTCTATACCCACGACGCCGCGGTCGCGGCGCTGGCGACGTCGTTGCTGCTGTATGCGGCCGCGTTCCAGTTTCCCGATGGCATCCAGGTGCTGTCGGCCGGCGCCCTGCGCGGATTGAAGGACACGCGCGTGCCGATGTTCCTGGCCGCGTTCGCCTACTGGGGCATCGGCATGCCGTTGGGTGCCGGGCTGGGACTGGGGTGGGGCGGCTTCACTCCGGCAATGGGTCCGCGCGGCATGTGGATTGGACTGATCGCGGGCCTCACCGTGGCGGCGCTGCTGCTGGGCGGGCGCTTCTTGCGCAGCAGCCGGCGCGTCCCCGTCGTGGCAGACGTACAAAGACGCGCGACGCAATGACCTGTGGCGCATGATTATCGGCCATCCGCCCGTTACGCTGCGTGCCTGGCACGCGTCACCAAGCACTCCGGAGTAATCGCGCAATGAACGACCCCCGCGGCCGCGGCCCCATCGCCCGTTTTTTCGTCGGCCTGTGGGATGCGATGAATTTCACCCGCCGGCTGGTGTTCAACCTGCTGTTCTTCGCGGTATTGCTGCTGGTGCTGGCGGCGCTCGGCGCCGGCGGCAATGCGCGGCCGCTGCTGGATCGCACCACTTTGGTGATCGCACCGGAAGGCAAACTGGTCGAGCAATTCACTTCCGATCCGGCCAGCCGCGCGCTGGCGCGCACCTTTGGCAATGATGGTGCCGGCGAAGTGCAACTGCGCGACCTGCTGCGTGCGATCGATGCGGCGAAAGACGACAAGCGCATCGAACGCGTGCTGCTGCGCACCGATCGCATGCAGTTCTCCGGCTACGCCTCGATCCGCGAAGTCGCCGCGGCGCTGGCGAAACTGCGCGCGTCGGGCAAACAGGTGGTCGCGTTCGGCGAGAACTTCGACCAGGGCCAGTACCTGCTCGCCGCGCAGGCCAACGAGGTTTATCTCGACCCGATGGGTAGCCTGTTGCTCGAAGGCCTCGGCCGTTATCGCCAGTACTACCGCGAAGGCCTGCAGGACAAGCTCGGCGTCGACGTGCACCTGTTCCGCGTCGGCGAATACAAGTCGGCGGCCGAGCCCTACATCCTCGACGCCGCATCGCCGGCGTCCAAGGAAGCCGACCTGTTCTGGATGAACGACATCTGGCGGCGCTATCTCGGCGACATCGCGCAGCTGCGCAAGGTCTCGCCGCAACAACTCGCCGCCGGCATCGACACGCTGCCGCAGGGCATCCAAGCCGCGCATGGAGACCTCGCGCAGTACGCGCTGGAGCAGAAGCTGGTCAATGCCCTGAAGACCGAGGAGCAGGTCGACGACCTGCTGGCCCAGCGCGGCGTCGCCGACGACGATGCCGACGACGGCTTTCGCGAAGTCACGCTCGATGGTTATCTCAGTCACATCGACCGCGGACTCAAGGCGGTCGATGAACGCCCGCAGGTCGCGGTGGTGGTGGCCGAGGGCGAGATCGCCGGCGGCAAGCAGCCCCCGGGCAGCATCGGCGGCGAGTCGACCTCGGACCTGCTGCGCGCCGCGCGCGACGACGACCACGTCAAGGCGCTGGTGCTGCGCGTGGATTCACCCGGCGGCGAGGTGTTCGCGTCCGAGCAGATCCGGCGCGAAATCGTCGGCCTGAAGAAAGCCGGCAAGCCGGTGGTGGTGTCGATGGGTGACCTCGCCGCGTCCGGTGGCTACTGGATCAGCATGAATGCCGATCGCATCTATGCCGATCCGTCCACGATCACCGGGTCGATCGGTATCTTCGGTTTGATCCCGACGATCCCGCGCACGCTGGCCAAGATCGGCGTGCATACCGACGGCGTCGGCACCACGAAGTTTGCCGGCGCCTTCGACGTCACCCGGCCGCTGGATCCGGACATCGGCAACGTGGTCCAGGCGGTGATCGACAAGGGCTACCGCGACTTCACCGGAAGGGTCGCGCAGGCGCGCGGCCGCAGCGTCGAGCAGATCGACGCGATTGCACGCGGTCGCGTCTGGAGCGGTGCGCAGGCGAAGGAGCGCGGACTGGTCGACCAGTTCGGCGGGCTCGAGGAGGCACTGGCCGATGCGGCCACGCGCGCGAAGCTCGGCAAGCCAGGCGATTACCAGGTGCGCTATATCGAGAAGCAGGCGACACCGTTCGAACGCTTCTTCACCCGCTTCGCGCAGAACCGAGTGGCGGGTGCGTGGCTGCGCGATTCGAGCCTGGCGCAGATGTTGCTGGCGCATGCATTGCCGCAGACGCGCGATGACCTGCATTTTCTGGACAGCGCGCTCAAGCCGGGGCATGGGACGCATATCAAGGCGTTGGCGTACTGCTTCTGCGGGTTGTAGCGCCGCGTCGGCGAACGTAGTTCCAATTCGATCCGGTGACTAAGCTTTTCGTAGGAGCGGCGTAAGCCGCGACCGATTGCCCAATCTTCTGCATCCTGACAAGCGAATCTCCAAGCGCGCGGCGGCGCGGCGGCGTACGTTGCAAGCGAGTGTTTTCGCGGCGCGGTCGCAGCTCACGCAGCTCCTACAATCAGGTCACGCCAACCAAGCTTTCATTCCCGCTTTCTGGGGATGACCAGAAGGGCAACGGACGCCTCACCCACCCGTCTGCGCGTCGATATCCGCCCGCTGTTTCTCGGCCGCATCCAGCACCGCCGGCTCGACCGCCTTTGCCCGGTCGATCGGCGCCTGGATTGCGTCACGCAACTCGGTGCTTTGCTCCGCGCGTGGTTTCGGCGGCTCGTCCTTCTTCGGCGGCGCCGGCTTGTTGCAGGCGCTGCACGCCAGCAACAACGACAGTGCACTGATGCGGAGCAGGGAAATGCAGGGCGTGGTGGCCATCGTGGCGTTCCGTGACGTGGCCGGACGGCCGGGCGCTATGCTACGCCGAACCGGATCAGGCACCGCGCATGCACCCCAATCGCTGGCGACTCGACGGGCAACTGGCGCTGGTCTCCGGTGGCAGTGCCGGCATCGGCCGCGCAATCGCGCGCGAACTGCTCGGCTTCGGCGCTGAAGTCCTGATCGTCGCGCGCGACGCCGCGGCGCTGGAGCGCACCCGCGACGAACTCGCCGACGAAGTCCCTGATGGCGAAGTCCATGCACTGGTCGCCGATGTCGCCGACGAGGAGCAACGACGCGAAATCCTCGACTGGGTCGAGGATCTGTGCGAAAGCCGCGGCGAAGGCCTCAACATCCTGGTCAACAACGCCGGCGGCAACCGTCGTCGCGCCGTCGTCGACTACACCGAGGACGAGTGGCGCGAGATCTTCGAGGTCAACCTGTTCTCGGCGTTCGAGCTGTCCCGCTACGCCTATCCGCTGCTGACCAAACACGCCGCGTCGAGCATCGTCAACGTCGGCAGCGTGTCCGGCCTGACCCACGTCCGCACTGGCGCCGCCTACGGCATGGCCAAGGCGGCCATGCACCAGCTGACCAAAAACCTCGCGGTGGAATGGGCCGAGGACGGGGTCCGCGTCAACGCGGTGGCACCGTGGTACATCCGCACCCGTCGCACCTCGGACTCGCTGGCCGATCCGGATTATCTCGACGAGGTGCTGCTGCGCACGCCGATGGGGCGCATCGGCGAGCCGGAGGAAGTGGCCGCGGCGGTCGCCTTCCTGTGCCTGCCGGCGGCCGCGTACATCACCGGTGAATGCATCGCGGTGGACGGTGGCTTCCTGCGTTACGGCTTCTGAGGAGGCAACGCTGGCGACCCACCCTCCGGCTTCAACGTGGTTCCGGCGCCTCGGCTGGCTGCATCTGCCGCGCAGCCTCGTCGGCTGGCTCGTGTTGGCATGCGCGCTGGCATTCTGCGTCAACGTGTTCTGGGCGATCGACCGCCGTTCGCATTCGGTCAGCGGCACGCTCTACGGCGTCTTCCCGTATTTCGCCTGCGTGTTCCTGCTGTACGAATGGATCGCGGCACGGAGCTCGCGCGACTAGCCGCCCGGCTGGTCACCGTCCGCGCTCGCCACCGCCCGGATCACGGTTTGGCGATCGTCACCACGATGCGGTCGGCCCCGACCTCGGTGGTCTGGCTGGTGAAACTGCGGCCCCGACCGCTGCGGTCCGCGCGCGCGTCCATGCGCACGGTTTCCGGGATCACGATGCGAAAGTCCAGCGACATCTGCGTGGTCGTCGGCGCTTGTCCGGCTGCGCCGGCGGACGCGGCGAATGCCGGTTGCGCGAGCAACACGGCTGTCAGTAGTGCCAGCACCCTCGGTCGCATGACTCCGCCTCCCCGACTGCCTTTCACTCACGCCCTGGATTGAGCCCGCGAGCATTGCGCCATCTCGAAAAAGGCCAGCGGCGCGCTCGTGCAATGTCAACGTAGTGCGGTTGGACGTGGCGAAATGTGGTGCAGGCGTGAAAGCCGTGGGGGCAATACCGGATTCGGCGAGTGGGTCACGCACTGTGGCGCTCGCGCGCACACAGTAAATGCGACTGCGTCCGCAACGGCGCTCGGTTCAGCTTCGTTGCGCGTCACGCTTTGGGAGCGCGTGCGCGGAATGTCTCGGCACTACTTCCCGCAGGTGCTCTCGCGCACGATCTTCTGCACGCGATCAAAGCCGACCTTGTTGGCCTCGACGTCTTCGACGCGGGCGAACTTCCACGCCGCTTCGGCTTCATGCAGGCGCCGCTTCCAGGCGGCGCAGGCGGCACCATCGGCGATGCGCTGGCACTGGTCGGTCACCATCTGGCAGGCAACGCCGGCATTGCTGTCGCTGCCCTGCAGGTCAGTGGTCTGCAGGCGCACGCAGCGCGGCTCGGGTGTGACGTTCTCGCTGAGGTAACTGTCGTTGTCATAGGTGTTGCACTGGAACAACGGCGGCGGCGGCAGGCGATCGCTGTCGGCGATCGCGGGCAGCGGTGGCGCGATGGATATGCTCGGTGCCGATGGCGGCGCTGCTGGCGCGCGTGGTGGCGGTTGCGCGACCGGACGATAAGCCGGCATCGGCGGCGGCGCCTGGATGACCTGCTTCTGCTGCCTGGATCCCTTTGGACAGGCAACGTCGTTCTGCATCGTCAGGGCGCCGAAGGCGTCGGTGCAGCGGTAGATCACCACGCGCGCCGCGCCGCATTGCGCCGGCGCGACGAGCGCGGTGGCGAACAGCAGGGCCCACCCTCCCGACGCGCGCATCAATAGCGCCCGCAGTCGTCGTCGAGACGGGCATTGATGCCACGCTCCTCGACCCGCAACAGGTCGCGCTCGCCCGGCATGGCGTTGAAGAAACGACGCCGGATGTCATCGCGACGATCGACCATCCGCGCGCACACTTCGTCCTGCGGCAACGCGTGGCAGGCATCGCGCACCCAGGTACCGGCGCCGTAGGCGGCCGCGCCGCCCATCGGTGGGGCGTAAACAGGGGGATACAGCACGGTCTGGCGACCATCGATACGGACGCTGCCGTGGGTGATGCTCAATCCGGCGCTGCTGGCCATGCCCGGCGACGCAAACACCGCGCCCGGATAGCCGAGCGTCCACAACGGCACCCAGCGCGGATGTCCTTCGCTGCTATCGCTGGTGTAGGACTCGCCATCGGGCGTGACGCATTCGTACAGCGGCCGCGGCGCGTTGATCACCACCACGCGCGCCGGCGACGGCGGCGGGTAGTCAGCGCGCGGGCGCGGCGACGGCGACGAGACGCGAACGGCCGGCGCATCCTTGGGACGCAGCATGTTGCGGGTCTGCTGTTTCTGGTCTTTGCTGCAGGGCGTATCGCGCAAGGTCAAGCGTCCGGAGGCGTCGGTGCAGCGATAGATCGTGACTTCGTCGGCAGCGTTGGCCGTGGTCACGACGAAAACGGACATCATCACGAGGAAAGAGGCGGCAAGCTGGAGCATGCGCGCATCTTGCGCGTGCGCCGCAACAGCGCCAAGCCTCCGCGCCCCGTGGGTTTTCGCCGGTTCAGTTGCCGCGCAGCACGGCGCCGCTGCGGGCCTCGCGGATTTCGGTCGGATTGACCAGCCCTCCGATGTCGCCAACGACGATGCCATCCAGCTGCGCGAGCAGTGCGGAATCGAAATCAGCCAGCGTTTTCGGCGGCGCCGCACCGGCCGGGTTGGCGCTAGTCGAGACCAGCGGCCCGCCGAACGCGGCGCACAGCGCGATCACGTCCGGATGCGCACTGACCCGCACCGCGACACCGTCATGCGCACCGGTGATCCAGTGCGGCACACGCCAGCTGGCCGGGACCACCCAGGTGTGCGGTCCCGGCCAGCTGGCATACACGGTCTCGCTGCGATCGACCGGCAGCGCGTCCCAATCGAGCAAGCCGTCGAATTGCGCGAGCGCTCCGGCGATCAGGATCAGGCCCTTGTCGACCGCGCGCCGCTTGAGCACGAGCAGCCGCCGCACCGCCGACTCGTTGCACGGATCGCAGCCCAGGCCCCAGACCGCTTCGGTCGGATAGGCGATGACCCCGCCGCGTTGCAGGACGCGGGCGGCTTCGACCGGAGTGAGGTAGACGCGCATGCCGCCAGCTTAGCGCTGCACCGCTTTTCGTAGGGGCGGCTTTAACCGCGAGCTTTCCGTGGCCGCAAGCTCAGGGTCTCGCGGCGAAAGCCGCGCATACAGGGAACAGCGCACCTCAGAACGGTGCATCGTCGACGGCGCCAACCATGCGTTTGGTCGCTGGCTTTGCAGGAGACTTCGTCGCCGCGGATTTCTTCGCCACTTTTTTTGCGCCTTTCTTCGCCACTTTCTTTGTCGCTTTCTTTGTCGCTTTCTTCACCATTCCCTTCGCCGGCGCTGCGCTTGCCGCTGTCTTCTTCGCCGCTTTCTTCGCCGGTGCTTTTTTCACCGCGGCCTTCTTGCCGAAGCCCTTGCGCATCGGCTTGCCGGTTTCCTCCATCAGCTGGATCACTTCGGCCAGCGTCAGCGACGCGGGCTCGCGATCCTTCGGGATGCGGCCATTGAGCTTGCCGTCGCTCAGGTACGGCCCATAACGGCCGTTGAGCACCTGGATGTCGCTGCCTTCGAACGCCTTGATGATGCGGTTGCGCGCGATCTCTTCCTTCTCGTCGATCAGGAATACCGCGTGCGCAAGATCGATCGTGTACGGGTCGTCCTCTTTTTTCAGCGAGGCATACACGCTGCCGCGCTTGGCGAAGGCGCCGAAGCGGCCGATGCCGACGCTGACTTCCTCGTCGTTGCTCTGGCCCAGTTTGCGCGGCAGCTTGAACAGCTCCAGCGCGTCGGCCAGCGCGATCGTGTGCATGCTCTGGCCGGGACGCAGCGACGCGAACGTCGGCTTCTCTTCCTCGGTCTCGGCGGTGCTGCCGATCGCCGCATACGGGCCATAGCGACCCAAGCGCACGCTGACCGGCTTGCCGGATTTCGGATCGATGCCGAGCTCGCGCGCGCCGCTGGCTTCGCTGCGGTCGACCGATTCGGTCTTCTCGTCGACCAGCTGCTTGAACGGCGCCCAGAACCGTTCCATCAATGGCACCCACTCTTCCTCGCCACGGCTGACCGCATCGAGCTCGTCCTCGAGCTTGGCGGTGAAGTCATAGTCGACGTACTGGGTGAAATGGCCGGACAGGAAGTTCGACACCGCGCGGCCAACATCGCTGGGCCGGAAGCTGCGGCTCTCCATCTCCACGTACTTGCGGAACAGCAGCGTCTGGATGATCGACGCGTAGGTCGACGGCCGGCCGATGCCGTATTCCTCCAGGGTCTTGACCAGGGATGCTTCGGTGAAGCGCGGCGGCGGCTGGGTGAAGTGCTGGTCGGCATGGATGCGCTCGAGCGGGACGCGATCCCCGATCTTCATCGGCGGCAGCTTGCGGCCTTCGTCCTCATCGTCCTTGGCGCGGGTGTCCTTGCCTTCCTCGTACACGGCGAGGAAGCCGGGATCGACCACGGTGGTGCCCGAGGCGCGGAAGCTGTGCTCGCTGCCCGCGGCCAGATCGACCGACACGGTGTTGAGCGTGGCCGGCACCATCTGCGAGGCGACCGCGCGTTTCCAGATCAATTCGTACAACCGGCGCTCGTCGTCGCCGAGATAGCGCGCGACCTGCGCCGGGGTGCGCAACGCCGAGGTCGGGCGCACCGCTTCGTGCGCTTCCTGCGCGTTCTTGGATTTGGTCTGGTAGACGTTGGGCTTGTCCGGCAACGCGCGGGTGCCGAAATCGCGCGCGATCACGTCGCGCAGCTCGCTCAAGGCTTCGCCCGACAGGTTGACCGAGTCGGTGCGCATGTAGCTGATCAGGCCAACGGTGCCCTCGTCGCCGATCGCGACGCCTTCATAGAGCTTTTGCGCGACCTGCAT
>JANMAO010000031.1:0-3399 GCA_031359875.1 Lysobacter sp.
TTGCGGGCCACCGGCTTGTACGTATACAACCCGCCCGCGATGGCGCCAGTGTTGAGGGTGCGCGACTGATAACTCCAGTCTTTCACCACCCACTCGTCCTTGAGCAGGCCGCCAACATTGACGTTGGTTGAATACGGCACGAAGCCATAGCGCACCCTGTTTCCAGGCTTGGTCGACGCTGCGATCTGCAAGAAAAACGCGGTCACAGTGGCCTTCAGCGCGGCAATTTTGGACACCGCATCGCCAGGGTTGGTCTGCGCCATCGATCCGGTGGTATCGAGCACCATCATCACGTCGGTATTGGAAAAATTGAGCCGGGCCTGACATTCGGCTGCAACGGCTACATTGGTAAAGCCGAAGATGCCCATGATCGTGGTCGGGACATCGACGGTGGCGGTCCCGCTGATCGAATAATCGTTTTCCAGCGCCATCGTAAACTGGCGGTTCTCGGTGCCATATGCGCCGACACGGTAGTTGATATTGAAGAACCGTTCGCCGACTTCGGACACGTCGCTGGGCACCTGGCCGGTAACCACCGCAGCAGAACCGAGTTTCTTGCGCGCGGCGAGCACCCCGGCATCGCACGCCTGCTGCAGCCGGCTTTCCGCAAGATAACTGCGCCCCATGTCGATCCCCCCGCCGACCATCGCCAGGATCGGCGCAATCGAGGCGGCGACGATCGCCAGCGTATTGCCCGCCACATCGCGCGCGAGGCGGGCGAACAAGCCGTGCGAGGATGAAATGGAGGGTGTCTGCGAGTCGGACATCGGCGGAATTGCGGTCCTTGAAGGAGTTCGCAACTTGCATAATCCGTCTGCGTCACCGGTCGGCTTACGTATCTAGTTAATTTATTCATGCGATGCGCGAAGGAACCAGCGCCCGATCAGCTCGATTTGACGAAGATCGGGCGGGCAAACGTCACGGTCTGATCATTTATGCCGACGACCGACATGATCGATTGAAAGGTGTAGGTAAGAGTCAGGGTTTTTTCGGTAACCCCCACAATCTGCTGGTTGGCCGCATCGGTTACGTCCGCCGAAAGCAGGGTGCTTTCGAAAAGGTAGTGATCGACAGCGCGGTCCTTGGCCCATTGCGCCATGTTCAGATTGGAAATATTGTTGACCTTTTGGTACTGCACCGCGGTGTACCGCCCTGTATCCGCAGCGACCGAGCGCAGCGCGTTGTAACTTTGCATCCAGATTCCGACTTGGAGAATGCCCAACATCAGAGTGATGATAACAGGTGCGAGAATCGCGAACTCGATCATCGTGCTGCCCGAGCGATCTTGTCGCAAACATTTCAACGCGTGGGTCAAGACAGCACCACGGTGCGCGTGACGCTGTAATTGAGTGGGCTGCCGAAGCCGAACTCGGCCCATGTCGGGGTGTAAGTATCGGTCAGCGCGATCTGCAGGTAAGTAGTGACGACGTCGGTGGAAGCGCAGGCGGTTTTTACATCGACATAAGTGGTCGCCACCCCGCAGCGATACTTGTGCGTGATGTTAACCTTGGCATCGGTAAGATTGAGCGTCGATTTCAGCACGCTCTTTAGCGCAGTTACCTGTGCTGCATCGTCTCTCCATCCTGCCAGCGCCATCGAGGCGGCGTCGTCGGCACCAGTCTGAAGCTCGTGCTGCCGTGCCACTGCCTGACTGACCTGGAACCCGCCAAGGCCGAGCAGCGCCAGGATCGGGGCGACGAACGCGGCCTCGATGATCACCGCGCCGCGCTGGTTGCGGCGAAATGCCTGCCACGCCCAAATCATGCGACGAGGCTCACCGAGGCGTTGCCGCCGCCAACCGCGACGCCCAACCCAGTGCCGTCGCTGTCCTTGCAGAACGACGCCATGTTGGCCGTGCCCCCGATCGCGATCGTCTTGGCGGTGATCACCAGGCAGCCCGAGGTCACTCCGAATGTGCCGTTGAAGGTGATGCTGCTCTTGGGCAGATAAATCGTCCCGGTTAGCTTGGCACCGGCGTTTCCGTTCAATTTGTCGTCGTTGCTGGCACCGCCCGAGTCGCGGTCCTCGAAGATCAGCATATCCTTGAGCTTGAGCGCTTCGGTAGGAGAGATGTTGCCATAACGCGGGTCGACCATCTCGTTGTATGACATGGCCCGCAGATCGAGCGAACTGCCGCCGTTGATATCCAGACTGGTATGATTCTTAAGAACAATCATGACCCCTCCGGGAGTACCATTGGGATACAGGCTCTTGACCGAATAGTCGGAATGGACGGTGAAGCCGCTGGTACTGCCGCCGTTGATTACATAAACCCCCGGCTCCATCGTGGTGTCGCAGCCGACGGTGAAATCGGAGTAAGTGCCGGGCTGCATCGCGGCGATCGCTGGCGAACTGGTCGACGAGATAGAATCGATCGATTTGGTGGTCGTTGTGACGGTATCGACACGCTTGTAAGTCGTCGGGCTTGTTGTGGTGGTGCAGACCCGTTTGTTCGATGGACCAGTGCACTTTGTGGTCGACGTGCCGGGTATAGCCTGTGGCGTTCCCGCCTGCACCGGCGAGACAACTGGCGTGGCCGGGTTTTGGGTTTTCTTGTTGACCTGCGTGGTAGATGTCGCGGGTTCGGATCCCGTTTGGGTTCCCGAGACCGTGGTGCTCGCTGGGCCGCTCCAATTATAGGGATTGTTGTTGGTCGCGGTATAGCTTCGCGATTCAACCGCCGTCGTGATCGTGTAGTTCGCGACATACGTCGTCGTCGAGGCGCAGGCATAGGTGCGCGGGTAGGCATTGTTCGGCGGGGTCAGGTCCTTGAACGGATCGACCAGCCCCTGCTGCCCTTCGAACAGCAGGTTGGTGTAGGTGTTGTTCTGGTCGTGCTGAAGCTGGTCGTCGATCCCACCCGCGGCGACTAGATAGCCGACGTTGAAATAACCCTGGCCGCTCTGGGTGATCGCGTTTTCGTTGTTGGAGAGCGCGGCCACGCCGCATTTGGCGATGAGGTAGGCATTGCCCGCGAAGGTGATCGCCCCCCTCGTGCTGGGATCGACCGCGATCAGGCAGGCGGTGAACGCCGATGCCTTCTCAAACCGCGCCTGCGCGGAGACGGCAATGGTTGTGCCATCTCCCATGAGCAGCTTGCTGAATGGCAACTCGCGGGTGGCGCTCAGCGAGACCTTGACGCTGTTCGCGGCACCCGACGTGTTCCACTGCTCCAAAGTGATCGATGGCGTTCCCTGGAAATCGACCACTTGCAGGTTGGCGGTCAGCTCCTGCCGGGCGCGGGTCTGGTATTCATTCCCGGTGGTGCCGCCGACGCGCGACCAGGCTCCCGCCATCGCGGCCTGATCGACCGCGTACTGCATCTCGCGCTTCCACATGTACCACTGCGCGGTATCGACCGCGAGGCCGGCCCCGCCGATCAAGGCCGGCGCTCCGGCG
>JANMAO010000043.1:0-8146 GCA_031359875.1 Lysobacter sp.
GACTGATCGTGATCGGCGGCGGTCCGGCTGGCCTGATGGCGGCCGAAGTTGCGCGTGCCGCTGGTATCGAAGTCGACCTGTACGAAGCCAAGGGTTCGGTCGGGCGCAAGTTCCTGATTGCCGGCAAGGGCGGACTCAACCTCACCCATTCCGAGCGGCGTCCGAATTTTGATGCGCGTTATGGCGAACGCCAAGCCGACGTTGCTTCGTGGCTCGACGACTTCGACGCCGACGCATTGCGCGACTGGGCGCGTGGTTTCGGGATCGACACCTATGTCGGCACGTCCGGCCGCGTGTTCCCGATGGATCGCAAGGCCGCGCCGCTGTTGCGCGGCTGGGTGCGGCGGCTGCGGGAGAACGGCGTCCGCTTCCACGTCGATCACCGCTGGACAGGTTGGGACGACGCCCGCGCACTGCGGTTCGATACTCCCGATGGCGAGCGGCTCGCCCTTGCCGATGCGATGGTGCTCGCACTCGGCGGCGGCAGCTGGCCGCAATTGGGGTCCGATGGCGCGTGGCAGTCGGTGTTGCGCGAGCGAGGCGTCGATGTCGCGCCGTTGCAGCCCTCCAACTGTGGCTTCGACATCGACTGGAGCGAGCATTTCGCGTCGCGCCACGCTGGCGCACCACTGAAACCCGTGATCGCCCATTGGGTCGATCTCCATGGCCTTGCCCATGCGTTGCAGGGCGAATGCGTAGTGACGGGCACCGGCATCGAAGGCAGTCTGGTCTACGCCTTGTCGACAACCTTGCGCGATGCAATCGCCCGCGACGGCAGCGTGACCTTGCACCTTGATCTCGCACCTGGACGCGACCTGGCGCGTCTGGAACGCGAACTCGTCGCATCGCGTGACGGCCGTTCGCTCAGCGAACACTTGCGGCGGCAGGTCGGCATCAGCGGCGTCAAGGCCGCGTTGCTGTACGAAGTGCTGGGCAAGGCCTGCGGTGATGACATCGGCGTGCTCGCGAACATCATCAAGCGGCTGCCGTTGCGACTGATTCGCCCGCGCCCGATCGCAGAAGCGATCAGCAGCGCCGGCGGGGTGCGTCTGGAAGCGATGGGCGATGCACTGATGCTGCGGTCGCTACCGGGCGTGTTTTGTGCCGGCGAGATGCTCGACTGGGAAGCGCCCACCGGGGGCTATCTGCTCACCGCGTGTTTTGCCAGCGGAAGGCGTGCGGGGATGGGTGCCGTGGACTACATCAAAAACAAACGCTCGGAACTGTAGGTCCAGGCGCGCGGCGGCGCGTTGCAACCGAGCCGCACGTCGAACGTCACGGCGGCGCGGCTCAACCCATCCTACGAAGTCACCGCATCCACCAACGGCGCCAGTTGTGGATCCAGCGCCACGCGCTCGTCGAACACGAAGCAGCGTCCGTCGTATCCCGCGCCACCCACTCGCGCAAAGTAGCCGAGGATGCCGCCCTCAAGCTGCCACAAGTTGTACATGCCGTCGTTGCGCAGCCATAACGCCGCCTTCTCGCAACGGATGCCGCCAGTACAGAAACTCACCACGGTGGCGTCGCGCAACTCTTCGCGATGCGGGGCGATGGCTTCGGGCAAGTCGGTGAAATTGTCGATGGGCAACGTCAACGCATCGGCGAAGGTGCCGTAGCCGACTTCCTCGCGATTACGCGTGTCGAGCAACACCAGGCGACGGCCGCCGTCGTCCTGTCCCTGCTCAATCCAGCGCGCCAGCGTCTCCGGTGTCACCACCGGTGCGCGGCCATCGCGTGGCGATGCGCCATCGCGACGGAAGCTGATGATTTCCGGCTTCACCTTCGCCTTGAGTCGTGCGAACGGTTGCGCGCGGCTCAGGCTTTCCTTGATCGCGATGGCGGAGAAACGCGCATCGGTACGCAAACAGTCGAGGAACGCACGCACGGCGGTTTCGTCACCGGCGAGGAACAAGTTGATGCCCTCTTCCGCGACCAGCACCGTACCGCGCAGGGCGCCGGCTTCCGCTTGCTCCTGCAGTCGCGCGGCCAGCGCGTGCGGATCGTCGATATGGACGAAGTGGTAGGCAGCGACATTCAGGATCATTGCCGCATTTTACAGGCGCTACATGACCTCAGAACGGCCATGGCCAGCCCATGTGCGGCGCCAGCACCCAGTACGCGCCCACCAGCACCAACGCCCACATTGCCAGCTTCATCGCAACGCCCGCGACCTTCAGCGCCAGGTACAAACCGACCACGACCAATGCGATTCCGACCCAGCTCATGTGTAGTCCCTGCGTTGAATCGCGGCGATTGTATCTTCGCGCTGCAACGGCCCCTCAGGGATCATTGCAGGGAACCGGCGACGCAAGCCGCCGCAGGCAGGTTGAGCGACTGCCAGACGCGACCCCGCGCATCCTGTACGAAGGCGGTGACGCCCCAACGCGGCGATGGTGCGTCCATGGTCACCTGCCGGGAGACCGCCGTGGCGTTCAGCGGCCACGGTCCCCACAGGTGCCGGACAACGCGATCGTGGTGCAACTTCACGCCCGCATTCTCGCCCGCGCGCACTTGGGTGTTCTGGTCGTCGCTGTATTGCGCCAACCAGACCTGTGCGTCGCCGGCTGGTGCCGATCCCGCGCGCGAGGCACCCAGCGCCACCTGCCAGCCCTTGGCGACTGGTTGCAACTGCAATGCCAGCCCCGCCCCGGAAGGCATCCGCGCCTGCCGCAAGGAAGAGCCGATGCCCGCATGCCAGGGTGTCTGCACTTGCGCGCCGACCATCACCTGCGGGGTGTACACGGTCGACCCACCGCCGGCTGCGACTCGCGCACGTTGTCGTTGTGAGTACGTCGCCGACGCAAACCGGTCGGACCAGCCGATGCTGTCCCAATAATCGACATGGAAGGCCAGCCAGTTGGCGTCTGCGCCATCGACATGCGCCGAGGCTTGCTGGGAAAACCAGCGATCCGCCGGTGGACAGCTGCTGCAGCCTTCGGACGTATACAGCTCGACCAACGGCACGGTTTCTGGCCCGCTGCGGGCCGTGCAGGCCGGAGCTGCCATCGCCGGCAGTTGCGCCAGCAACAAGAGGGATATCGACCCGGCCATTACCTTGAGCATCGCAATCTCCACGGAGGACTTGTCCATCAAGAGACCGGCGACGCGACGATGGGTGCGCGCCGTTCGCGCGATTCACACCATTGATTCAGAAAACATCAGGCTGCAGCAGGTCACCGCGCCTTCGGCCTTCTGCAACTCCGAGATGTCGACCGGCGTGACCGTGATCCCGGCGGCTTGCAGCCGTTGCGAGGTGCGCGGGAAACAATCGGGATGGATCAATCCGTTGCCGATCCGCAAGGCATTGGCAGCGTGCTCCTCGTCGGGATCGACCTCGATCAGCCGCAAGCCTGCGAATACGTCGGTATCGATCCAGGCCGGCTGCACCAGCAGCGTACCGTCCGCAACTTGCGTTGCTGCCGACTTCAAATGCAGGCAGCCGTGGGTCGGCACGGCCTGCACGCTGTAGCCGAACTCGTCGAGCAACGCGCGCAGCTGCGCAATCCCGGCCGCATTGCTCCGTGCCGCCTCACCGACGTACAGCGTACGGCCCACGCGCAAGACGTCACCGCCGTCGAGCGTGCCCGGCGCTTCGATCGCGCGCAGCGGGCGGTAGTGCATCAGCGCTTCCGCCACCGATGCGCCCTCCGCGCGCCGCGACGCCGCCCCGGGGCGCGTCAGGATCGCAACCTGGTCCAGCACGATCGCCACGTCTTCTACGAAGACGGCATCGGGCATGTCCGGCTGTGCAGGCAACGCAATCACGCGGCAACCGAGCGCTGTCAGCACATCGCGATATGCGTGGTGCTGCGCGACCGCGCGCTCGATGTCGATGGCGGCACGCGGCACGAACGACAGCTCGCAGCCAGCCAGGCTCGGGCTCACGTCACGGGTGATGGCAATCATGGTGCGCACCGCCTGGTTGGATGCTGTCATGTCGCAAGAGTAGCCGAGCAACGCGCCCCGCGCGCCCGAATCCAGCGCAGACTGTTCAGCCCGGTTCGTCGTCCCAGAGCACGGCGCTGATGCGCCAGCCCTGCGGCGTCTGCAGGAACTGCAACCCCTTCATCCCCTCGGTGGCAAACGCACGACCCTCGAGCAGCCCCGCTTTGCGGTAGCGGCACCAGCGCTGCGCGATGTTGCCGAAAATCTCGGTGCGCGCGGACACTTCCTGCTCATGGAAATCGACCAGCGTGCCAGCATTGAGCAAATGCTCGCGTGGCGCGATGAAGGCGTCGAGGTCGCAGATGTCCGGTGTCGGCCCGACCGCTTTGATCAGCAGTGCCTGCGCGATGCACAGCGTGCGCAGTTGGTCGAGATCGACCCGCACTCCGTCGCGGTTATCGAACACGGCAAAGAAGGCCGCGGCGAGCGCATCGATCTCGCGCTCCGCCTCGGCCAGGTCAATCGCCTGCATCAAGCAGCCCTGCGCCCGGATACCACGGGCACCTGCCAGACGACGTACTGAGGTGGTGTTTCGATCGCCGCAATCATGGTGTCGAAATCCGCAGTGACCGCGGCAACCGCGCGCCCGGTGGCGCCCGCCAGCGGTTCCGCGTAGCCGTCGCGCCACGCACGAATGATGCCGGCGAAGGTGTCGCGCGGGACGCGCAAGGTATCGACGCTGACGTAGTCCATCGCGACATCGAGGTAACCCGCCGTCTGCAGCAGTGTCGGCGAATGTCGGCCGATCCGGCCATCGCAGCCAATGCTGCGCAGGAATGCGATCGCATTGGTGTTCCAGAAATGATCCGGATCAAATCCATCGACCTCGCGCGCTGCCGGGAAATGCAGCATCCCATAGTCCTCCGACAGCAGATGCAGCCAGCCGGCGGGCCTGAGCACGCGCGGGATTTCGGCCAGTACCAACGGAAAATCCGGCACTGCCTGCGACATGTGCCTGCACACGACGAGATCGAAACTGGCATCGGCGAGATCCAGCGCGAACGCGTCGCCCTGCGCGTAGCCGATGCGTTCACCAAACGCAGCGCTGTCACGACGCGCGAGAGCGAGGTTGCCTTCGAGGATGTCGATGCCCAGCAGCGTGGCCTGCGGATAGCGCTCCGCCAGCCGGCGCGTGATCTCGCCGGTGCCGCAGCCGAGGTCGAGGATCCGCAACGCTCCCGATAACGCGTAGCGGTCGAACAGGCGCTGTTCCTGCGGCCAGATCGCCTCGGCCTGGTGCGCGAGGTTGCGGGCCATGGACTCGTCGCCCATCTGCTCGGCTTGCGGATTGTGGTTACGGCTCATGCCTGCACGTCCTCGATGCCCACGATCAGGTCCCAGTGTCTACCGTTGCGGACGCGCAGCCAACTTCGGGACTACTCAGTCGCGATCCGTCTTAACGGTCAACAACGCCAGCAAGGTCAGCAACGCGGCCGCCGACAGGTAGTAGCCGACATAGGCCAGACCGTACCGGCTCGCCAGCCACGTCGCGATGTAGGGCGTCAGCGAGGCACCCAGGATGCCCGCCAGGTTGAACGCCAGCGACGTCCCGGTGTAGCGCACCGCGGTCGGAAACATCCCGGCGAGAAGCGTGCCGACCGCGCCGTAGGTCAATCCGGTCAGGCTCATGCCCAGCGCCAGGAACAGGAAGGTGCCGACGAGACTTTCGGCGACGAACAACGGCGCAAAGGCGATGCCGAACAGCAGGATCGCAACGGTCGCCAACAGCATCGCATTGCGACTGCCGAAGCGACCGGCGATCCAGGCCGACAGTGGGATGGTGGCCGCGAAGAAAGGAACGGCGCCCATTTCCAGCCACAGGAATTGTTCGCGCGAATAGCCAAGTTTCGTGGTGCCCCAACTCAGCGCGAACACCGAGATCAGGTAGAACACGAGCAGGGTCGCGATCGAGCCCAGCACGCCGGCCAGCAACGTCCGGGGGTGTCGTGCCAGCACGACGAGCATGGGTTGCCGCGCGCGTGCCTCTTGTTCGATGACGCGCTGGAACGCGGGCGTTTCGCTGATCCGCAACCGGATCCACAACCCTATCCCCACCAGCACGACGCTACCGAGGAACGGCAGCCGCCAACCCCATGCGAAGAACGCCGCCTCATCCACCGTTGCGGTCATGACCAGGAATGTGCCCGTCGCGAGGAGGAATCCGAGCGGCGCGCCAAGCTGCGGGAACATCCCGAACCATGCGCGCTGACCTGCCGGCGCATGCTCGGTCGCCAGCAGCACCGCCCCGCCCCACTCGCCGCCGAGCCCGATGCCCTGGCCGATACGACACAGGGCCAACAGCACAGGCGCTGCCACGCCGATGCTGGCGTAGGTCGGCAGCAAACCGATGGTCACCGTCGATATCCCCATCGTCAGCAACGCGGCGACCAGCGTCGCCTTGCGCCCGATGCGGTCGCCGAAATGTCCGAACAGCGCCGACCCGACGGGTCGCGCGAAGAACGCCAACGCAAACGTCGCCAGCGATTGCAATGTCGCCGTTGCCGGATCGCTGCCGGGAAAGAACAGCCGCGGGAATACCAGCACCGCCGCAGTGGCGTAGATGTAAAAGTCGAAGAACTCGATGGTGGTGCCGATCAGGCTCGCGAACAGCACGCGGCGTGTCGAATTGACGCGAATCACTGCAACATCGGTCATCGACTGCAATCCTGGCTCAACGCGGTGGTCGATTCTGCCACCGCGTCGGCCGGCACGCTCGATGGATGCCAGTAGACGCCCAGGCTAGTAAACGCCCAGGCTTAGTAGACACCTGGGCTAGTAAACGCCCATGTAGTCCTTCTTGCCGAGCTCGACGCCGTTATGGCGCAGCAAGTCATAGGCCGTCGTGACATGGAAGAAGAACTGCGGCAGCCCGTACGCCAGCAGATAGGCTTGGCCACCGATCTTGCGCTCCTTCGGTGTGCCGGGCCGCAGCACGATCTCGCGCTCTTCGCCGCCGACGAATTGCGCCGCATCCAGGCCGTCGATGAAGGCCAGCGTGCGGGCAATGCGCGCACGCAGTTCGGCGAAGGTCTGTTCGGTATCGTCGTACGCGGGCACATCGACGCCGGCCAGCCGCGCCGGCACCGACTTGGCGAAGTCACAGGCGATCTGCACCTGTCGCGTCAGCGGGAACATGTCGGGAAACAACCGTGCCTGCAGCAGCGCATTGGCGTCGATCTTGCGGTCGGCCACATGCACCTCGGCCTTGGCCAACACGCCATCGAGGCCGCCGAGCATCTGCCGAAGGACCGGAACGCAGGCGCTGTACATGGAAATCGTCATTTTGTTTGCTCGTGTTGGGGAAATGAATTATTGGCGGAAATCAGCAAAGGCAGCCCCAAAGAACGTCCCGAGGCTGTCAGGCACACGATTCCGCCGCTTCAGTATGTGTGCCCAAGGTCGCGATTTCATCCCGCCGATTTCATCCGGCCCGATTTCATCCAGCGTTAAGGCCGGTTTTTTGATATCGACGTAAGATGACCGTGCGCTTCCATCGGCTTGCGCGTCGCCCGGCCCGGTTTCCCTCGCCGTTTTGCTCCTTCTCCTGCATCTCCCGCATTGCCGGGATGATCGCCATTCCGGGGGCTCCATGCCGGGTTACACCACCCGCCAGCTCGACGTCCGCCTCGGTGGCCACGACTACCACATCCGCGCGCTCAGCGATCGCCAGCAGTTCGCCGATCCGGACCATCTCGCGGCGCGCATCGGCATCTCGTCGGCGCTGTGGTGCCTGTTCGGCCAGGTATGGCCGTCCGGCCGCGTGTTGGCCGAGGCGATGTGCACGTTCGATGTCGCCGGCAAACGCATCCTCGAACTTGGCTGCGGCCTCGGCCTCTCCAGTCTGGTGCTGCAGCGCCGCCTCGCCGACGTGACCGCCAGCGATCATCATCCGCTTGCGGAATCATTCCTGCAGTACAACGCAAGGCAGAACCAGCTCCCCCCCATCAGTTACCGGGATTTACCCTGGGAGACGCCCGATGTCGAACTCGGCCGTTTCGACCTGATCATCGGCAGCGACATCCTGTACGAAACCGGACATGCCGGGCTGATCGCAGCCATGCTGCTACGCCATGCGCAACCGGATGCCGAAGTGCTGATCACCGATCCCGGCCGTGGCAACAGTGGCGCCTTCACCCGCGCGCGTGCCGGCCAGGGCTATGCCGTCAGCGAACAGCGCAGCCGCTTTGATGATGACGATCGT
>JANMAO010000164.1:0-22970 GCA_031359875.1 Lysobacter sp.
GCAAAGACCGGCCGGCGGATGGAGATATCCGAGAGCACCATGCCGGCGTCAGCCCTTCGGCGCCGGTGCGGCTTGCGGCTTGCCCTGTCGTTGCGCAGCGCCTGCAGGCGGCTTCGGCGCGCCGGGCGCACCATCCGGCGGCAGCGGCATCACGTCCAGCCCGTCGTGCATGAGCGGTTTGGTCTGCCCGGCGGTGATCACGACATCGCCGGCCTTGAGCCCCTCGGTTACCTGCACCTGTCCGGGTACCCGCGCGCCGGTCTTGATGACCACCTTCTTCGCCTTGCCGGCGACCACGGTGTAGACGAAGCGGGTGTCGCCGTCCTGCATGAGCGCCTGCTCCGGGATCAGCAGCGCATCGGTGCTGCCGGTGCCGGTGTCCAGTTGCAGCTTGGCGAACTGGCCCGGGCGCAACTTGAAGTCGGGGTTGGGAATCTGCGCGCGCAGCTTGGCGCTGCGGCTGTTGGCATCGATCACTGGGGCAATCGCCACCACTTGCCCACCGAAGATATCGCCGGGAAAGGCATCGAGGCTGACGCGGATCTTCTGGCCGTCATGCAGCTGCGACAGCGCACCCTCGGGCACGCTGAAGTCGACCTCGATCGGATCCAGCCGCACCAGCGTGACCAGGTCCTGGCCGACATTGACGAACTCGCCGACGCTGACTTCGCGCAGTCCGATCTGTCCGGAAAACGGTGCGCGCAGGGTCATCTTCGACAGCATGGTGCGGGCCGAGGCGACCCGCGCCTGGTCGACCCCGAGCGACGCCCGGGCCTTGTCGTAATCCGCCTGCGCGATCAGCTTGTCCTTGGCCAGTTCACCGGCGCGACCGGCACTGCGGCGGCTGTTTTCGAGGTTGGCGGCCGCTTCGTTCAGGCTGGCCTGGGCGAGGCTTCCGTCGAGCGTGAACAACGGCTGCCCGGCAGCGACACGACCGCCTTCGGTGAAATGGATGCGGCTGATGCGACCCGCGATCTCGGGCCGCACCACCACCGATTCATCGGCGCGCAGGCTGCCGACCGTTTCCAGGCCACCCACGAGCGACTGCGGCTTGAGCGTGATCGCCTCGACCGGCAGTGGCGGCATGCCGCCCCCGGGCGGAGCACCCGCACCGGCGGGCGCAGCCGCCGCGCCGTCCTTTTTGGAACAGCCGGCGCCGAGTGCGACGGCCAGGATCGCCGCGGTCAAAACCAGCAGCATGGGGTGCGAACGGCGCATTGCGTGGCCTCAAAAGCGATTTTCTATACCGGCCAGTCTAGCATTCGACCCTCGCGGGTCCTGTGCCAGAAGTCGGGCTTGGGGTCACACCGGGAAGTCATCCCGGGAGCATGAGATAACGCGATAACGCACCCTGGTCGGCCCGCCCGGCGTGCGGCAGCCAACCCAAACAAGGCGCCCCGACCCGCGCCTGCAGCAGCGCGCGGTGTTCATCGCGTCGCTGCATGTCCGGATCGATCGCACTGCCGATCCATCCGGCCAGACGACAACCGTCGGCCGCGATCGCCTGTGCGCTCAGGATGGCGTGGTTGAGGCAGCCGAGCCGCAATCCGACCACCAACAGCACCGGCAGATCGAGCGCGCGCACCAGATCGGCCTGGGTGAGCGCAGCGGACAACGGTGCGGCCCAGCCGCCGACGCCTTCGACCACCACCGCGTCGGCCTGCGCCCGCAGGCGCGCATGCGCGGCGAGGATCGTCTCCAGGGCGATGGTGATGCCCGCCTCGCGCGCGGCCAGTTCCGGCGCCAGCGGCAGCGGCAACGCATACGGGTTGAGGTCCGCGTACGCCGGTTGCGGCTCGCTCGCCGCCTGCAGCGCCAGCGCGTCGTCGTTGCGCCAGCCTGGCCGCGTGCCGTCCCGGAGCACTTGTTCGCAGCCGCTGGCGACCGGCTTCATCCCGACCGCGCGCAACCCGCGCAAGCGCAACGCCTGCAGCAGCGCCGTGCTGACGACGGTCTTGCCGATGCCGGTGTCGGTACCGGTGACGTAGAAGCCCTGCATGTGCATCAGGCCATGCTAGCAAGCACCTTCCCCGCAATGGCATGGCAGTCGAGCGCCACGCCGCGCCCGCGGGTAGACTCGACAGATGTTCGCCGCCACCGATCTTGCCGGGAGCAAACCGGAGCAGTACGCGCAACTGCTGGCGCAGGCACGCGCGCTGGTGGCCGGCGAACCCGACCGGATCGCCAACGCCGCCAACCTGTCGGCGCTGGTCTATCACGCGTTGCCGCAACTCAACTGGGTCGGGTTTTATTTCTTCGACGGCACCGAGCTGGTGGTCGGTCCGTTCCAGGGCTTGCCGGCCTGCGTGCGCATTGCCCTCGACCAGGGCGCGTGCGGTGCCGCCGCGCGCACCCGCACGACCCAGCGCATCGCCGACGTCCAGGCGTTCCCCGGCCACATCGCCTGCGATGCGGCATCGCGTTCGGAACTTGTCGTTCCGCTTGTATTGCCCGATGAAGGCGCAGGCGACCAGCTCGTCGGCGTCTTCGACATCGACAGCCCGATCCCGGACCGTTTCGATGCCGATGACCAGGCCGGGCTCGAAGCGATCGCCCAATGCTTCATGGCGTCCTGCTTCACGGCGTCGCTGCCATGATCACGCAGGAAAAATTGCGCAACATCGGCCCGAAATCGGCGGCCTGGCTGCGTCAGGTCGGACTGCGCACGCGCGAGGATCTGGAAGCGCTCGGTGCGGTCGCGGCCTTCATGCGCGTCAAGCGCGCCGGCTTCAAGCCCAGCCTCAACCTGCTGTACGCGCTGGAAGGCGCCTTGCTCGACTGCCACTGGCAGGAAGTCCCCGAGGCGCGACGCACCGATCTGGTGACTGCGGCAGAAGCGGCGATCGCGTTGCTGCCGTTGCCGCGCGGACGTCCCGCCGCCGGTCCGGTCACGACCACGATGATGGCGCACGAAGAGGCGATCAAAGAGGCGATCGACGCCGGCGCCGGCTTCGACACAGCCAATGTCCTCGACGCACCCGAAGCGTCCGACTGACGATTGTTTTGCGCGTGACTGCGCACTCGCATAGACTGCGTCCGCTTCGAGGTGACCTGCGGGCTGCGTTCCAACGCATGCCCAAGGGTTGAAACGGGAAGCCGGTGACACTGCAGCGCTTATGCAAGCGCCCGCAGTCATTCCGGCACTGCCCCCGCAACGGTAAGCGAGACAAGCCGCGACATCCGCCACTGTGCGATTGCCTGCTCTTCAACGAGCAAGGCTGGCATGGGAAGGCGTCGCCGCCGGAGTTGCATGCATCTGCATGCAACTCCACTCGCCAGTCCGGAGACCGGCCACGGAGTCACTGGTTGCGATGCGGCGGGCATTGCGGCGGCGGCGCCGTCTTTCCGCGGCCCATCGCACGCATGTCTTCTCCAACGCGACTCCCGACTGTCATTGCGCGCGGGCGTGCGCGCTGGAGAAGAACTCATGCAATTGCGAATCCTGACTGCAGCGCTCGCGCTGTCCCTGCCGGCGTGCGCGCTGGCGCAAACAAGTCATACCACCGACCTCGACCAGATCGTCGTCACCGCCACCCGCACCGCCGTCACCGTCGACCAGTCGCTGGCCGCGGTCGAGGTGATTGATCGCGCCGAGATCGAACGCAGCCAGGCGCATTCGCTGCCGCAACTGCTGCGCGGCCGCGCCGGCATCAACCTCGTCAACCAGGGCGGGCTCGGCAAGCTGACCACGCTGTTCCTGCGTGGCACCGAATCCGACCACACGCTGTTCCTGGTGGATGGCGTGCGCATCGGCTCGGCGACCTCGGGCCTTGCTGCGCTGCAGGACATCCCGGTCGAGCTGATCGAACGCATCGAGATCGTGCGCGGACCGCGCTCCAGCCTGTACGGCTCGGAGGCGATCGGCGGCGTGATCCAGATCTTTACCCGCCGCGTCCAGAACGGCGTCAGTCCGCACGTGCGCATCGGCGCCGGTAGCCATGGTCTGCGCGAAACCAGCGCCGGGGTCGACATGGGATCGGCGCGTGGGTGGTTCGGTATCGACGGCAGCTGGCAGCAAAGCGTCGGCATCAATGCCTGTCGGGTCGCCACGCCGACGCCATTTTCCGGTGGTTGCTACATCACGACGCCACAACCCGATCGCGACGGCTATCGCAACCGCTCGCTGTCGCTGCATGGTGGGTTCAATGCAACCGAGGCGTTGACGCTGGAAGCCAACGGTCTGCGCAGCGAAGGCCACAACGCCTATGACTCCAATCCTGATTTCGGCTTGCCGGACAACTCGGACACGGTCCAGCAGGTGGTGGGCGGCAAGGTTCGCTATGTCGCCAGCGAGCGCTTCGCTCTCCAGCTGATCGCCGGGCGAAATATCGATGCGTCGAGGGATTTCCAGCAGCACGTGTTCACCGACCGCTTCGACAGTCGGCGTGACAGCGCCACCGTGCAGGGCGATTTCGGGATCGCCGATGCGCAACTGCTCACCGTTGGATACGACTGGTTTCGCGATCACGCCAGTGGCACGCCGTTCACCGACTTCGATCCGACGCGCGGCAACCGCGCCGGATTCGCACAGTACCAGGGACATTTTGGTCGCAACGACCTGCAGGCATCCGTGCGCCACGACGATAACGAGCAGTTCGGTGGCCACGACACCGGCGGGGTCGCGTGGGGTCTCGATGCCGCACACGGCCTGCGCTTCACCGCCAATGCCGGCAACGCGTTCAAGGCGCCGACGTTCAACGAGCTGTATTACCCGTATTACGGCAATAGTGCGCTGCGACCGGAAACATCGCGCAGCGTCGAGGTCGGGGTCGCGCAGCGACTGGCGACGTGGCACTGGCAGCTCAATGCCTACCAGACCACGATCGTCGATCTGATCACTTACGACACCGCGATCTTCAAGGCCAACAACCTCGATAGCGCCCACATCCGCGGTGCGGAAATCACGGCCGGCGCCACTTTGGCTGGTTGGGACGTCGTTGCGCAAACCAGTTTCGTGGATGCACGCAACCGCAGCGTCGGCACGAATTTCGACAACCTGCTGCCACGGCGCGCCCGCCAGAGCGCACGTGTCGACCTTGATCGTGCGTTCGGTGGTTGGCGCCTGGGTGCGAGCTGGATCGCCGAAGGCGGCCGCTACGACGATGTCGCCAACACCTTGCATGTAGGCGGTTACGCCACGCTCGACCTGCGCGCGGAATACGCGTTGCGTCCGGACTGGACACTGCAGGCGGACCTGCGCAATGCCTTCGACCGGACTTACGAAACGGCGGCGTTCTACAACCAGCCGGGACGCGAGCTCGGGCTCAGCCTGCGCTGGCGCCCGCGGAAGTAGCAACGTTGTAATCGCTGTAGTTCCAGTGGGCGCGCGGGTTTGACTCGCGCGCCCACTGGCACTTACTCACGCAAGGTCCGCTCCGGATCGAAATCGATGGCGGTAATGCGGCGTTCGCCGGCATGCGCCTGGATGTGGACGACGATATCGATCGTCATCCTCAGCAGCCGCTTGATGACCGCGAACTCCAGGCCTGCGCCCTCGGTCGATGCTTTCACCATCAGCGCCAGTTGATCCCAGGTCTGCGGCGTGCTCCCGGCGTGGCAGCTGGTGATGGAGCCCGGATGGCCGGAGGCGCAATTGCGGATGAAGTAGAAGGCTTCATCGCCGCGCAGTTCGGCCAGGATGATGCGATCCGGTTTCATGCGCAGGCAGGCCTCCATGCAGCTCTTGGCCGTCACGTTGCTGGCGCCCTGCGCGCCCTTGGAATACAGCAGGTGCACGGCGTTGGGCTGCTCGATGAACAGCTCGCGTGCGTCCTCGATGGTGACCAGCCGTTAGTCGTGCGGGATCTGGTGCACCAGCGATTTCATGAAGGTGGTCTTGCCGCTGCCGGTGGCGCCGGAGACGACGATGTTCTTCTTGTACAGGACCGCCTGTTTGAAGAACGCCGCATAGTCGCGCGACCGTCGCAGTTCCATCAGCTCGCGATCGTGGTCGGCCAGCGCGCTTCCCTGCTCGAGGATGCTGTCGAAGAATCCCTCGGCCTGGTACTGCAGCAAGCTCCGGGTCTGCCTGGACGGAAGCCGGATCGTGATCGACACCTTGCCCGCGTCGCAGGCCGGCGGAATCACGAACTGCGCACGCTGGCCGGTCGGAAACGTCAACGACACCACCGGATCGGTATCGGTGATGCGTTGTCCGGTGTTGCTCTCGTTGACCACCGCCGTGCAGAACTGCCGCGCGCGCTCGAACGTCAGCGCCGGCACCGCGATCCGCTGCCAACCCGCGCGCGTCTCCAGGTAGATCTCGCCCGGCCGGTTGATGCAGATTTCGGTGACGTCCGCCGAACCCATGTAATCGAGGATGCCGAGCACCTCGTACTGGTAGCTCAGGAAATCGTTCGAGATGCGGGCCACCGGCGGATCGTCGACCTCCATGCGTGGTGACCGGCGGCCGCGTCAGCGGCGCGCCAGCACTCCCGAGAAATCGACGTCCTTGGCCACGTAGATGTTCACGACCGTGCCCTGGTTGATGGTGACCGTTGCCGGCCGGCTGATGCTGCGGTTCAGGGCCTGGTTGGCCAGCCGCTCCATCGTGCGCGCGGTGTTGCTGTCGAACGGCGCCTGGGTGACGACGCCGTTGCTGACGGTGGTCGTCCGCGGCCCGTGTTTCCCGCCTTCATATTTGAAGACGTCGCTGATCAGGCTGATCATCAGCGCCGCGCTGATGCGACTGGGCCAGTGCGCGTCGTAGTCGCCTGGATGCCCGGCGCCGCCAAGATTGTCCACGCCCGGACTGGCCATGTTGATGTCGATGCCGTTGGGCGTGGTGATGCGATCCCAGACGACTGCGACGCGCGGACCGTTGGCGTCGGTGTCATAGCGGCCGGAGACTTTCGATGCCTTGGGCAGCAGCAAACTGCGACCATTGATCGAATAGGTCGGCTCGGTGACCACGCACGAGGTGAAGCCGGGAATGTCAGTGACGATCCGCGTCTCCAGCACGCAGCGGACGTAGGTGCCACGCACCAGCAACGCATCCGGGTTGTTGATGAACTGGGCGCTGGACGCATCTTCGCGTACAGCGGGCGGAGCTTCCTGTGCTGCACCCGGCGGCGGAGCGGGCATGCCCGCCAGCAACGCTTGCGTATAGGGATTGGGCGGCGCCCCCTGCCCCGACACGTCCTCGTTGTTGTGCATCCGCCGCTCCATCAGCGTCAACGCACGCGGCGGCAGCGACATCTGGCTGGCGGTGGTGCTGGCGCGAGAGGTTAGTCGGGTGACGACAAGCCATCAAGACGTGCGAAAAACAGCGGGATCAACCCTTCGCCAAGACAAAGCCGTCCACAATCCGCACGCACTGCACCGGCATGCACATCATCGGCATGCGCAGGCAGCCCAGCGACGAGCTACCAACCGTACAGCTTGAAATACACCGGCGACACCTCGCCCTTGTTGCTGTCCAGGCGGCCATCGCCGTTGCTGTCGATCATGTAGTAGACCGGTCCGCGCGCGGGCTGCACGCGCACCATCCGCAGCTGGCCCTGCACGCGATACTCGGAGATGACGTCACCGTTGCTTTCGGTCCGGGAACTCTCGACCGCGTTGGCAGGCACCTGCGGGGCCTGACCCATGCTGGCGCAGGCGGAAAACAGCAGTGTTGCGGCGACTAGCATCGGGATTCGCATGGCACACCTCCAGCATGGCGGGTCTGTGGCGAGTATGCGCCGGGACGCTGCCGTCAGCAGGTGAGGGCACGCTGTCCGAAGGCCCGCCCGGAGTCCCGCCCCGGGGCCGCGGCGTAGAATCGCCCGATGCCAAGACTCGTGCTGATCGACGGTTCCTCTTACCTGTATCGCGCCTTCCATGCGCTGCCGCCACTGGCCAACGCCGCCGGTGAACCGACCGGGGCGCTGTTCGGCGTGGTCAACATGTTGCGCGCGACGCTCAACGAGCAGCCCGATTGCGCCGCGTTCGTGGTCGATGCGCCCGGGCCGACTTTCCGCAATGCGATGTATGCCGACTACAAGGCCCATCGCCCGCCGATGCCGCCAGAGTTGCGTGCACAGGTACAGCCGATGTGCGAGATCGTGCAGGCATTGGGTTTCCCGATGCTGCGCATTGACGGCGTCGAGGCCGATGACGTGATCGGCACGCTGGCACTGCAGGCCGCAGCCGACGGCGGCGACGTCACCATTTCCACCGGCGACAAGGATTTTGCGCAGCTGGTGCGCAATTTCGATGGCGGTGGCCGCATCGTGCTGGTCAACACCATGTCCGGCAGCCGCATGGACGATGACGCGGCGGTGTTCGCCAAGTTCGGCGTGCATGCGACACAGATCGTCGACTTGCTGGCGCTGATGGGCGACGCCGTCGACAACATTCCCGGCGTCGATAAGTGCGGGCCGAAGACGGCGGCAAAATGGCTGGCGGAATACGGATCGCTCGAGGACGTGATCGCCAACGTCGATCGCATCGGCGGCAAGATCGGCGAGAACCTGCGCGCAGCGCTGCCGCGATTGCCGCTCAATCGCGAGCTGGTAACGATCAAGACCGACGTGGCGATGGAGTTGCCGGCGAGCGCACTGAAGCTGCGGGCGCGCGATGTCGAGGCCTTGCGGGTGCTGTACGCGCGCTATGGCTTCAGTGCGGCGCTGCGCGAGCTGGACGGTGGCACGACGTCGGCACCGCGCAGCGCCCGGATCAGCGTACGTGGCGGCGAAGCCGGTCACGCGCCCGCGTCGGCGAAGCCAGAGGAAGCGCTCGACCCGGCCCTGGCGGCGCCGGGCGAATATGAAACGGTGCTGACCCGCGAGCAGCTCGATGTCTGGATCGCCCGACTGCGTGCGGCGGACGAATTCGCCTTCGACACCGAAACCGATTCGCTGGATGCGCTGCGCGCGCAGCTGGTCGGGCTGAGCCTGGCAGTCGAACCGCGCAAGGCTGCCTACATTCCGCTGGCGCACGACTACCCCGGTGCGCCGCAACAGCTGTCGCGCGCGGACGTGCTGGATGCGCTGCGGCCCTTGTTCGCCGATGCCGACAAACGCAAGATCGGCCAGCACGGCAAGTACAACCTGCATGTGCTGCGTTGCCATGGGGTCGAGGTGCGTGGCTACGCCGACGACACGATGTTGCAAAGCTTTGTCTGGAATGCGGGCGCCAGCCGCCATGACACGGAATCGCTGGCCAAGCGCTACCTGGGTTATGGCACGATCAAGTACGCCGATGTCACCGGCAAGGGTGTCAAGCAGCTCAAGTTCTCGCAGGTCGCGCTCGACGATGCCACCCGCTATGCCGCCGAGGACGCCGACATCACCCTGCGCCTGCATCGCGTGCTGGGGCCGAAACTTGCGGCCGAACCGACGCTGGAGCGCGTCTACCGCGAGATCGAAATCCCGCTGGTGCCGGTGCTCGAGCGCATCGAGGCCAACGGCGTGATGATCGACATGGACGAGTTGCGGCGGCAGTCGGTCGATCTGGGCCGACGCATGCTGACATTGCAGCAGCAGGCCACGGAACTGGCCGGGCGTACGTTCAATCTCGACTCGCCCAAGCAGGTGTGCGCGTTGCTGTTCGAGGAGCTGAAACTGCCGGCGCTGGTGAAGACGCCGACCGGGCAGCCGTCGGCCAACGAAGAAGCGCTGGAGGCGATTGCCGATCAACATGAGCTGCCGCGCGTGATCCTCGAATACCGCAGTCTTGCCAAGCTGCGCAGCACCTACACCGAGAAGTTGCCGGAGATGGTCAATCGCGACGATGGTCGCGTGCACACCAGCTTCCACCAGGCCGGCGCCGCGACTGGACGGCTGGCGTCCAGCGACCCCAACCTGCAGAACATCCCGATCCGCACCGAGGACGGGCGCCGCATCCGCAAGGCGTTCGTGGCGCCGCCGGGGCGACGGATTCTCGCCGCCGATTATTCCCAGATCGAGCTGCGGATCATGGCGCACTTGTCACAGGATCCGGCATTGCTGCGTGCGTTCGCTTCCGGCGATGACATCCATCGCGCCACCGCGGCGGAAGTGTTCGGCAAGGCCATCGACGACGTCAGCAACAACGAACGCCGCGCGGCCAAGGCGATCAACTTCGGCCTGATGTACGGCATGAGCGCGTTCGGCCTGGCCAAGCAACTCGGGATATCGCGCGGCGAGGCGCAGGACTACATCGGTTTGTACTTCTCCCGCTATCCGGGGGTGCGCGATTTCATGGAACGCACCCGGCAGGAAGCGCGCGAGCGTGGTTATGTCGAGACCGTGTTCGGTCGTCGCCTGCACCTGGAGAACATCGCCTCGCGCAATGCCGGCCTGCGCGCCGGCGCCGAGCGTGCGGCGATCAACGCCCCGATGCAGGGCACAGCGGCGGACATCATCAAGCGCGCCATGATCGATATCCACGGCTGGCTGGGCGATTACGCTGCGAAGGCGATGATGGTGTTGCAGGTGCACGACGAGCTGGTATTCGAGGCCGATGACGACTTCATCGACGCCTTGCGCGACGAGGTGCGGCACCGCATGTCCGCCGCCGCGGACCTGCGCGTCCCGCTGGTGGTCGATGTCGGCGTCGGCAAGAACTGGGACGAGGCCCACTGAACGGGATGGCCACGAACCTGACATCGTCCGCCGCAGCCGGGCGCGGAACTACACTGCGGGCCTGATGCCCGGATCCATACGATGACCCGCAAGACCAAGGCCACCTCGATCGACATCGCGCACCGCGCCGGCGTCTCCCAGGCGACAGTCTCGCGCGTCCTGCGCGGCAGCCCGCTGGTGAACGCGCAGACGCGCAAGCGCGTGGAAGATGTCGCCAAGGAGCTCAATTACAAGGTCGACCGCCACGCTTCCAGCCTGCGCACGCAGCGCTCGGGCACGCTGGCCCTGCTGCTGTTCGAGGACCCGACGCCAGACGACTCCCACATCAATCCGTTTTTCCTGTCGATGCTGGGCTCGATCACGCGCGCCTGTTCGCGCCAGGGCCAGGACCTGCTGGTGTCCTTCCAGCAGCTGTCCGACGACTGGCATGCCGACTACGAGGACAGCATGAAAGCCGACGGGCTGATCCTGCTGGGCTATGGCGACTACGTGCTGTACCGCGACAAGCTCGACGACCTCGTGGTGCGCGGCACGCACTTCGTGCGCTGGGGCGCGGTGTTGCCCGACCAGCCCGGGATTTCGATCGGTTGCGACAACTACCAGGGCGGCCGCCTGGCGGCCGAGCACCTCATCGAAGGCGGGCGGCGGCGCGTCGCCTTCCTCGGTGATGCCTCCAGCCACTATCCCGAGTTCCTCGAGCGATACCGCGGCTGCAACGATGCGCTGGCGGCGATCGGGTGTTGCATCGATCCCGCGCTGCAGGTGGATGCGGAAACCTCGGAGGAGGCCGGCCATGCCGCGGCCTGCGAGCTGCTGCGGCGCGACGTGAACTTCGACGCCGTGTTCGCCGCCAGCGACCTCATCGCCATCGGCGCCATGCGCGCACTGGGGGAGCAGGGGCGGCGCATCCCCGAAGACGTTGCCGTCGTCGGCTTCGACGACATCCCCACCGCGCGTTTCGCCAGGCCGTCGTTGACCACCATCGCGCAGGACACCACGCGCGCCGGGCAACTGCTGGTGGAGACGCTGATGCAGCTGGTTCGTGATGAGCCGGCGACCGGCACCATCCTGCCGGTTTCACTCGTGGTGCGGCGCTCCAGCGATCCCGTCTGATCCACTGCGCCGCAGCGCGGCCATCGCGCGATCCAGCGCGGCGGCCAATGTCGGTTCGCGCACGGGCGCATCGAGCAGGTACACCGCGACATCATGCGCCGCCACGCGCGCCGACAGTCCCGCCGCCGCGGTGACGTCGATTGAACCGCCCTGCAATGCACTGCGCCATCGTCCTGCCTGCACGTTAGGCAGGTCGAAGGCGGCATCCGCGTCGCCCTTGTTGAGCAACACCAATGCGATCTGGTGTTGGCCGTGCGCCTGGTAGACGCGATAGAACGCCGCGCGGTCTCCCTGCATCAGCACGTTGACCTGGAGCCCACGCTGCAATGCGGGCAACTGCCCGCGCAGCCGTGCGATGCGCCGCAGCCGGTCGTGGATCGGGTTGCCGGCGGCGGCGTCGATGCGGGCCTGGCCGTAGTAGTTGCGGTTGCCGGCGTGCTCGGCGGTGCCGCGCATGAAGCCGGTCTCCGAACCGTAGTAGATCGCCGGGATGCCGCGCGTGGTGAACAGGAAATTGTCGGCATCGATGAAGCCGTTGTCGTCGGCATCCAGTCGCGCCATGTCGTGGTTGTCGTAGAAGGTCACCAGGTCATACGGATTGTGGTAGGGGCCGTCCTCGAGGTACAGCCGCTCGGCCACGTGCTCGAAGCCGGCGTGTTGTCGGCCAAAGGCATCGGACAGGCGCTCGCGCAGCGGGAAATCGAGCACGCTGACGCCCGCGTTGGCAGGCTTGGTGAATTCGGCGATGGCATCGGCGTTGATGTCGAACGCCTCGCCGTACATGAAAAAGCCGGGGTGGCGACTGCGGATGCGGCCGACGAACGCATGCCAGAACGACTGCGGCATCCAGCCGATGGTATCAATGCGGAATGCCGCGGCGCCCTGGTCGATCCACTGCTCGTAGGCGCCGACCAGGTAGTCCATGACAGCCGGGTTGTTCTCGTTGAGGTCGGACAGCTGTGCCAGGCCGCCGTGCGTGTTGTAGAACGCATGCAGAGGGTTGTGCAGGGGGTCGAGCTGGTCCGGTGGCAGGTTCTGGTGGTCGGCCAGCAGCTTGCCGTCGCGATCGTAGATCTTGCCGAACTTCGGTTGCGCCACCGGCATCGTATAGGCCGGTGAACCGTGGTTGCAGACGATGTCGAGCACGGTGTCGAGGCCATGCCGCTTCAGGCCCTTCGTCAACCCGGAAAAGTCGAGGCCGGGACTCGGCAGGTGTTCGTCGAGGCGGTAGAAGTTGTCGGCCCAGTATCCGTGATAGCCGGTCTTGCCGCGATCGGTGAATTTCCCGGCCCAATGCGCGGGCTCGCCACCGGTGAAGGCTTCGTCCGGGTTGTCGACGATCGGGGACACCCAGACCGCGCCGAAGCCCATGTCGCGGATGTAGTCGGCGTTGTCCAGCACGCCGCGGAAATCGCCACCGAGGTAGCCGATGTTGTCGGTCTGCCCCGGCGGCGCACCGGGCGTGGGGATGTCGAACGTCCGATGCGCGCCGCCCTGGTCGCGATGGTCGTTGCTTATGTCGCCGTTGACGAAGCGATCGGTCAGGACGAAGTACACGGCTTTCGAGGCAAATGGTTCGTGCGTGCCGAGGTACTCCGCATTCGCCGCGGCCACGTTGTTCGGAGGCGGTGGCGGTGCCGCGCGCGGCACCGGCACGCAGCCGGCGGCCAGCAGGCAGGCCGCCAGGCCGCCGTGTCGCTGCAGGCGATTCATGGGCCACCCGCCGCGGCGGTCGCCAGCGTGGTCCCGGGTTCGGCCACCCGCAGCACGCACAGTCCCGCGACGATCAGGCTGATGCCGCCGATCACCAGCGCCTGCAGCGGCTGTCCACCGAAGAACGTCTTCAGCAGGAATCCCAGCAGGCTTGCCGCCACCAGTTGCGGGATCACGATGAAGAAATTGAAGATGCCCATGAACACACCCATCTTCTCGGAGGGCACGCTGTCGGACAGCAGGGCATAGGGCAAGGACAGGATCGACGCCCAAGCGAACCCGACACCGACCATCGACAGCAGCAGCCAGTGCGGGTCGCGGATCACGACGAAGGACAACAAACCGATGCCGCCCAGCGTGGTGTTCGCCAGGTGGCTGATGCGCAACCCCCAGCGCTTGACCATCTGTGGGATGACGATCGCCGCCAGCGCCGCAAAGCCGTTGTAGGCGGCGAAGAGCACGCCGACCCAGTTCGCGCCCTCGTTGTACGCGGCGGACGTGGTGTCGGTGCTGCCGAAATGCACCGCGGTGACCGCCGACGTCGTGTAGATCCACATCGCGAACAACGCGAACCAGGAAAAGAACTGCACCACCGCGAGCTTGCGCATCGTTGCCGGCATGTCGTGCACGTCGCGCATGATGGTGGTGAACATGCCCTGTGAACGGGTGAAGTCGCTGGCCAGCAATGCCAGCCCATAGGCGGCGATGCCGCCAGCAAGGATGTACAGCTGCTTGTCCATGTCGAACTCGACAATCGCCAGCATGCCGGCCATGCCGACGGCCACCCATGCGAGCGCGTGGCGGCGGCGAGACGCACTTGATGCAGGTCGCCTGGATGCCTCGGGCGGGCGCGCGTCGGCGAACCCGGCCAGCACGTCGGGCGCATATTCGCGCGTGCGGAACACGGTCCAGCCCAGCGCCAGCAGCAGCACCGCACCACCGAAGTAAAACGCGTAGCGCACCGTGTCCGGGATCCCGCCCGGCCCGGCGGTATTGCCAACGCCGACCTGCGCCAGCAACCACGGCAGCAGGCTGGCGACGACCGAGCCGAGGCCGATGAAGAAGCTCTGCATCGAAAAGCCCGCCGGGCGTTGTGCCGGCGCCAGCTGGTCGCCGACGAACGCGCGGAACGGCTCCATGGAAATGTTGATCGACGCATCCAGCACCCACAGCAGGCCGGCGGCGATCCACAGCGCCGACGAATTCGGCATCGCGAACAACGCCAGCGATGCCAGCACCGCGCCGGCCAGGAAGTACGGGCGCCGACGGCCCAGCCGGTTCCAGGTGCGGTCGGACAGGTAGCCGACGATGGGCTGCACGATCAGCCCGGTCAGCGGCGCGGCGATCCACAGCACCGGGATGTCGTCGATGCTGGCGCCCAGGGTCTGGAAGATGCGGCTGACGTTGGCGTTCTGCAGGGCGAAGCCGAACTGGATGCCGAGGAAGCCGAAGCACATGTTCCAGATCTGCCAGAACGACAGCGTGGGTTTCGAGCGCATCAGGCAGGGTTCCTTGTCGATGGATGGCGCGCGGTCGCGGCGACATTAGCTGTGCAAAGGGTAGACATCCTCGCCCCTGCACAAATTCCAATGCAAACGTATTCATCGATCCCGGCCATGACAGGGGGCCGCGAGGCGGGCCGGGCGTGGAATAGTGACGTGAGTGCGCAGGGCGCCAGCCGCGTGCGCCAGGACTTGCCGGACGACATGATGACGACGACCAACTGGTGGCGTGGGGCGGTGATCTACCAGATATACCCGCGCAGCTTCCAGGACACGGACGGCGACGGCATCGGTGACCTGCGCGGCATCGGCGAGCGGATGGAGTACATCGCCGCGCTTGGCATCGACGCAATCTGGATCTCGCCTTTCTTCAAGTCGCCGATGGCCGACTACGGCTACGACATCGCCGACTACCGCGCCGTCGACCCGATGTTCGGCACCATGGCCGACTTTGACCGCGTGCTCGATGTGGCGCATCGCTGTGGACTGAAGGTGATGATCGACCAGGTGCTCAGCCACACCTCAATCGACCACGCGTGGTTCGCCGAAAGCCGCAGCAGCCGCGACAACCCGAAAGCCGACTGGTACGTCTGGGCGGATCCGCGGGCCGATGGCAGCCCGCCGAACAACTGGCTGTCGATCTTTGGCGGCGTCGCATGGCAGTGGGAGCCGCGCCGCAAGCAGTACTTCCTGCACAACTTCCTGGCCTCCCAGCCGGACCTCAATTTCCACCATCCCGCTGTCCGCGCCGCGACCTTGGACAACGTGCGTTTCTGGCTGGATCGCGGCGTTGATGGCTTGCGGCTGGACGCGATCAATTTCTGCTTCCACGACCCCCTGCTGCGCGACAATCCGCCCAAGCCCGAGGCGCTGCGCAACGGCCGCGGCTTCAGTCCGGACAACCCCTACGCGTTCCAGTACCACTACTACAACAACACGCAACCGGAAAACCTCGCCTTCCTGGAGGAGCTGCGCGAGCTGCTCGACCGCTACGAGGATGTCGCGGCGCTGGGCGAAATCTCCTCGGAGGATTCGCTGGCGACGATGGCCGAGTACGTCACCGACCAGCGCCTGCACCTGGGCTACAGCTTCGAACTGCTGACGGACGACTTCAGCGCGGCGTACATCCGAAGCACCGTCGAGCGGCTCGAATCGCAGATGGCCCACGGCTGGCCGTGCTGGGCGATCTCGAACCACGACGTGCAGCGCGCGGTCACCCGCTGGGGCGGCAATGGCGCGGTGCATGGCCTTGCCGAGCAGCTGGTGGCGCTGGTGTCGTCGTTGCGCGGATCCGTCTGCCTGTACCAGGGCGAGGAGCTGGGCCTGGACGAAGCGGAGATCGCCTTCGAGGACCTGCGCGATCCGTACGGTGTCGCGTTCTGGCCCAGCTTCAAGGGTCGTGATGGCTGCCGCACGCCAATGCCATGGGACGCCAGCGACAGCGCCGGCTTCACCACCGGCACGCCGTGGCTGCCTATCGCCGCATCCCACCGCGCGCGCAGTGTCGCCGTGCAGGAGGCCGATCCGCGTTCGACGCTGCACGCGGTGCGCGCCTTCCTGCGCTGGCGCGCGGCGCAGCCCGGGCTGGTGGACGGCGACATCCACTTCCTCGAGGCAGACGAGCCCGTGCTGGCATTCGTGCGATCGCATTCGGGACGCCGCTGGCTGGCGGTGTTCAACCTGTCAGCATCCGCTGCGACGTATGCATTGCCGCAGGGCCAACCGGACAGCCCGGTCGCCGTGCCCGGCGTGCAGGCGGGCTCACTCGACCGCGGGCAGGTCAGCCTGCCCCCGCATGGCGTATTTTTCGCCATGGCGGACTGACATGTCGCGGTCGCTGCCGCAGCAACGCGCCTGCACAGACCGCCGTCATCCATGAGATCGATCCCGAGGTGTCCCATGCGTCGATTGGCACTGCTCGCCGTCCTTGCCGCGCTTGCCCTGGGGTGCGCCGCGCCGGCCCTGGCCGAGACCGTGGCCAGCGTCGAATCGCCCGGAAAGATCCTGCGCGTGGACCTCGACGTCACCGAAGGCCGGCTGAGCTATCGCATCAGTCGCCTGGGCGAAACCGTGATCGCGCCGTCGCACATGGGCTTCCTGCTGCGCGGCGCCGGCAAGATCGAGCGCAACCTGGCGCTGGCGTCGTCCTCCACGCGCAGCGCCGACGACACCTGGGAGCAGCCGTGGGGCGAGAGCCGCTTCGTGCGCGACCACTACAACGAGTTGCACACGCGCCTCACCGAGACGATCGACCCGAAGCGTTCGATCGATGTCGTGTTCCGCGCGTTCGACGACGGCATCGGCTTCCGCTACGAGTTCCCCGACCAGCCGCAGCTGCACGACGTCATCATCGACGACGAGTTGACGGAGTTCGACGTCGCGACACCCGCCACCGCGTGGTGGATCCCGGCCGGCGAATGGAACCGCTACGAATACCTCTACAACAAGACGCCGCTGGCCGAAGTCGGGCAGGCGCATACGCCGATGACTGTGAAGACCAAGGACGGCCTGTACATCGCATTCCACGAGGCCGCACTGGTCGACTACGCCAGCATGTGGCTGCGGCGGGTCGAGGGCCAGCGCCTGCGCGCGCAACTCTCGCCCGCATCCGAAGGCTGGAAGGTGCATCGCACCGCGCCGTTCACCACGCCATGGCGCACGCTGCAGATCGCCGACAGCGCCGGTGGCCTGTACGAATCCAACCTCGTCCTCAACCTCAACGAACCCAACAAGCTCGGCGACGTCAGCTGGTTCAAGCCATCGAAGTTCATCGGCGTGTGGTGGTCGCTGCACCTCAACGAGCAAACCTGGGCAACAGGGCCGAAGCACGGCGCGACCACCGCCAATACGAAGCGCTACATCGACTTCGCCGCGCAGCACGGCTTCCGTGGCGTACTGGTCGAAGGCTGGAATCCCGGCTGGGACGGCAACTGGTTCGGCAACGGCTGGAACTTCGATTTCACGAAAGCCACGCCCGATTTCGACATCGAGCAGCTCGCGGCGTACGCGAAAAGCAAGGGCGTGCACCTGATCGGCCACCACGAGACCGGCTGCGCGGTCAGCCATTACGAGAGCCAGCTCGATGCGGCGTTCGCGCTGGACCAGCGGCTGGGCATCGACGCGGTCAAGACCGGCTATGTCTGCGACGCCGGACAGATCGAGCGCCAGGACGTGCCGAACGGACCGGTCGTGCGCGAATGGCACGACGGCCAGTGGATGTCGCGCCACCACCTGAAGGTCGTGCAGGCGGCAGCGCAGCACCACATCGTCATCGACACCCACGAGCCGATCAAGGACACGGGGCTGCGACGCACCTACCCGAACTGGGTCGCGCGCGAAGGCGCGCGCGGCATGGAATACAACGCCTGGGGCAATCCGCCGAACCCGCCGGAGCACGAGACGAACCTCGTGTTCACGCGCATGCTCGCCGGCCCGATGGATTTCACGCCGGGGGTGCTCAGCCTCACCGGCCGCAACGGCCAGAAGATCCAGAGCACCATCGCCAAACAGTTGGCGCTGTATGTCGTGCTGTATAGCCCGATCCAGATGGCCGCCGACCTGCCGGAGAACTACGAGCAGCACATGGATGCGTTCAAGTTCATCGAGGACGTGCCGGTCGACTGGTCGCAGACGCGCGTATTGAATGGCGAGATCGGCGACTACGTCACCATCGCCCGCAAGGACCGCAACAGCGAGGGCTGGTACCTGGGCAGCGTGACCGACGAGAACGGCCGCGTGCTGTCGGTGCCGCTGTCGTTCCTCGATCCGGGCCGCACCTATGTCGCGGAAATCTATCGCGACGGCGATGGCGCGCACTGGAAGACCGCACCGTTCGCGTTTGCGCGCGAATCGCGGCGCGTAACCAGCGCGGACACGCTGACATTGCGGCTGGCGCCCGGCGGCGGCGAGGCGATCCGCTTCCTGCCGGCGGGACATTGAACGCATTGGCCCAACGGGGGAAGACATTGGTCCGGATGGTCGTACGCGGCGCGCTCGCGCTGCTGCTGGTCAGCGGTCAGTCACTGGCTGCCATTCACCCCGACCCGATCGTTGCTACGGTCCAGGTCGAGACCCTGCAGATCGCCGCTCCGGGGTTATCGCCGACGCCGCTTCGGGTTCGCGTGCTGCTCCCCGTTGGATACCGTGCGGGCGCCTCCATCGGCTACCCCGTGCTGTACGTCAACGACGGCCAGGACATGGAGGCCGTCGCGCTGCGCGAAACGCTGGCGCAGCTCATGGCCGAAGGCACGGTCCGGCCGCTCATTGCCGTGGCGATCGACATGCCGCCGGATCGCATGGCGGCCTATGGACTGTCGGATCGTGCGGCGCGGCATGGACTCGTGGCGCAGACGCGCTACGGTCCGGTCGGTGCGCAGGCACATGCGTATTCCGAATGGCTCGCGCACACGCTGGTGCCGGCGATCGATGCGCGTTACCGCACGCGTCCATCGCCCGATGCGCGCACGATGCTCGGCTGGTCGCTGGGCGCGTTGAACGCGTTCAACATGGGCTGGGAATACCCGGAGCTCTTCGGCCGCGTCGGCGCGTTCTCGCCTTCGTTCTGGGTGTCGGCGGATCGCGGATCGCCCGCCGCCATCCAGCGCACGCGGCTGGCGCACCGCCTGGTCGACAGCAGTGTGCCGCGCACCGGGCTGACGTTGTTCTTCGCCGCGGGCGACCAGGAGGAAACCGACGATCGCGACCATGACGGCACCATCGACGTCCTCGACGACCTGCATGACCTGATGGTGGGCGGTGGGACCGGGGCCCATACGCATGGACTTGCGCGACTTGGCGTGTCCATCAACCTCGATTACGCCACGCATCCTGGTCGTGCCGATGCCGTGTTCTACCGCCTGCCGGGCGGCGAGCACAACCAGAAGAGCTGGGCGCGCGTGCTGCCGGTGTTCCTGCACTGGGCTTACGCGGATGACGCTCGCCGCTGACGACGCCCGGCACGCATGGCCGCCGGCGTCTCAGCGCAACACGATCACATCCGTCGCATCCATCACCAGCGGATCGCGCGTTCCATCTCCACCACCGAACGTCGCCGCACCTGGTTGCGGCACCAGCGGGCGGTAGCCGCCGTCGTAGTCCCAGGTGGTGACGTACAACTTCGCGCCGCTCAGCGATGCACGACGACCCAGCGCGGTGGCGGGAATCGTAAAGGTGACGATGTCGTTGGCGGCGTCGACGGCGATGTCGGGTGCGGGACTGGCAGGCGCGCCCTCGCTGGTCGCGGACGCGCCGGTGGCATCGAACGCCGCCACCGACCAGCCGTTCGCACGCACGCGGTAATGCCAGCGCATGTCATCGGGCAGCGTCGCATGCTGCAGCGGCATCTCGGCACTGCCACCGGGCCGGCCGGGCAGCTGCACGAACAGCGTGAAGGCGACATGGTCGAACCCATGGGTGGGTTTCCATTGCGAGACCACGTCATGCATGCGCAGCGCCACCCGCAGCGCGCCAGCAGCACCCGACACCCGCATGTGGGTGATGTCGGCTGGATGATGCAGGCGCCAGCCGGGATCGGTGGGATAGACATAGCGCGCGTCGGGTCCGGTGTCGTCGCCGGCCGGGTCATCGCGATCGGCGAGGACCTGCCAGGCCGGCGCGACGTGGAATGCGCGGGCATCGGAGACCGCGTCCGAGCGCGGTTCCCAGGCCACGACACGATGTACGACGCTAGGTTCGATCATTCCGCCGGTGCTGACTATGGCTCGCCAGCGCCCATCCTGGTCCGGGGTTGCGCGCTGCGCGTGTTCGACGTCCCCGTCGACCACCACGTGGACCAGCGGTGCGTTGCGTGCCCTGCCCTGCGCCGTGAAGTCACCCGACAGGGTTGCCGTTGGCAATGCGGAGAGCGTCAGCACCGCGCGCGGACGCGGTACCGGGATGCGCGCGTGCGTCGCCTGCCAGACGATCGCACCGCGCGCCGGCAGCGTCAGCGTCAGCCGCCCCAACGTGCCGACCACGGTGTCCGCACGGATGTGGTTCGGGGATCCACCATCGAGTGCGAACAGCGGGCGCAACACCGTGCCGGGCGCCAGTCCGGTGTCGACGTTGTCGAGCAGCGCCGGCGCGTCGGCGGTGTTGAACACGACCAGTGCCGTGTCGCCGTCGCCATCCATCCGATAGGCGAATCCGCCGGGGCCGGCGGCATTCTCCGCGAGCACCCGTGGCGTGCCGCGCGAGAACACGCGATGCGTGCGCCGCAACGCGATGACCTGCTGCAGGTAGCGGTACAGCGGCGCTTGCGTGTTGAAATGATCCCGGCCTCCGGCGCCGAAGCCGTGCGCGAACATCGCCGTGCGCTGGCCGGTGAACCCCTGCTCGGTGCCTTGGTAGATCGTCGGAATCCCGGGCAACGTCAACATCGCCAGCAGCGCCTGCCGCAGCGCGGCATCGCTGCCCGATGCCAGGAAGCGGTCGACGTCATGGTTGTCGACGAAGGTCGGCATGCGCCACGGATCGGCGTGCAGCGCCATCATGTCGCGGATGCGGTAGCCCAGTTCCGCAGTCGGACGCCCGCGCGCGAACACGTCACCGAAACTGCCGTAGAGCGGGTAGTTGATCATCGACGGCAACCCGCCGGGTGTGCGCATGTACGCGTCCAGCCGGCGCGCCTGCGTGTCGGAGTAGGCCTTGTCGCTGCCGAAGCCTTCGCCAAAGGCGAGGAAGTCGTTGCGCCCGGTGGCGCGCGCGACGATGTCGATGCCCGGGGCCGCCGGGTCGATCGCGTGCAGAAAATCGGCGAAGAAATCCGGCGGGACATGGAAGGCGGTGTCGACGCGGAATCCGTCCACGCCCACTGTGCGGATCCAGTAGCCGTAGCTCGCGCGCAGGGCGCGGCGGACGGCTGGGTTTTCCGTGTTCACGTCGTCCAGGCCCGCCAGCTGGAAGTCGAGGACCTGGTGGGGATCGCCGAAGTCGCCGATGTCCGGCGTCCAGTGATAGATGGCCTGGGCGCGCTGAGCTTGCACACGTGCATCGTTTTGGTCGAACGGCGGCTGCGATGGCGCGGTGCGCCCGCGCGCATCGGCGCGCCGCACGAAATGCGCCGCCGGATCATGTGCATCCCAGCCACCGTCGTACGCGAAGAAGTTCGCGGTGTGGTTCACCACGATGTCCTGGACCAGGTACATGCCGGCGCCGTGCAGTGCGTCGGCAAGCGCCTTGTAATCGCCGAGCGATCCGTAATGCGCATCGACCTTGCTGAAGTCTTCCGCCCAGTAACCGTGGTAGCCGCTGAAATGGCCCTTGACGTTCCACCACTGGTTGGCGACAGGGGGCGTGATCCAGACCGTGGTCGCGCCAAGTTGCCGGATGTAGTCGACGCGACGCGCGACGCCACGAAGATCGCCGCCGCTGTACTTCGCGCCATCGGCCGGGTCGTATTCGCCGACCCCCTGGTCGTTGTTGCCGGGGTCGCCGTCGTCGAAGCGGTCGATCATCAGGAAATAGATCACCTGGTCGCGCCAGTCCGACCCGCCGCCCGATCCGATGACGTGCGACGCCACGCCGCGACTTGGCGTCGCCGCCAGCACCATCGGCAACCACGGTAGCAATGCGAGAACGACGGCGGCCCGGCTGATCTGATGCCCGGACATGGTTAGAGCCAAGATCGCACTCCTGGGTTCATGAGGCGCCCCGTTCACTATTCCACGGCTGCTTTGCCCGAGGTTACGGCAGCGCGACGCGACGGCATGAATACGTATGCAGGGAAATTTGTGCAGGGATCAGGCGGACTAACATGCGGCAGCGCCCATTCCTGGTGGGTCCGCACTCGAACTAGTGGAGGGGGAAGAATGCTTAACTACAAGCGCAATCTGCTGAGCGTGGCGCTCGCATCGGCGACGATACTGATGGGAAGCGCCGCGCACGCGCAAACCGCCGTCGAGACGACGACCCAGCAGGACAAGGCCGCAGCCGCCAAGGCCGAGGCTGCCCGGCGCAAGGCCGCCGTCGACGCCAAAAAGAACGACACCACCACCCTCAACGGCATCGTGGTCACCGGCATCCGCCGCGGCATCGAGGACGCGATCCAGACGAAGAAGGACGCGACCTCCATCGTCGAGTCGGTTTCGGCCGAGGA
>JANMAO010000184.1:0-51360 GCA_031359875.1 Lysobacter sp.
GTCTCCAGCGGGACGGCGCAGAATGTGGGATGGCTCGACGCCGCTAGCCTACGGCCTCGATGCCCTCATAAGCCAGCGCAGCCAGCGCATCGCGCGCAGCACCCCGGCCCGGAATGGAAGCCTCTGGATCGATCTCCAGCAGCGGCAGCAGCGCGAACGCGCGCTCGTGCAGATGCGGATGCGGCACGCGCAGGCCGGGCTCGTCGATGACACCATCGCCATATAGCAGCAAGTCGAGATCCAGCACCCGAGGCCCCCACCGCTCCCGCCGTTCGCGCCCGAAGGCGCGCTCGACGCCGAGCAGGCCATCGAGCAGATCACGCGCGCCGAGGGTGGTGTTGACCAGCGCGACGGCGTTGACGAAGTCCGGTTGCTCCACCAAACCCCAGGCGGGCGTGCGATACAGCTTCGAGCCGCGCAACAGCGCGGTGTGCGGCAGTGCATTGAGTTCGACCAGCGCCGCGCGCAACGTCGCAATGGCATCGCCGACATTGCCGCCGAGACCAATCCACGCCAGCACCGGCAGGCCGGGCACCGGCGTGGTCACTCGGAGGCAACGGGGCGCCGACGCCGGCGACGGCGCTTGCGCGGCGCATCCGCTGCATCGCCCACAACCTCGTCGGTAACGTCGGTCGCCGCCTGCGCTTCCAGTTGCGCATCGAGCTCATCGATAGGCAAGGTCTGGGCCTCCTGCCAGAAGGCGACCTCTTCGGCGTGCTCGTTCGACGCAAACTGCCGCAACACCAGGAAATCGTACGCAGCCCGAAAGCGCGGGTGCGCCAACAGGCGCACAACGCGCTTGCGCTGGCGCTGCGAAAAGCGCGATTGCAGCAGCCAGATTTCCTGCATCGGCAACGAGAAACGGCGCGGCAGCGCAATCATGCCGAGCTGGTGCACGGTGACGCGATCGGCGGCGCGGCGCTGGGCTTCGGCGGCATGCATGCCTTGCGCCTGCAACGCCATCAACGCGCGGCAGTACGCCGGCCACAACAGCAATGCGAACAGGAAGGCCGGCGACACCGGCTCGTCGCTGGCGACGCGCGCATCGGTGCCGCGCAGGCCTTCGAGCAACATCTGCCGCAGTGCACCGCTGCGATTGGACTTCAGCGCAGCCGCGGTTTCCGGTAACAGCGCCGGCAGCAAGCCGTGGCGTTCGAGACCGAGGAAACTCTCGACGGCGTGCCCGGACAAGAACAGCTTCAGGCATTCCTCGAACAGGCGCGCCGGCGCCGACTCGCGCAGCAACGTCGCAAATTCCGCGATAGGCGTAGCCGTGGGCCCGTCGATATGGAAGCCGAGCTTCGCCGCCAACCGCACCGCGCGCAGCATCCGCACCGGATCCTCGCGATAGCGCTGCTCGGGATCTCCGATCATCTTGAGCACGCGGTTCTGCACGTCCTCGAAACCGCCGGTGTAGTCGCGCACCGAGAAATCATCGATTGCGTAGTACAACGCGTTGGCGGTGAAGTCGCGCCGCACCGCATCGTCCTCGACCGTGCCGAAGACGTTGTCGCGCAATAGCCTGCCACCCTCATGCAGCTCGCGATCGCCACTGCCGTCGTCGACATTGGCGCGAAAGGTTGCAACCTCGATGATTTCGCGGCCGAACACGACGTGCGCGATACGGAAGCGCCGCCCGATCAGACGCGAGTTGCGGAACAGGTGACGCACTTCTTCCGGCGTCGCGCTGGTGGCGATGTCGAAATCCTTGGGGTGTCCGCCGACCAGCAGGTCGCGCACGGCGCCACCTACCAGATAGCCTGCAAAGCCTGCGTCCCGCAGCTTGTAGAGCACACGCAACGCATTCGGGCTGATGTCCTTGCGCGAAATACAGTGCGCATCGCGCGCGATCGTCCGCAGCTGGGCGGCAGGCAAATCAACTTGTGCGCCGTCGGAATTCGAGTGGTCGGTGAGGATGGGCATCGAGGGCGGCGCGGCCGCAAAAGTAAGCCGGAGGGGCGGGAATCGCGTTGCCTGCGGCAAGCGCGGCCCATATACTAGCAAGCCTTGTGCGCCGAGCTTCGGCCACGGGGCCGGTTGTCCAGCCGGCCGGCTCCTCGAGTTCGCTCCTCGAGCCACCCCGCTCCCTTCGTCTAGAGGCCCAGGACGTGGCCCTCTCAAGGCTAAAACACGGGTTCGAATCCCGTAGGGAGCACCATCCACGCGTGCCTGCACTTGTCCATGCGCAGGTTGCGGAACAAGCCCGGCTCGCGCCGGGTTTTTTCGTTTTATCAGCGCGCGAATCGCTAGACTATCCGCAGCTATAAAAGCGGGCCTATAAAAGCGGGCCTATAGAAGCGGGCCCTTCAAGGCGGCCCATCAAATTATCCGGTCAAAACGGGGAAAACACCGCCATGCCCTTCGTCGTCACCGAGGCCTGCATCAAGTGCAAGTACACCGACTGCGTCGAAGTGTGCCCGGTCGATTGCTTCCATGAAGGACCGAACTTCCTGGTGATCGATCCGGACGAGTGCATCGATTGCACCCTGTGCGAACCCGAATGCCCGGTCAATGCGATCTATCCCGAGGACGATGTTCCCGGTGGCCAGGAAGGTTATATCGCGCTGAATGCGGAGCTCGCCAAGGCTTGGCCGGTAATCACCACCCGCAAGGACGCACCGCCTGACGCCAAGGACTGGGAAGACAAAACGGACAAACTGCCGCTCCTGGAACGCTGAGCGGGCGCACCCTTCCTGGTAGGGATGGCCTTGATGCGGATGGGTTGCCGGTACTTCGCTATTTCCAACGGCACGCGCTCGCGCAGGAGCCGGAGCAGTTGCACCGATGCGGCGCTGCTCTTCAGCTTTCCGTCGAGGTCCAGGGCACTCACGCGGGTCTGTATTCCCGCCGTGGGGTCCTGGATCACTACAGCCTGCGTGCGGATCAGGAATCGCTCACCGCGATAGCGCAGCGCGTAGATGCCGAGCATCTGCGCGCGGCTTTCGTATTCGACGCCATCCAGACGCACCAGGATCTTGCCAATCGTGTTCCAGGTATCGAGCATGTTGTCGGCGACGGTGAAGTCACCGCGGTCGACATTGGCGGCCTCCGCGGGGGGCGACCCAGAAACTGACGTTAACGGCCCACCACGCGGCTGCTCGGTTCTTGTGCCGTTGCCGACACAGCCCGCAGCCACCAACGCAATCGCGGCAAGGCATGTGTAGCGCCAGGAGTCGTGCTGGGAACACCGGCACAGACCCCCACCGGCACTACGCATTTCCCGCGCCTCCGTTAGCTGTCAGCCGTCGGCTTAGTTGCTGCCGAGTTGCGCTTTCAACGCCGCGATCAGCTTGGTCGCTGCAGCATTGCTCGTTGGCATGCCGCGCGGATCGACTGCGGAGACAGAGACGCCGGCGTCGACCTTGGCCACTCGCACCAGGAAACCCGCGCCCTGGTAGCTGACGTCGTAGGTGCCAAGCAGCTGCGCCTTGCTGACGACGGTGACGCCATCAGTCGCGGCAAGCACCGCACCGACCTTGGTGTACACACCATCACGATCGCCAGCGACGGTGAACCCGGCCGCAGTGTTCGGGGCAGTCTGCATGGGCGCCGGCATGGATGAACGCGTTACCGACTGTGCGCCGGCCGAAGGCGCCTGCATCGCGCCTTCGGTATTGGGGCGGTCGAGATCGGGCGGCACTTCCAACGGACGATTCTCGGGACTTTGCTGGTAGGCGGTGTTCTTTTTGCTGAACCAGTGGCAGCCAGACGTACCGACCGCGATCACTACAAAGGCGGCAACGGCGAGCGAACGCAAAACACGGGAACGGTCCATTTGAAGCTGGCGCATCGGAATCTCCTGCAGGGGTCAGGCCGCGAGGGCATCGCGGCAGGCTTGTTCGAGTTGCTGGATCTGATCGGTAATGCTTGCCGCGCGCTCGGCGTGCGCGGGCGATAGTGGGGTCAACGGCAGACGCAGGCCGCGGCCGATGCCCAGCCGCGACAGGAGTGCCTTGAGCGGGATCGGATTCGGTTCCACGCCAAGGAAGTCGTAAGCGTCGCGTAATTGCGCATCCCAACGCTCGGTGTCGTCGCGCTTGCCGGCACGCGCCAGGTCGCACAGCTTGCGAAACGCGCGCGGCAGTACGTTGGAGGCCACGGAGATAATGCCATCGGCGCCAGCAAGCATCGCACGCGCCGCGGTGGGATCATCGCCGCCCAGCACCACGAATCCGTCACTGCGCAACGCCAACAGCGCGGCCATGCGTTCGGGTTCGCTGCGGGCTTCCTTGATCCCGACGATGCGCTCGTGCGACGCGAGTTCCGCGACTGTTTCCGGCAGCAGGTCGCAACCAGTGCGGCCAGGCACGTTGTAGAGCACGACTGGCAACACGCCATCGTCGGCAACTGTCCGGTAATGGGCAATGAGGCCGGGCTGGGTCGGACGCACATAGGGCGGCGTGACGACCAGCGCGGCGTCGGCACCGAGCGCGGCAACGCGCCGGGTTTGTTCGATGGTTTTTGCGGTGTTGGACAGGCCCGTCCCGGCCAGTACCGGAATACGTCCGGCAACGAGCTCGACGGCGATGCGCAACAACGTGTCGTATTCCATGTCGTACAGCGCGGCGGCCTCGCCGGTGGATCCGGCCACGACCACGCCCTGCGTGCCGCCGTCCAGCTGCAGTTGCAGCAACCGGCGCCAGGCGTCGAGATCGAGTTCGCCTGCGGCCGTGAATGGCGTCGCCAAGGCGGTGATGCTGCCGGAAATCCGCAAAGGTGCGCTCATCTGGAGAATGTTGCTCAAAGCAGGGTTGTTCAAAGCAGGCTGTTCAAAGCAGGTCCGTTCAAGGCATGCCTGCACGGGCGTGCAAGCGGTGGTTGCCACATTCACATGTTACTTGCGGCGTCAAAGCAGGGGCAAGTATGCTGGTCCCGATCCGGTCAGCTTGCACCTGCAGGGTATTCCGGTCGCCGTCAGCCCCTTCCGCCGCGGATGCCGCCTTGACCGATCCCAGCTCCGACAGTGTCACTGCTCCCCGGCCAGCGCCGAATGAGAACCACCTGCTGATCAATGCCTATACGACGCATCCGCAGTCGCCTCTGCTGGCGGTGACACGCCGGATCTCCGATAGCGGCTGCAATCTCGTCGACACCCGCCTGAGCACGGTCGGCCGCGATGTGTCCGTCACCGCGCTCGCCACCGGCTCCTGGGACGCGGTTGCCAAGCTCGAAGCAATGCTGACCAGGCTCGAGCGCGAGGAAGGCCTGAAGCTGGTCTGGTATCGCACCGGCCCCAAGCCGGTGCAATCCAACCTGCTGCCATACGTGGTCGAGGTCGTCGCCGCGGACAAGCCCGGCATCCTGTTCCAGCTCGCCGACTTCTTCGATCGCCAGTCGATCACCATCGAAAGCCTGCATTGCTCGCGTTACCGGGCGATGCAGACTGGTGCGGAGATGTTCACCGCGCAGATCACCATCGGCATCCCCGCCGATATGCACATCGCCGCATTGCGCGACGATTTTCTCGAATTCTGCGATCACCTGAATCTCGACGCGATCATGGATCCGATGAAATTCTGACGATGCCCGATCCCGGCGATAGCATGCTCGACCAGAGCGTTCCGCACCTGCCGCTGAACCTGACCAGCGGACCACGCCCAGACGGCGCCGCGGCGAATCTGTCCGACTACGGCGGCCGTTGGCTGGTGCTCTATTTCTACCCGAAAGACAGCACCCCCGGTTGCACGACCGAAGGCATCGACTTCAATGCATTGCTGCCGAAGTTCAAGAAACTTGGCGCGACCGTGCTCGGCGTATCGCGCGACTCGATAAAGTCGCACCAGAATTTCCGCGCGAAGCAGGGGTTCAAGTTCGACCTCGTCAGCGACGCCGATGAGACCCTGTGCAACGCCTTCGGTGTGATCAAGGAAAAGAACATGTACGGGCGCAAGGTGCTCGGCATCGAGCGCAGCACGTTTTTGATCGATCCCACGGGCGTCATCCGCCAGTCGTGGCGGCCGGTCAAGGTGCCCGGACATGCCCAGGCCGTCTTCGATGCGCTGCAGGCTGCGCAGACGCAGTGACCAGATCTGCTTCCACCCCACGCCACCGCCCTGCCCTGCGGGTTGCGGTGGTCCATTGCTGTCCGCCGCCAGGAAGCCGAACACATGACGCGTAGCAAACGCATCTATGTCCTCGATACCAACGTGCTGATGCACGATCCGACCGCGTTGTTCAAGTTCGCCGAGCACGACGTGTTCCTGCCGATGCAGGTGATCGAGGAGCTCGACAACGCCAAGAAGGGCATGTCGGAAGCCAGCCGCAACGCGCGCCAGGTCAGCCGCTTTCTCAATGAGCTGATCGAATCGGCGGGCAGCAGCAACGTCACCTCGGGGATTCCGCTTTTCCAGCCGCAGGGCCTGCAGCTGCGTGGCGAACAAAGCGCCGGGAAGCTGCTGTTCCAAACCGGCAATTTCGACTCGGGCAAGCGCTTTGGCGCGGTGATTCCAGACAATCACATCCTCGGCGCGATCCTCGCGCTCAAGGAGAGCGAGCCCGATGCACCGGTGGTGTTCGTCTCCAAGGACATCAACCTGCGGATCAAGGCATCGATCGCGGGGATCACCAACGAAGACTACGAAAACGATCGTGCACTGGACGATTTCAGCCTGCTCTATACCGGTGCGACTGAGTTGCCTGCGGACTTCTGGCAGCGGCATGGCAAGGAGCTCAAGTCCTGGACCGACAAGGGCCGCACCTTCTACGAGATCGCACGTACCGAGGGCGATGACTGGTATCCCAACCAGTTCCTGTACCTGCCAGGCGACGACGAGGCCGAGCTCAAGGTCGCCAAGGCCACGGACAGCAAGGTCACGCTGCAGATCGTCGACGATTACCGCCATACCCAACACGCGGTATGGGGCATCCTGGCACGCAACCGCGAACAGAATTTCGCGCTCAATGCGCTGATGGATCCGGAGATCGACTTCGTCACGCTGCTCGGCACCGCCGGCACCGGCAAGACGCTGCTCGCGCTTGCGGCAGGGCTGGCGCAGACGATGGACCAGCAGCGTTATCGCGAAATCATCATGACCCGCGCGACGGTCAGCGTCGGCGAGGACATCGGCTTTCTGCCCGGAACCGAAGAGGAAAAGATGACGCCGTGGATGGGCGCGCTGACCGACAACCTCGAAGTGCTGACCCACAACCAGGACGGCGGCAGCTGGGGTCGTGCTGCGACCAACGACCTGCTCGCCTCGCGCATCAAGATCCGCTCGATGAACTTCATGCGCGGACGCACGTTCCTCAGCCGCTGGCTGATTCTGGACGAGGCGCAGAACCTCACGCCCAAGCAGATGAAGACATTGATCACCCGTGCCGGTCCCGGCACCAAGATCGTGTGCCTGGGCAACGTCGAGCAGATCGACACGCCGTATCTGACGGAAACCACGTCGGGCCTGACATACGCGGTCGACCGCTTCAAGGGTTGGGCGCACAGCGCGCACATCACCTTGCGTCGAGGAGAACGCTCACGGCTGGCGGATTACGCGTCGGAAGTGCTTTAGCCGTCACCGCCCGATCCGCTCACGCGGTCGAGCGCTCGCACCATGGAGTGGACCATGCAACCGGATGCTGCCCGGCGGTACGCACGCATGTTCGTGCCGAAGCTGTACACCGCGCTGCGCGAGGGTTACGGCTGGAATGACCTGCGACAGGATGCGATCGCCGGCCTGACCGTCGCCATCGTTGCACTGCCGCTGGCCATGGCGCTGGCCATTGCCAGCGGCACCACGCCGGAGAAGGGCCTTTACACCGCGATCATCGCTGGCTTCCTGATCTCCGCACTTGGCGGTTCGCGCGTGCAGATCGGCGGCCCGACCGCGGCGTTCATCCCGGTGGTCTTCGTGGTGATCCAGAAGTTCGGCTTCGGCGGGTTGATCCTGTGCACGCTGCTGGCCGGGTTGATGCTGATCGTCGCCGGCCTGATGCGTCTGGGCACGCTGATGAAGTACATGCCACAGCCGGTGATCACCGGTTTCACCGCCGGCATCGCGGTCAGCATCTTTTCCAGCCAGGTCAAGGATCTGCTCGGCCTGCATATGGGGTCGGTACCGGTCGAATTCTTCGCGCGCTGGACGGCCTATGCGCAGCACCTGTCGACGACCCAGCCGGCGGCATTGGCACTCGCATTGGCAGGCCTCGTCGTGATCGTCGCGCTGCGTCGCTGGCGGCCGAACTGGCCCGGCTTCCTGATCGCGCTGGTGGCCTGCACCGTGCTTGGTGTCGCCTTGGGGTTGCCCGCCGAAACCATCGGCAGCCGCTTCGGCAGCCTGCCATCGTCGCTGCCGACCTTCGACTTCCCGCGCATCCCGTTCGGGCGCACGCTCGAGTTGCTGCCCAGCTCCTTCACCATTGCATTCCTGGTCGGCGTGGAATCGCTGCTCTCGGCGGTGGTGGCCGACGGCATGACCGGCGGACGCCATCGTTCCAACGGTGAACTGGTGGCGCAGGGCGTGGCCAATATCGCATCGGCGCTGTTCGGTGGCCTGCCAGCCACCGGCGCGCTCGCGCGCACCGCCACCAACATTCGTGCCGGCGGACGGACGCCGATCGCCGGGATCCTGCACGCCGCGTTCCTGCTGCTGTTCATGCTGCTGCTGGCGCCGCTGATGCGTTACGTGCCGATGGCCGCGCTGGCCGCGGTGCTGCTGGTCGTGGCCTGGAACATGAGCGAGTACCAGCACTTCCGCCACACGCTGTCGGCGCCCAGGGGCGACCGCCTGGTGCTGTTGCTGACCTTCTTCCTGACCATCTTCATCGACCTGACCGTTGCGATCGAGGTTGGCATCGTGGTGGCCGCGTTCGTGTTCATGTTCCGCATGGCCGAGGTGGTCGAGGTCAGTTCCGGGATCAGGTTGCTCGATTCCGAGAAAGACGAAACCGACGAAGGCCTCGCGCAGCGCGCCCAGCTGCCGAAGGACGTGGAAGCCTTCCAGATCAGCGGTCCGCTGTTCTTTGGAGCCACCAGCCGGCTGGACGATGTGCTGGACCAGTTCCGCAAGCCGCCGAAGGTATTCATCCTGCGCATGCGACTGGTGCCGATCATCGACGCCAGCGGCGTGCATGCACTGCGCATGTTGCTGGATCGATGTCGCCGGCGCGGCATCGTGCTGGTCATGTCCGGCCTGCAGGCGCAACCGTTGCGGGTCGTCCAACAGATGCACCTGGCGCCGCGCGACGGCGAATTGCATTTCGTCGCCGATTTCGACGCCGCGTTGCAGCTGGCACGCAGCCTGGTCGGGGAAGATGACCTGAATGACGGAGCTGGTGCATGAGCGATGCGCGACCGTTGTCGGCACTCACCATCGCCGGCTCCGATTCCGGCGGCGGCGCCGGTATCCAGGCCGACCTCAAGACCTTCGCCGCGCACGGGATCCACGGCTTGAGTGCGATCGCAGCGCTGACTGCACAGCACACGCACGGCGTCACGGCGGTGCACGTGCCGCCAGTGGCATTCCTGCGGGCGCAGATCGATGCCTGCTTTGACGACTTCCGCATCGGTGCGGTCAAGCTCGGGATGCTGGCGACGGCGGAAGTGATCCACGCCGTGGCCGATGCGCTCGAGCGACACAAGCCGCCGGCGATTGTGCTTGATCCGGTCATGGTCGCGACATCCGGGGCAACGCTGCTCGCCGATGACGCGCTCGATGCCCTGCGCTCGCGCCTGCTGCCACTGGCGACCCTGCTCACCCCGAATATTCCAGAAGCCGAATGGTTGCTGGACCGCGCCATCGTCGATGGAGACGATGCCGATGCAGCATTGCTGCAACTGCGCGGGTTGGGAGCGCGCGCGGTGCTGCTCAAGGGTGGTCATCTCGACGAAGGCCAGAACGTGATCGACCGTTATGACGACGGCATCACCAATGCAACATTCAGGCACCAACGCATCGCAATCGATGCGCATGGCACCGGCTGCACGCTCGCCTCCGCTGTCGTCGCAAATCTCTGCCGTGGACAGCCACTGGCCGTTGCATGCAGGGAAGCGAGCGACTACGTATTCAGGGCACTGCGCGAGGGTTATCGGCCCGGACGCGGGGATGTCGTGGTACTCGACCATCGCGGGAGTTCAGACGCGATGCATCCAGACGGGATATTGCGACCGGAAAACAAAAAAGCCGACGATTGATTCGCCGGCTTTCGTGTTTGTGGTGCGCCCGGAGAGATTCGAACTCCCGACCCCCAAGTTCGTAGCCTGGTGCTCTATCCAGCTGAGCTACGGGCGCAGTAGCGGAATTGTGCAGAATCGGAGGCGATTCCGTCAATTATTCATGTCACAAATTTGCATCACAAAATCTGGCGGAGACTGAGGGATTCGAACCCTCGATGGAGTTTTAAGCCCCATACTCCCTTAGCAGGGGAGCCCCTTCGGCCGCTCGGGCAAGTCTCCGACGCGGGTACAGCGTCCGCGAGTGCGAAAGGATACCGGCTCACCCCGTCCGCGGCAAATTGCCGGCGTCCGATTCCGGGTGGGACTTGCTCCCTTCGCCGTCCTCACCACGCTGGATCCGTTGGTAGATTTCCTCGCGATGGACGGCGACGTCCTTGGGCGCATTGATCCCGATCCGCACCTGATTGCCCTTGACGCCGAGCACGGTCACGGTCACCGAGTCCCCGATCATCAATGTTTCGCCGACACGGCGAGTCAGGATCAGCATTCCATTTCTCCAGTAACCAGGCGGCTTGTCCGCCGGCATCGCGCATCAGTCATTACTGCCCTAACCCTGTTGGCAATCGATAAACATAATATCGAACGGCCCGTACGACAAGCGTAAAGAGCTCACGCCTCTTGAGCCAGCCGACCGGAAACCCAGTCAGGCACACCTGCCAAGGCCTTGGACAGGGCCGGGCCATCGTCACCGCCGCCTTGCGCCAGGTCGGGACGGCCACCACCCTTGCCGCCGATCTGACCCGCAATGTGCGACAGCAATTCCCCAGCCTTGACCCGACCCGCGGCCGCGCCGCTGACCCCGGCGACCAAAGCCGCCTTGCCCTCGCTCGCACCAGCCAGGACCACAACCGCATCGCCCAGCTGCTGCTTGAGCCGATCGACGGTCTCGCGCAATGCCTTGGCGTCGAAGTTTTCCAGACGCACCGCCAGCACCCGGATACCACCCACCTCCACCGCTTGCGTTGCAAGGTCGGCCGTGGCGCCGGTCGCGAGTTTCGCCTTCGTCGTCTCGAGCTCGCGCTCCAGCTTTTTCTGGCGATCGAGCAGCGCTCGCAGCTTGTCACCGACATCGGTCGCAGTGCCACCCAGCAGCTGCGCTGCTTCCTGCAGGCGCTGCTCCTCCGAGGCGACGTAGTCGAGCGCGCCCTGCCCGCTCACCGCTTCGATGCGGCGCACGCCGGAGGAAATGCCGGTTTCAGACACGATCTTGAACAGGCCGATGTCGCCGGTGCGGGTCACGTGCGTACCACCGCAGAGCTCGGTCGATGTGTTGCCCATGCGCAGCACGCGCACGCGCTCACCGTACTTTTCGCCGAACAACGCCATCGCGCCGAAGTCGAGCGCCTCCTGCATGTCCATGTGGTGGGTTTCGGCCGCATGGTTGGCGCGAACCTCGGCGTTGACCATGCGCTCGATCGTCGCAAGTTCCGCGGCCGTCACCGGCTGGAAATGCGAGAAGTCGAAGCGCAACCGATCCGGCGCCACCAGCGATCCCTTCTGCGTGACATGCGTGCCAAGCACCTGGCGCAATGCCGCATGCAGCAGGTGCGTTGCGCTGTGATTGAGCACCGTTGCCGCGCGCCGGGCACCATCGACGGCAGCGACAAGATGATCGCCACGCCGCAGCGTGCCGACCTCGAGTCGTCCGACATGGCCATGGAACTGGCCGGCAAGTTTTTGCGTGCCACACACGATGAACCGCACACCTTGCCCATCGAGCTCGCCCGCATCGCCGACCTGACCGCCGCTTTCGGCATAGAACGGCGTGCGATCCAGCAGCACGATGGCATCCTCGCCGGCCGAGATCGCATCGACCGGTCGACCGTCCTTGAGCAACCCGACGACGACGAGTCCACCCGCCGTCAACGCGTCGTAGCCAAGGAACTCGGTGGGTTGCAGCTGCGCCACCAGCTCCGCCGGCAGCGTGGTGCCGCCACCGAACTTGCCGGCTGCGCGCGCGGTATCGCGCTGTCGTGTCATCGCCGTGTCGAAGCCGATCATATCGACGTTCAGGCCGCGTTCGCGCGCGATATCAGCGGTCAAGTCGACCGGAAAACCGTAGGTGTCATACAGCCGGAAGGCGTCGGCGCCGGGGATCATGCCGTCGGCAAGCGGGCTGCCATTGCGCGCGGCAATCTCGTCGAAGATGCGCATGCCCTGCTCGAGCGTTTCGCCGAAGCGTTCTTCCTCGGCTCGCAGCGCGCGCTCGACCAGGTCGCGCTTGGCGACAAGTTCCGGATACGCATCGCCCATCACGTCCACCAGCGGCGCGACCATCTTCCAGAAGAAATCGCCCCGCACGCCCAGCATCCAGCCGTGGCGCAGCGCGCGGCGGATGATCCGGCGCAACACATAACCACGGCCTTCGTTCGACGGCAGCACGCCGTCGACGATCAGGAACGAGCACGCACGGATATGGTCGGCGATCACGCGCAGCGACTTGTTGTGGGCGTCGGTGGTGCCCGTGTACTCGGCGGCCTTGGCAATCAGGTGGCGGAACAGGTCTATCTCGTAATTGCCGTGCACGCCCTGCAGCACCGCGGCCAGACGCTCCAGGCCCATGCCGGTGTCGACGCACGGCGCCGGCAGCGGCTGCAGGCTGCCGTCGGGCTGGCGGTCGAACTGCATGAATACGAGATTCCATATCTCGATGAAGCGGTCGCCATCCTCGTCGGGGGACCCTGGCGGACCACCCGCAATGTGCGCACCGTGGTCGTAGAAGATTTCCGTGCATGGACCACAGGGGCCGGTATCGGCCATCTGCCAGAAGTTGTCGGAAGCGTATGGCGCGCCCTTGTTGTCGCCAATGCGGATGATGCGATCGGCGGGCAGGCCCATGCCTTTGTGCCAGATATCGTAGGCCTCGTCGTCGGACTGATAGATCGTGACCAGCAGGCGCTCTGGCGCGAGTTTCCAGACCTGGGTCAGCAGTTCCCAGGCCCAGGCAATCGCCTCGGTCTTGAAATAGTCGCCGAACGACCAGTTGCCGAGCATCTCGAAGAACGTATGGTGGCGCGCGGTGTATCCGACCTGGTCAAGGTCGTTGTGCTTGCCACCCGCACGCAGGCAGCGCTGCACGTCGGCCGCGCGCACGTAGCTGCGTTTCTCGGCGCCGAGGAACACGTCCTTGAACTGCACCATGCCGGAGTTGGTGAACAGCAGGGTCGGATCGTTGCCGGGCACCAGAGGTGCCGACGGGACGATGGTGTGGCCCTTGGCGCGGAAGAAATCGAGGAAATCGCTGCGGATTTCGGAAGTCGTTTTCATTGGGGATCGATGGCGAGCGGGCGCAGTTCCGGCCGCGAGACCGCCTATATGCGGACGCAGTTGGAGCAGGCAACCCTATGCCGTTTAGGTTAGCGCGCCCCCGCAACATGTGCCAGCAATGGCTTTCGGCGCACCACCACGCGCCGGGGAACGCACTTGCGGCCTGTCTCCTTGGGACCTGGCAATCCGCAGAAAAGCCAATTCGCAAAAAAAGCATGCGCTGCTTCGCTCAACCGAGCCCCTCAGTCGCCCGTCCGCGACCGGATGGCGGCCCGGACACCGTCGCTATCAAAACCGCGACGGATAAGGAAGTCGGCAGCCTTGCGCTGCAAGGCCATCGTTGCGTCGGCGCGCAAGCCGAAGCGGCGCCGCACCAGATCGCGGGCCCGGGATGCCCAGTCGTCCTCACCGGTTTCAGCCAATGTTGCGAATGCTGCCTCAATCGCGTCGCTCCCGAGACTATGGCTGGCGAGCTCGGCACGGATGCGCAAAGGGCCGTAGCCGGCGCCAACCCGGGTCCGCGCCAGGCTGCAGGCGAAGCGGGCATCGTCCTGCCAGCCGGCCTGCGCCATTTTGCCCACAGCAGCGACGGCGTCCTCTTTGGCGATACCGCGCGCGAGCAACTTGCGGGTCAGCTCCGGCTTGGAATGCTCACGCCGGACGAGCAACGCGAGTGCGCGTTGTGCCGGCGTCGACGCGGTCCGGCGGGGGGTTTTTTTCGAATGCGTATCTGCCGGGTCCATGCACAGTCATCTGGCGTAACGACGTTGCGACGGTCAGGCCTCGGTGTCTTCCACCTCAGCCGGCGCGACGTCCGTCGGCACGAACTTCTCGCGCAGCGCCGCTTCCAGCCGGGCCGCGACCGCCGGATTTTCCTTGAGGTACTGGCGGGCATTCTCCTTGCCCTGGCCGATGCGCTCGTCGCCATAGCTGTACCAGGCACCCGCCTTCTCGACCAGCTTGGCATCCACGCCCATGTCGATCAGTTCGCCTTCGCGCGAGATGCCCTCGCCGTACAGAATTTCAGTCAGGATGACCTTGAACGGCGGCGCCATCTTGTTCTTCACCACCTTGATCTTGGTCTGGTTGCCGATGATCTCGTCGCCCTTCTTGATCGCGCCGATGCGACGGATATCGATGCGCACCGAGGCATAGAACTTCAGCGCGTTGCCGCCGGTGGTGGTCTCCGGACTCTGGCCGGGCATCATCTGGCCGATCTTGTGGCGCAGTTGGTTGATGAACACCACCGTGCAGTTGCTGCGCTTGATGTTGCCGGTGAGCTTGCGCAGCGCCTGGCTCATCAGGCGCGCCTGCAGGCCCGGTAGCTGGTCGCCCATCTCACCCTCGATCTCGGCGCGCGGCGTGAGCGCGGCGACCGAATCGACCACCACCATATCGACCGCATTGGAGCGCACCAGCATGTCGCAGATTTCCAGCCCCTGCTCGCCGGTATCAGGCTGCGACACCAGCAGGTCATCGACGTTGACGCCAAGCTTCTGCGCATAACCCGGGTCGAGCGCGTGCTCGGCATCGATGAAGGCGGCAGTGCCGCCGGCCTTCTGGCATTGCGCGATCGCCTGCAGGGTCAAGGTGGTCTTGCCCGAGGCTTCCGGACCGTAGATCTCGACCACGCGACCCTTGGGAAAACCGCCGATCCCCAAGGCGATATCGAGCAGCAGCGAACCGGTCGGGATGACTTCCCACGCCTGCGAAACGCGGTCGCCCATGCGCATCACCGAGCCCTTGCCGAACTGCTTCTCAATCTGGGTCAGGGCCGCCGACAGGGCGCGCTTCTTGTTCTCGTCCATCGTGGGATTCCTTGGGTAGTCAGCGGGTAGGGGGAAGCTTGGGACATCCAGGTCGCGCGGACTGAGACTGCAGCGATCGGGTGCCAACGATAAAGCAGCCGCGGATGCGACTGGCGCCCGACTACGCCGCTTGCGGGTGTCGGGAAATGCCGCTGGTGGCTGCGCATTCATCGGTTGGGCCGCACAAGTCCGCAGTAGAGGCCTTCGATGGCGAAGTCCTGGTCGGGCAGCACCTCGATCGGCGCGTAATCAGGATTGCGCGGCAGCAGCCGGATCCGGTCCTTGCCGACCTTCAGCAGCTTGACGGTGATCTCGTCATCGATGCGCGCCACCACGATCTGGCCCGAGCGTGCCTCGCGGGTGCGATGCACGCCGATCAGGTCGCCATCGAAGATGCCTTCGTCGCGCATCGAGTCGCCCTTGACCTTGAGCAGGTAGTCGGGGGCCGGCGAGAAGAACACGCGGTCGAGCACGACGTAGGCATCGGAGCCGATATCGGCGCCGATGGGCGCGCCGGCGGCGACCTGTCCGAGGACCGGCAAGCGCACCGCTTCCCCAGCGTCGATTGCGTCTGGATCGCCGGCAGCCTGCTCATACTCGGGATTCTCCGGCATGGGCTGGACCAGACGAATGCCGCGAGCCCTGCCCGGAACGCGCTGGATCGCGCCGGCGGCTTCCAGAGCTTCCAGATGATATTGCGCGCCCCGGACACCCTGGAAGCCGAAGGCCCGCGCGATTTCGGTCTGTGAAGGTGGCACGCCCTCGGTCGCGATGCGTTCGCCGATCAGGGCGAGGATGGCTTGCTGGGTCTGGGTCAGATCATTCATGATTAGTAGTAATACTACTAACAGTTTCCCGCAGTCAAGCCCCGCCTTCAGATCACGAGCGAGGCCAGCCCTTGCAGCGCGGCAGCAACCGTCTTTCGTCGTACGGCTTCGCGATCGCCGTCGAACTGGAACAACTCGGCTCGCGGATAGCCGCCTCGCCGCTTCCAGGCGAGCCACACCGTCCCGACCGGCTTGTCGGCAGTTCCACCGCCAGGACCGGCGATGCCAGTGACCGCGACCGCGACCCCGGCGCCAGAATGCACCAACGCCCCCGAGACCATTTCGATCACGGTCTCGCGGCTGACCGCACCATGCGTCTCCAGCGTGTGCGGGTTGACGCTCAGCAGCGCCTGCTTGGCTTCGTAGCTGTAGGCGGCGAGTCCGCAGTCGAACCAGTCCGAGCTGCCGGCGATGTCGGTCACAGTCTTTGCGATCCAGCCACCGGTGCAGCTTTCCGCGGTGACCAGCATCTGCCGCGCTGCGCGCAGGCGTGCGCCGACGTCTTCGGCAAGTGCCTGCAGTTCGGAATCGGTGGGGGCGTCCTGCATGTCTTCTTCCATCGGGCTGTCGGCTTTCCGGCAAACTAGGCGGCGGGTTTGAGTCAGTATTTTTAGCCCATGTCGGCACAACAGGAAAGCAGATCAGGATGCCCCTCGAGCAACACACGCCTTTGATGCGCCAGTTCTTCACCGCCAAGGCCGAGCATCCGGACGTGCTGATGTTCTTCCGCATGGGGGATTTCTACGAGTTGTTTTACGACGATGCGCGCAAGGCCGCGAAGCTCCTCGACATCACCCTGACCCAGCGCGGCAACTCGGCCGGGCAGCCCATCCCGATGGCCGGCGTGCCGGTGCACGCCTACGAGGGCTATCTCGCGCGATTGGTTGCGCTTGGCGAATCGGTTGCGATCTGCGAGCAGATCGGTGATCCGGCGCTCGCCAAGGGCCTGGTCGAACGCAAGGTCGTGCGCATCGTGACGCCGGGCACGGTGACCGACGAAGCATTCCTGAGTGAGCGTCGCGACACCTTGTTGCTGGCGGTCTCGCGCGGAATGCATGGTTTCGGACTAGCGTGGGCCGATCTCGCCGGCGGTCGCTTCCTGGTCAACGAAGTCGCGAGCGAAGACGCACTCGAGGCCGAACTGGCGCGACTGGAGCCCGCCGAAGTGCTGTTACCGGACGAAGATGGCTGGGCGGCGTCGGTGCGCGAACGCAGCGGTGTCCGTCGCCGCGCGCCATGGCTGTTCGATGCCGACAGCGGCCGTCGCCAGTTGTTGCAGTTCTTCGGCCTGCATGATCTGTCCGGTTTCGGCATTGAAGACAAACCCTTGTGCATCGCTGCCGCTGGCGCCTTGCTCGGCTATGTCGAGGAAACCCAGAAGCAGCGCCTGCCCCACCTGACTGCGATTGCTGTCGAAGCCAGCGACGGCGCCATCGCGATGAACGCCGCCACGCGCCGGCATCTGGAACTCGACACGCGCGTCGACGGCAACACCCGAACGACGTTGCTCGGCGTACTCGACTCCACCATTTCGCCGATGGGCGGACGACTGTTGCGGCGCTGGCTGCATCGTCCGCTGCGCGATCGCATCACGTTGCGCCTGCGCCACCACGCGGTCGCGGCGCTGCTTGACGCGCGCGCCTTCGATGGCTTGCGCGAACGCTTCCGCGCGCTCGGTGATCTCGAAAGGATCCTCACGCGAATCGCATTGCGCAGTGCGCGCCCGCGCGATCTTTCGACGTTGCGCGACGGGCTGGCCTTGTTGCCCACCCTGCGCGAGCTGCTGGTGCCGCTCGATTCGCCGCGCCTGCAGGCACTTACGGCGGAACTCGGCGAACACGACGAGCAAGCGCATCTGCTGACGTCGGCGATCGTGCCCCACCCGCCGGTGCTCGCACGCGATGGCGGTGTTTTCGCGAACGGCTACGACGCGGCACTCGACGAACTGCGCACGCTTTCGACCAACGCCGACCAGTTCCTCATCGACCTGGAAGCGCGCGAGCGTGCCGCCAGTGGCATCGCCACGCTGAAGGTCGGCTACAACCGCGTGCATGGCTACTTCATCGAGATCAGCAAGGGCCAGGCCGTCAAGGCGCCGGCGCACTACACGCGGCGACAGACCCTCACCGGCGCCGAGCGCTACATCACCGAGGAGCTGAAGGCCTTCGAGGACAAGGTCCTGTCGGCGCGCGAGCGATCGTTGGCACGCGAGAAGCTGCTGTACGAAGGGCTGCTCGATGTCCTGAACGAGCGACTCGAACCATTGAAACGATGCGCCGCAGCGCTGTCGGAACTCGACGTACTCGCCGCCTTCGCCGAACGCGCGCAGGTGCTGGACTGGTCGCAACCGGAATTGAGCGATGCATCGGGACTGCGCATCGAACGCGGCCGCCATCCGGTGGTGGAGGCGGTGCGCGACGATCCGTTCGAGCCGAATGATCTGATCCTCGACAGTACACCGGATCATGTCGGCCTACGCATGCTGGTGATCACCGGCCCGAACATGGGTGGCAAGTCGACCTACATGCGCCAGAACGCGCTGATCGTGCTGCTTGCGCATATCGGCAGCTTCGTGCCGGCAGCACGCGCAGTAATCGGTCCGATCGATCGCATCCTGACGCGAATCGGCGCCGGCGATGACCTGGTGCGTGGGCAATCGACCTTCATGGTCGAGATGAGCGAGACCAGCTACATCCTGCATCACGCAACGGCGGAATCGCTGGTGCTGATGGACGAGATCGGCCGCGGCACTTCGACCTACGACGGACTCGCGCTGGCCGATTCCTGCGCGCGGCATCTGGCTGCCATCAACCGCAGCTACACGCTGTTCGCGACCCATTACTTCGAATTGACCGCGTTGGCGGAGCCGGGCAGCGGCATCGCCAATGTGCATCTGGATGCGGTCGAGCATGGCGACGCGCTGGTGTTCATGCATGCGGTGAAAGAGGGCCCAGCCGATCGCAGCTACGGTTTGCAGGTGGCCGCGCTCGCGGGGCTGCCGAAGACCGTGGTGCGTCAGGCGCGTGCGCGCCTGGCGGAACTCGAGCAGCAAGGCCGCGACACGCCGTCGATATCGATGAGCCCGCAAGCACTGGATGCGCCGCAGCAGATCGGATTGTTCGCGCCGTCATCAGCCGCACTTGAAGCGCTGGCTGCGCTCGAGCCCGACGAGCTCACACCCAAGCAGGCGCTGGAGGCGCTGTACCGGTTGAAGTCGCTGGCCTGAATTGCTCTTTGCGTATTGCTAACGGAAGACGGATTAGCGTTGACCCCCGCCTCCGGCAAGGTAATCGCGATGACCACTCCCCTTTCCGCCGATCTCGCGTCGCAACTGCAGGGCGCGCCCATGCAACAGATCGCGCAACAGCTTGGTATTGGCCCCGCGCAGGCCAGTTCCGCGATCGCTGCGGCATTGCCTTTGCTGCTCGGCGCGCTGGGTCACAACACAAGCCAACCGCTCGGCGCACAGGCGTTGTATGGCGCGCTGCAGAAGGATCATGCCGGTCCCGACCTCGGCAGCGTGCTTGGTTCCGTGCTCCGCGGTGGTGGGCAGGGCGGGCAGATCCTCGGTCACATCTTCGGCAATAGCCAACCGCGCGCCGGACAAGTGCTGGGACAGGCCACCGGTATCGGCAATGACAAGGCGGCCATGCTGCTGCGCTGGCTGGCGCCGATCGTAATGGCCTACCTGGCCAAACGCATGTTCGATCACAGCCAGGGCGCCGCCGCGGCAACCACGCCTTCCGCGACCGCGCCAGCGCCGGTGTCGGCGTCGGCACACGAAGGGTCCTCGCCGCAGGTATTGGGCGAGGTGCTCGGGCAGGAGTCGGCACACGCGCAACAGCACGGCGGGCTGCTCGATGCAGTGCTCGGTCGCAACAGCGACGGCAACGTGGATTTCAGCGACCTGCTCAAGGTTGGCAGCTCGGTGCTCGGCGGGCTGGGTCGCTCCTGACCGGGCGCGTCCGCTTACGACATATCTGCTTATGGCGCGGCTGCCTACAGTGCTTCGAGATCGCCAAGCGCGCGGATCAGGCGCCGTGCGCGCTTGTCCGGTTTGGCGTCGGGCGCCTTGTAGCCGGCGCGTTGGGCGGCCCGTGTTGCGCGCTCGGCCTCACGCCGTGCGCGTGAAGCTTCGCTCTCGACGTAAAGCGTCTGCGCAACGCTGGCCGGGCCGCGCTTGCCACTGAGGTTGTGCACTTCGATTTCAAACGTTTCCTCACCGCGCACGATGCGCAACGCATCGCCGACGCGCACATTTCGTGCCGGCTTTGCACGCTGCCCGTCAATTTCAACCTTGCCGGTGTCGACCGCGTGACGCGCCAGGCTGCGGGTCTTGTAGAAGCGCGCCGCCCACAGCCAGAGATCGAGACGCGCGCCCGCATGACCGGGGTCGATCATCGTTGTCCTGGATGACTCCGCAAGTCATCGCCGGTCAGGATCGGGACTGTCCCGCTGTTGCCACAGGGATCGGACGCCGTCTCCGTGCCGGAAGCCATTGGAACGTTGCCGCGCGCTGCACTCGACTGGCATTCCGGACGATCGCCGGAACGGACCTGCGTATCGGTGATGCGCGCTGGATCGCTGGTGCAAGCGCAAAGGCCAACTGCGATGCAGGCTGGCAAGACCCACGCAAGGAAACGGAACGTCATGGCAGAACTCCGTGTAGGTCCAACGTCAGGATAGGATCTGCCCGACCACCGCAACGTGAAGTCCCGGCGCCCCATATCGCGCCGACAACAGTTGCGCATTCCGGAATGACGCCTCGATCCTCAAACGCAAACGGCCGCCTTGCGGCGGCCGTTCTGACTGCGGCATTGCAGCCGATCAGGCTTTGGCGGCGTCGGCCTTGGCCTTGGCGTGCGCAGCGAGATCTTCCTTGATGCGCGCCTTCTTGCCCTCGAGGCCACGCAGGTAGTACAGCTTGCCGGCGCGGACCGCACCGCGGCGCTTGACCTGCACCGAATCGATGATCGCGCTGTGGGTCTGGAACACGCGCTCGACGCCGAAGCCGTGCGAGATCTTGCGCACGGTGAACGCGGAATTCAGGCCGCCGTTCTTCTTGGCGATGACCACGCCCTCGTAGGCCTGGACGCGCTCACGGGTGCCTTCCTTGACCTTTACGTTCACGACGACGGTGTCGCCCGGGCCAAAGTCCGGCAGCTGGCGCTGTACCTGTTCGGCTTCGAAGTTCTGCAGCAGCGTGTGGATCGAGGGCTTGTTCATGGTCCGGCCTGGGTTTTTGTTGGGGTCGTGCGCCAAGGCGCACGCCGCTCGTTCTCCGGCAGCATGCGGGACATGCGCCGGGCGGGTGATGGAGCTAAGCCGCGCATTATAGCGGGATTTTTTCCTGTCGTGCTAGGGGCTTACGTGGTTTCGCCGGCGTTTCCGGTGCGCTCGGCGCGGAATGCTTCGAGCAGCTTGAGATCGACCTTTGACAGCGCCGCCTCGTCGAGCAACTCCGGACGCCGCAACCAAGTCCTCCCCAGCGCCTGCTGCCGCCGCCAGCGGGCAATTTCGGCATGATTGCCCGACATCAGCACCGCCGGCACGTCCCCGAATTCATGCTCGACCGGGCGGGTGTAGTGCGGGCAATCGAGCAGTCCGTCGGCGTCGAAGCTGTCCTGCGCTGCGGACTCGGCGTCGTTCAGTGCCCCTTCCTGCAGCCTGGCGACAGCGTCGATCACGACCGCCGCGGCGAGTTCGCCGCCGGACAACACGTAGTCACCGATCGACAGTTCCTGGTCGACCTCGGCCGCAATCAGACGCTCGTCGATGCCCTCGTAACGCCCGCACAGCAGGATCAAGCGCTCGCCCCCGGCCAATTCACGCACCTTGGCCTGGGTCAACCGCTCGCCCTGCGGGCTCAGGTAGATCACCTTCGCCGGCGCCGGATCGGCCGCGCGCGCGGCATTGAGGCAGTCACGCAGCGGGTCGATCAGCATCACCATGCCGGGCCCCCCGCCAAACGGACGCTCGTCGACGCGCCGGTAATTGCCGGTGGCGTGATCGCGTGGATTCCAGCCGTGGAGCGCCAGCAGCCCGCGCTCCTGCGCGCGTCCAACCACGCCATGCCCGGACAGCTGGGCGACGAATTCCGGGAACAGGCTGATGACATCGACGCGCATGCTTCAACCTCCTGTAGAGCCGAGCTCTGCTCGGCTAGGTCCCGCAGCCGAGCAGAGCTCGGCTCTACAGGAGTGCATCAAAAGTCGGCGTCCCAGTCGACGGTGACCACGCCGGCATCGAAATCTACGGACTTGATGTAGTCGGGTTCGAGGAACGGGATCATCCGGTCGCGCTCGCCATGGGCGACCAGCACGTCATTGGCGCCAGTCGAAAACAGATGCGAGACGATGCCGAAGTCGGCGCCCTCCAGGTTGACCACGCGCAGGCCTTCCAGGTCGACCCAGTAGTACTCGCCTGGTGCAGGAGGCGGCAGCGCGCTGCGCGGGGCATAGACCTCGCTGCCTCGCAGCGCTTCCGCGGCATCGCGATCCTCAACGCCCGGAAACGTTGCCACCAGCCCCTTCGCCGTGTCGCGTCCACGCGCCTGCGTGAGCTCGCGCTCGCGCCCCTGCGCATCACGCAAGGTCCAGGGCTGGTAGCGGAGGATGGCCGACTTGGGGTCGGTGAACGACTCGAGCTTGAGTTCACCGCGCACGCCAAACGCGCCGAGCACCCTGCCCAGCAGGACAAGCTCTTGCAGAGCCGTTCCCTGCGGAGCAGGACGCATCGTTTCCATTCGTCAGCGGGAGCCGCGCGGCGAGGCGCGACTCGAAGAATCAGGCTGCGGCGGCGACCGGCTGTTCGCCGGCGGCGGTGCCGGATTTACCGACTTGCTTGTACAGGTCAGCGACCTTGTCGGTCATCTGAGCGCCCTGCCCGAGCCAGTGCTGCACGCGCTCGGTGTTCAGCTCGACCCGCTTCTCGCCACCGGTGGCGACCGGGTTGTAGAAACCCACTCGCTCGATGTTGCGGCCATCGCGTGCGCTGCGGCTGTCGGTGACGATGATGTGGTAGAAGGGGCGCTTCTTGGCGCCACCGCGCGTCAGGCGGATCTTGACCATGTGCTGCAGTTCCTGTGTTGCCCAGTCGGCGAACGTGCCGAGGTAAGCCAGGCATTGTAAGCCAATGAGCATGCCGGGGAAACCCTGGGTGGCCGTCCTGTAGAGAGGAGCCCTGCTCGCCTGCTTTTTGAGCCATAGGCCCGAGACCGTGGAGCAGCTCTCCACTCCGCAGTTGGCCGGCGCGGTAAGCGTAGCGGCGGCCTTACCGCAAAGGCTGGCCGCGTCCGCCCATCATCCCCTGCATCCCCTGCATCCCCCGCATCAGGCCCTTCATGCCGCCGCGGCCCATCTTGGCCATCATCTTTTCCATCTGCTGATACTGCTTCATCAGCTTATTGACGTCGGCCGGCAACATCCCCGAACCCTTGGCGATGCGGACGCGGCGCGAACCGTTCAGCAGCGCCGGATTGCGGCGTTCCTTCTTCGTCATCGAATTGATGATCGCCACCATCCGCGGGACTTCCTTGCCCGTGACCTGCGCTTTGACGTGATCCGGGATCTGGCCCATGCCCGGCAACTTGTCCATCAGTCCGGACAAGCCGCCCATGCTCTGCATCTGTTCGAGCTGGTCGCGCATGTCGTTGAGGTCGAACTTCTTGCCTTGCGCGACCTTCTCGGCGAGTTTCTGCGCCTTGTCCTTGTCGACCTGCTGTTCGACCTGCTCGACCAGCGACAGCACGTCGCCCATGTCGAGGATGCGGCTGGCGATGCGGTCCGGATGAAAAACGTCGAGGCCGTCGGGCTTCTCGCTGGTGCCAATGAACTTGATCGGCCGACCGGTGACGTAACGCACCGACAGTGCAGCGCCACCGCGCGCGTCGCCATCGGTCTTGGTCAGCACCACGCCGGTCAGCGGCAGTGCTTCTGAAAATGCCTTGGCCGTGACCGCGGCGTCCTGGCCGGTCATCGCATCGACCACGAACAGGGTTTCGACCGGCGACACGGCCGCATGCAACGCCTTGATCTCGGCCATCATCGCCGCGTCGATCGCGAGGCGACCGGCGGTGTCGACGATCAGCACGTCGACGAAAGACTTGCGCGCGGCGTCGATCGCGGCGCGGACGATGGCCTCGGGCTTCTGGTCGGTGGTGGACGGAAAGAACAGCACATCGACCTGCTTCGCCAGCGTCTGCAACTGCTCGATCGCAGCCGGACGGTAGACGTCGGCCGACACCACCATCACCTTCTTCTTGCGCCGCTCTTTCAGGTGCTTGGCGAGCTTGGCGACGGTGGTGGTCTTGCCCGCGCCCTGCAGGCCGGCCATCAGGATCACCGCCGGCGCAGGCACGTTGAGATTGAGGTCGGCGGCCTGCGAACCCATCACCGCGGTCAGTTCGTCGCGCACGACCTTGATCAGCGCCTGGCCGGGCGTCAGCGACTTCAGCACTTCCTGGCCGACCGCACGCACCTTGATGCGCTCGATCAGCGCCTGCACGACCGGCAGTGCGACGTCGGCCTCGAGAAGCGCGATGCGCACCTCGCGCGTGGCTTCCCGGATGTTCTCCTCGGTCAGGCGACCGCGACCGCGCAGGCGGGTGATGGTGCCGGAGAGGCGCTGGGTCAGGGACTCGAACATGGGCGTCCTTCGACAAGCTCAGGATGAGCGGTTCAACGAAACGGGGGCGAATTATAGCGGGCGCGTCCGTACCTCCCCTTGCGCCTTCGCACGGGGAGGCGCTGATGCGACACTGCGGCGATGACATTCACGCTCATCGCCGTCCTCCTGTATCTGCTGGCCACCGTGTTGCTGGTGCGCGCCCTCGCCCGTGGCGAGGACAATCCGCGCGGCTGGACGCTCCCCGCCGCGCTGGCAATGGTGTTCCATGCCGGATTCCACATCGCTGCATGGCGTGCCGCCGACGGCCTGGACCTGCATTTCTTCGCCGCACTGTCGTTGGTCGGGCTGGGCATGGCAGCGTTGACGACGGCTTTCGGTGCGTCCGGGCGGATGGCGGCGCTGGGTGTCGTCGTATTCCCCATGGCCGCGGCTGCGTTGCTTGGGTACACCGGCTACGGCCACGTCCGGGCCGAGGGGCTGGACTGGCGCCTGCAGTTGCATGCCTGGTGCGCCTTGCTTGCCTACGCCACCCTCGCGATCGCGGCGCTGCTGGCATTGATGCTGTGGGCGCAGGAGCGCGCGCTGCGCAGGCGCGAATTCCACGGCTGGATGCGCGCCCTGCCGCCACTGACCGAACTGGAGGCGCTGCTGTTCCGCACGATTGCCGTGGGCTTCATCCTGCTCACCGCCACGCTGCTGACCGGGGTGCTCTTCGTCGAGAACCTGCTTGAGCAGCATCTGGTGCAGAAGACCGTGCTAAGCGTGCTGTCGTGGCTGCTGTTCGGCGGGTTGCTGTTCGGACGCTGGCGCTACGGCTGGCGCGGCGCCGTCGCCGTGCGCTGGACGTTGGCGGCAATGGCGTTGCTGGTGCTGGCCTTCTTTGGCAGCAAATTCGTATTGGAGCTGGTCCTGCATCGCACGGTTTGAGGGCCGTCCGTTCAGGCGGGTGAAGGCAATGTATTTGCTGACACAATATTTGCATTGATAAATATTGTTCGGGCGGGAATCATTCCGTCCCTATGAAATCCCTCCCGTCTTCCCCCTGCACCGGCGCATCGCTGGGCCTGCTGTTCCGGCAAGTCCGCGACGCCATGTGGGCGCGCATGGAGCACGAACTCGCCAATGCGGGTCACGAACTCACCTTCAGCCAGTACATCGCGCTGAAGGAACTTGCCAACGGCACGGCCGGCGTCACCGAACTGGCACGCTCGGCGCAGCTCAATCCCGGCGCCATGACCCGATTGCTCGACAAGCTCGAGGCCCGCGGCTTCGTTGCCCGCGTCGCGGACCCCGACGATCGCCGCGCCCTGCATATCAACCTCACCGATGCTGGTCGGGCGATGTGGGAGGAAGTGAACCACTGCGGTCTACGCGTGCGTGAGCGCGCCATGCACGACATGGGCGAAGCCGATCGCGAACAACTGATGCGCCTGCTGATCCAGGTTCGCGACAACCTCTCTTTGGAAGATTGAACATGTCTCGCGCTCGTATTCGCGTGCTTCATCCGCTCATCGCGGCGCTCGCACTGGTCGTGACCGTCGGCGGCTGCGCCAGCACCCACGGCCTCGCGCCGCGGGTTCAGCCGATGCCGGCCGACCAGCTCGCCGCCGGCCGCAGTCTCGGGATGTTCTCGAACGCGGCGTTTCCCGAACGGGACTGGTGGAAGGCACTCGGCGATCCGCAACTCGATGCACTGATCGACGAAGCCCTCGCCGGCACACCGACGCTCGACGCCGCGGATGCACGCTTGCGCCAGGCGATCGCACAGGCCGGTCTCGCCGATTCCGCGCGCAAGCCCAATGTCGGCGTCAGCGCGCAGTACGCGGGCCTCCGGATTCCGGAAACGGTCGCGCCCGCGCCGCTCGGCGGCGGTTACAAAGGCATCTTCCTGCTGAACCTGACTTTCAAGTACGACCCGGATTTCTGGGGTGGCAAACGCGCGAAATGGGAAGCCGCGCTCGGCCAGGCACGCGCGACTGAAGTCGATGTGCAGGCCGCACGGCTGATGCTGGCGTCCAACATCGCGTCGACTTATGTCGTGCTCGCGCAGGCGCATGCCGCGCACGATGTCGCCGTCGCCGAACAAGCGCGCGCCTCGCACCTGCTCGACCTCGGTCGCCAACGCGCCAAGGCCGGGCTCGACAGCCAGTTGCCGCTGCGGCAGGCCGAAAGCGGCGTCGCCAGCGCGCAGCAGCAAGCGCAAGCCGCGCAGCAGCAGATCGATGCAACGCGCAACGCGCTCGCTGCGTTGCTCGGCAAGGGGCCGGATCGCGGACTCGACATCACCAAGCCGACGTTGCTGACGGCGCCATTGCCGGGCGTGCCCGCGGTATTGCCTAGCGAGTTGCTCGGCCATCGCCCCGATGTGGTCGCCGCGCGCTGGCGTGTCGAAGCCGCGCAACACGGCATCCAGGCCAGCAAGGCCGGGTTCTATCCGACCGTCAACCTCGCCGGCATGGTCGGCTTGGCATCCAGTGGACTATCGAACCTGTTCGGCACCGACGCGCTGTTGGTGCAAGGCGGACCGGCGATCAGCCTGCCGATCTTCGATGGCGGCGGCCTGCGCAACCAGCTTGCGAAGAGTGACGCTGATTACGATCTCGCCGTCGCCAACTACGACCAGACGCTGGTCGCAGCGTTGCGCGAAGTCGCCGACGCGCTGCAGTCCGCGCGTTCGCTGGACGCGCAGATCGCATCGGCGCGGCAGGCCGGTGACGCCGCGCAGGCCGCGTGGCAACTGGCGCAGACGCGCTATCACGCCGGACTCGGCACCCAGCTCGATGTGTTGGCCGCGCAGCAACCGCTGCTGCAACTCGACCAGCGACTCGCCGCACTGCGCGCGCAACGCCTCAATGCCGCGATCGACCTTGATCGCGCGCTCGGTGGCGGCCTCGCCCTCGTCGCGCCCAGTTCAAACGGGCTCAATTCAAACGCGCGCAATTCAAACCCAGACTTCTCCAAGACCCCCACGCCATGACCACCGAACTCAATCCGAATGTCGCGGCGCCCGCGCCACAAAAAACGAGCAAGCGCAAACGGGCGTTGCTCATCCTGATCGCGGTCGTCGTCATTGCCGGGATTGGCTGGGGCTTGTGGCATTTCCTGGTCGGGCGCTGGCATGAAGGCACCGACGATGCCTACGTGCAGGGCAATGTCGTCAGCATTACACCGCAGATTGTCGGCACGGTAGTCAGCATCGGCGCAGAAGACGGCATGAAGGTCGCTGCCGGCCAGGTACTGGTGCAGCTCGACCCCAACGACGCCAAAGTCGCGTATGGGCAGGCCGTCGCCAACCTTGCCAACACCGTGCGCCAGGTGCGTGGCCTGTACAGCACCGTCGACGCGGGTCAGGCCGATATCGCCGCGGGTCAGGTCGCGGTGCAGAAGGCGCGTGCCGACGTGCAGCGTCGTTCCGGACTGGTCGCCAGTGGCGCGGTGTCGGCCGAGGAACTCGCTCATGCGCGCGACACACTCGCCGCCGCCGAAGCCACGTTGTCGTCGTCACGCGGGCAGCTCTCGCGCAGCAGTGCTCTGGTTGATTCGACCACGCTTGCCGAGCAACCGCAGGTACAGGCCGCGGCCGCGCAGCTGCGTTCCGCGTACCTCAATCTGCAGCGTGCGGCGATCATCGCGCCGGTGTCCGGCTACGTCGCCAAACGCAGCGTGCAACTCGGCCAACGCGTGCAACCGGGGACGCCGCTGATGACGGTGATCCCGCTGGAGCAGGCTTGGGTCGACGCCAATTTCAAGGAGACGCAGCTGGCGAAGATGCGGCTCGGGCAACCGGTCGAGCTCACCGCCGACCTGTACGGCAGCGACGTCACCTTCAACGGCAAGCTCGCCAGCCTCGGCTTGGGTACTGGCAGTGCGTTTTCGCTGCTGCCCGCGCAAAACGCCAGCGGCAACTGGATCAAGATCGTGCAACGCGTGCCGGTACGGATCGAACTCGACCCGAAGCAACTCGTGGTGCATCCTCTGCGGCTGGGCATGAGCATGTCGGTCGATGTCAGCCTTCGCGACCAGAACGGCAGGGTGCTGCCGGCCGCAGTCCCCGCGAAAGCCGTGCTGGCGACGCAGGCCTATGGCCAGCAGTTGCGCGAGGCGGACGCACTGATCCAGAGCGTGATCCGCGCCAACCTCCCGACGCCCCGGCACGGCTGATCGCCGATGGCCAACGCCGCGACCATCGACGCCGTACCGGCGCCGCAAGCCGGATTCCGTCCGCCGAACATGGCACTGGCGACGATCGGCCTCGCGCTGGCGTCGTTCATGCAGGTGCTGGATCTCACGATCGCGAATGTGTCGCTGCCGACCATCTCCGGCAATCTCGGGGCAAGCGCCAACCAGGCGACCTGGGTGATCACTTCGTTCGCGGTCAGCAATGCGATCGCGTTGCCGCTGACGGGCTATTTCACCCGGCGCTTCGGCGAGCGCAAGTTGTTCGTCTACGCCACGATGGCATTCGCCGTCGCATCGCTGTTGTGCGGGCTGGCCAACAGCATGGGATTTCTGGTGATCGCGCGCGCGATCCAAGGGTTCGTCGCCGGCCCGATGTATCCGGTCACGCAGGCGCTGCTCATCTCGATCTACCCGCCGCAAAAGCGCGGCCAGGCGATCGCAATTCTGGCAATGGTGACGGTGGTCGCGCCGATTGCGGGCCCGATACTCGGAGGATGGATCACCGACAACTACAGCTGGGAATGGATCTTCTTCATCAATATCCCCATCGGCATTTTCGCCAGCATGGTGGTGGGAAGCCAACTGCGCGGGCGGCCGGAAAAGCTTGAAACGCCGAAGATGGATTATGTCGGACTGGCCACCCTGATCATCGGCGTCGGCGCGTTGCAGGTGCTGTTGGACCTCGGCAACGACGAGGACTGGTTCAACTCCACGCGGATCATCGTGCTGTCGATCGTTTCCGCAATCTCGCTTGCCGTGTTCCTGATCTGGGAACTCACAGACCGCGACCCGATCGTCAACCTGCGCCTGTTCCGTCATCGCAATTTTGCCAGCGGGACATTGGCGCTTGTGCTGGCCTACTCGGCGTTTTTTTCCGTCGCACTGCTGATCCCCCTGTGGTTGCAACGCAATCTTGGCTACACGCCGATCTGGGCGGGCCTGGCCACTGCACCGATCGGCGTGCTGCCGGTGCTGCTGACGCCATTCGTAGGCATGTATGCGGCGCGTTTCGATCTGCGCATTGTCGCCAGCCTGGCATTCATGGTGCTGGCGATGACCAGCTTCATGCGCTCTGGATTCAACCTGGACGTCGACTTCCGCCATATCGCGATGGTCCAGTTGTTGATGGGCTTTGGCGTGGCCCTGTTCTTCATGCCGATCCTGACGATCCTGCTTTCAGACCTGGAGCCGCACGAGATCGCGGCTGGCTCTGGCCTGGCGACCTTCGTGCGCACGCTGGGCGGCAGTTTTGCGGCCTCGCTGACGACATGGGCGTGGGCGCAGCGGACCACCATCCATCACGCGCAGTTGACCGAACACATCAGCGCGTACGATCCCGCCATCCGGGATACCGTCAGCGCACTGGGCCGCGGTGATGCGCAACGCGGTGCTGTCGTGCTCAACCAGATGATCTCGCAGCAGGCCGCGCAGATCGGGTTCAACGAGATCTTCCACCTGCTGGGGATCCTGTTCCTGGTGGTGATTGCATTCGTGTGGATCGCGAAGCCGCCGTTCACGGCGAAGGCGGCCGGCGCGGCCGCCGGGGGCCACTGACCCTCAGGCCGGCTCCGGCACATGGATTGTCGCCTTGATGTGCTTGAGACCGGCAACGATCGTGAACGTCATGATCACCAGCAGCGACCATGAGCTCCATTTGCCCCAGTGCACCTGCGCCCACGCGCCCATCTGGTTGGGATAGCGCCAGATCCCGTAGAACGTGCTGATGTTCTCCGCCAGCCAGAGGAAGAACCCGATCAGGACGAAAGCAAGCAATAGTGGCATCCGGCGATCGCGATCGATCGGCCGGAAGACGACGCTCGTACGTGCGTAGAGGCCGAGCACGAGCGCAGCCAGATACCAGCGGAAATCGCCGATGTAATGGTGGGTGAAGAAGTTCGCGTAGATCGCCAGGGCAGCGATGACCGCCATCCAGTACGGTGGATGATGGCGGATGCGCAGGTCCATCAGGCGCCAGGCCTGGATGATGTAGCTGCCGACCGCCGCATACATGAAGCCTGAAAATAGCGGGACTCCGAACACCTTGGTCCAGGCGAAGTCGGGATAGCTCCATGCGTGGATTCCCGCGGAGGTCTTGAACACCTCCAGCAGAAAACCAATGGCATGGAACAGGCAGACCGCGCGAAACTCGTCAAGGGTCTCGATGCGCGCCCAAAGCATCCAGCCCTGCACCAGCAGCGCGTACACCAACAGCGCGTCGTAGCGCGGAATTCCGAAAACCCCAGCCTGCGGCATCGCGAACACTGCCGCGAAGAACAGGCCCGCGAACAGGCAGGCTCGCGCCTGCTTCAGCCCGAATAACCAGAATTCAAGAATCGCGCGACCCGCCCCACTGCTGTCCACATTCACGAAATCAGGGTGCATCAACCAGCCGTCGAAACGCGCGACCCGGTCCGACGGAGCTATCTCGGGACGGGTCGACGACACTTCATACGACGAACCGTTCACGCGGCTGCCAACGCATCGGCCAGCCGCTCCACCGCAATCACTTCCAGCCCCTTGTAGCTGCCGGATTTCGGCGCATTCGCCTTGGCCACGATCGCGCGCTTGAAGCCGTGGGTGGCGGCCTCACGCAAGCGCTCTTCGCCGTTGGGAACCGGGCGGATTTCACCGGACAGACCGACTTCCCCAAAGGCGATCGTCTTGTCCGCCAGCGGTTTGTCGCGCAGCGAGGACAGTACCGCCAGCAGTACCGGCAGGTCGGCTGCAGTTTCCTGCAAGCGGATGCCACCGACGACGTTGACGAAGACGTCCTGGTCGCTGACGCCGATACCGCCGTGACGATGCAATACCGCCAGCAGCATCGCGAGACGGTTCTGTTCGAGGCCGACGGCGACTCGGCGCGGATTCGACAGTGGTGAAGCATCCACCAGCGCCTGCACTTCGACGAGCAACGGGCGAGTGCCTTCGCGCGTCACCATCACGCAGCTGCCGGGCTGCGGCGTGCTGCCGCCGGAGAGGAAGATCGCCGACGGGTTCGGTACTTCCTTCAAGCCCTTCTCGCCCATCGCGAACACGCCAAGCTCGTTGACGGCACCGAAGCGGTTCTTGAAGGCGCGCAGCACGCGGAAGCGACTGCCACTCTCGCCCTCGAAGTACAACACCGCATCGACCATGTGCTCGAGCACGCGCGGTCCGGCGATGCCGCCTTCCTTGGTGACGTGACCAACGAGGAATACCGCAGTGCCGGTTTCCTTGGCGTAACGCACCAGCCGCGCTGCCGATTCGCGAACCTGGCCGACCGAACCCGGCGCGGCGGTCAGCGATTCGGTCCATAGCGTCTGCACGGAATCGGCGACGATTACCTTGGGGCGCATCGCCGCGGCATGTTCGAGAATGCGTTCGACCCCGGTTTCGGCCAGCGCGTGCACGCCGTCGATCGGCAATCCCAGTCGCTTGGCGCGCCCGGCCACCTGCGCCAGTGACTCCTCGCCGGTGACGTACAAACCGGGCAACGTGTGTGCCATCAAGGCGATTGCCTGCAGCAGCAACGTCGACTTGCCGATCCCCGGATCGCCGCCGACCAGCACCACCGCGCCTTCGACGAGACCGCCACCGAGCACGCGGTCGAATTCGCCGATGCCGGTCGAGACACGCGCATCTTCGCTATGGCGCACGTCCTTGAGCGCAGTGACCTTCTGCGCCTCGACCTTCCCGGCCCAACCATCACGACGCGCAGCGGAGGGTTTGGCGGCAGACTCCAGCGCCATCTCGCTCAGCGAGTTCCACGCACCGCAATCGCCGCACTGTCCTTGCCATTTGTTGTGGTCCGCACCGCACTCGCCACAAACGTAGGCGGAGCGCACTTTCACCGAGGAAGCCTTGGCCATCTGGATACCGGCGTTGGATTGGCGACCACTGTAGCCGGATGCAATCGCAGCCGGCGAGATCGCCTGCTACCAGTGGATCAGGAACCCGCGGAAGCAGTACCCAATGGTTCGCCTTCCGCGGACACTTGGGCTTCTTCGCGCTGCTGCAAGATCTTGGCCGCCTGCGCATCCGCGGCAACGCGGTGCTGCAGCGACTTGCACAACTCGATGCCAGCGGTCGTCAGCGCAAGCCCGTCCTCTCCCTCGACAATCAAGCCGGCGTCGATCATTCGCAGGCGCATCGCGCTATCGCCGTCGTTCAGCACGACATGCAGGTCGACTCGTTGCAGGACCTCAAGCAGGGCGAGGTCTTCGAGGGAAATCGGATCCATGGCTTTCCCGCTAGGTAGGTGCGTCGCGAGCGTAGACGCGCCGTGAAGTTTAGGTTCGCACCACAAGCGGGTCAATTGACCAGGCAATACAGTGGAAACGCCGTTCATCCGCTTCTCCCAGGCTAAGACCCGCCGGAACGGTCGTTGCGCCATCTCGGCTCAATTGCGCCGATGGTCGTAATGCCTGCCGGAAGCGCTGCGGATGAGGCCCGGAACTGGTTCAGGAAGCGATTGCTCCGGCTGGCGTGACGAAAATCACACCATCTGACCCATCCTGGGCTGATCAGCCCGCGCCAATGGCTACGAACGCGGGATTGGGACGAAGAGCGCCTACATCCAGGTGCGCATTCGACACCGCGGCCAGAAGCATGAGACACGCCGCTTTCCCTACCTTCCGCATCCAGACGAAAAAGAACGCGTCAGGGCACGGTCGAAGGCCCTCAAGGATGCGCTCGCAGCTAAAGCCACAGAAGCCGCCACCTATCACTTCTACGGAAAGCCCAAGTCACAGGTGGCTGACGAACAAACCCTGCGGGACTGGCTAACCGCTTGGAAGTTCCAAGCCTGCGAACTGGTCGAAGACGATGCATCACACAAGCCTTTGACGCATCTAACACCTCGGGCTGGTGCGAAGAAAGACGCCAATCCAATCGACAACCTCATCCGCATCGCGGACCAAAATACGCACAAAAACAAGCGCATGAGCCTGATGGACAAGCGGATCGTGGACTTGGAGCGTAGCGACTTCAACGGCCCCAATGGCCTACTTCGCATGCTGACCGGACGCCGCCCGAAGCCGACAAAGGATGAACCAGAGCCGCCCAAGCCGAATGCTTCCGTTGGAACGCAGCGCCGCGCACTTGGGATTTTCGGGGCTGTCTGGAATCACGCTCGCGACGAATGGAACATGGAAATTACCCGCCCATGGAAGGGCGTCAAGGTCATTGCCCAAAAAAAATAGGACACCGCAAGATCTTTGAGCTTGCACGAACTTGCGCAGGTAAAAGCCGCGCTTTTGCTTACTGCGCTCGTGACGCGTGCCGCCATTGAAATGCTTCGTTGGACGGCCATGCGCGCTGGGGAGTTGCGCAAACTCCGGTGGGAGAACATCACTTGGCCTAACGATGAGAACCGCCTGAAGCGTCCCATTGCGCTTCTCGTGGCACAAAGGCACGCACGCAAGGGGTCGAGGTGTTGTTACGGAAACCATCGATGAAGAAGTCGGCAACTGTCTGCGCCTGTTTGTCGTAAGCGCTGATTTTCTGTCCTGCGCTCATAGCGCGACCCCATCTGCGTCCACGTCTTCATCGAGCAGCACGGCGTCTTCAAGGGTTTCAACAGGCACCGCGTCTTCGCGGATCAAGCCGATAGTTTTGATCTGCTCTTCGGTAGTGGGCTCGGACATGCGCATGGGACGCTCCTAGACAGGGTTCCCCTGACGTTAGAGCGACATTGCCAGGCGTCAACGTCCTTGCTGGATGCGCAAGATCGCTGCCTCGAACTCGTCGAGCTCCGGACCATCCGGAGCAACTGGGATGCTCTCGCCCGGTTCGAGCTCGCGACTCTGGCTGCCTCCTGCGCCTTGGGATCGTGGAATTTCTGATGGCGATCGGCGCGGATCCCGAAACCATGGGGTAAGCGCCGGCGCTTGAACAGGCCAAGCGCACCGGTGAGGATCGATGGTGTGACCACCTGGCGCATCTCTTCATGCTGCGCAACGCTTGCGCCTGTGCTACCTGCCGAAAAACTGTGTGTTGCGAGCGTCACGCGGCGCCGCCCGAACAGGTTGGCCACCGTGTTCGCCGTTTCGCCCATCCCTAACCGACAGGAGACAAAGTTGACGGAGCGCAGCTTTTGATTATTTTGAGTTGAGGCTTCCTGGAAACCAACTCATGCCTCGTCTTATCACTCCCTCTGCTGCTCTGAGCCCTCAACAGCATTCCGCCAACTCTCGAACAAATAGCCGTGGCTTCAAAGGCCTACCGGGGGCCGAAACCCCGGTGGCGGTCAGTCAGTCCGCCTTCGGCTCGCGGGTGCGCAGGACGATCACACCATCCGGGTGGTTTCGGCGGGGGTCTGCGCGGTGGGTTTCTGCTCATGATTGTTGCTCGCTGTGTAAGCGCTGATTGCGCAGGAAACTGACAGCGAAGCGATCAAGCCTTGGCAGCACCCGTAGTGATGAGGCCTGCCGAAGAACGTGGGGCGCAACGCAGTGGAGCAGGGTTCACCCCTTGCGCCCGGGCACGCTGAAGCAATGTGACCTGCATAGTGATCAGTACCTCAACAAGCGAGTTCCCTCAGAGTGTCCCCGCCACGCTTCCGGCTTATACGTTGGATGCCTTCTTGCGATACAGGGCGAGTGCTCCCTGATCGAGGTGTGGGTTCCGCGACGGCTTGGGCTAGTTGTGCTCTGCCAGTGCTTTGGTCGTCCGCCCCGAGCCAGGACTGACTGTCACCGGGTCGGGCACCGGGACTTGTTCAAGTGGGATATCGAGCAGGATTGCGATGTCGTTTGGTTCGCGCGGGAGTGCGAGCAAGCGCTTCAGGATCTGCGTGTGATCCGAATTGGCCCGGCGAGTCTTGCCGTTGCACTTAGGAATCGAGTCAGAATAGCGATGCGAGCGTTGCCAGAAAACGTAACGATCGAGTAGAAGTTGCTAGTACTCGCCGTCGGTCAGGGCAAAGGGCTGCTGCGGTGAATCATCACGAATGATTTCAGCATCTACTGATATGTTAGCCATTACGCGGCCCAGGAGAATTGCGTATGCGTCATGTCTTATTGCTGATGACCTTGCTGTCAGCCTCATCGATGGCTGGGACCTTGCATGTCTATGGGCCGAGCGGACCGGCCCCAGCGATGAAAGAGGCCGCCCAGGTATTTTCCAAGGCCAACAAGGTCAAGGTCGAAGTGACCGCGGGTCCGACTCCTGAATGGAAGACGCAAGCTGGCAAGGATGCGGACCTCATGTTCAGCGGATCGGAAGCCATGATGACCGACTTCGTTACGACGTTTACCGACCTCGATCCGACTTCAGAAAAGCCACTTTACCTGCGTCCGTCGGCCATCCTGGTGCGGCCCGGCAACCCCAAGCACATCACGGGAGTGCAGGATCTGCTGACTCCAGGGCGACGAATTCTTGTTGTACAGGGCTCCGGACAGGGCGGTCTCTGGGAGGATGTTGCCGGACGTCTGGGCAATATCGGCAGCGTGCGTGCCATGCGTGCCAACATCATCAAATTCGCGGAAAACAGTGGCGAAGCCAAGAAAGCGTGGCAGGCCGATTCCTCGCTTGATGCTTGGCTGATCTGGAACATTTGGCAGACAGCCAATCCAACGCTGGCTGATGTCGTCGAGATCGAACCGGAGTACCGCATCTATCGCGACGCCGGTGTGGCGTTGACACACCGCGGCCGGGACAATCGGCAAGCACAGGCCTTTGTTGATTTTCTGGCCTCACCCAAGGGCGCGGAGATATTTGCCAAATGGGGCTGGATGACCGCCACTCCGACAGGTCGGTAACAGGCTTGTGCTGAAGCCTGCATGCGGCCCACAGATTGCGGGCGCTAGCTCGCAATTCTGAAGGTAGCTGCACTATAGGCAACAAGTTGATTGATCGGATCGGCGCCCGCTTCACTGTCATCGTGATTGGCGCCATGCAAATACTGCTGATGCTCGTGATCGCAATCACCGTGCTGGACCTGTTCTGGCTGTTCTACACGAACGTTTCCGATCAGCTTCGCGAAGTCGAGTCTGTGCCAGACCTTCAATTTGTCGTACAGAGGAGATTTGCTGGCGTACTGCTAGTGCAGTTGGGCCTGGAACTCCTGGAGTCGTTGAAGATTCTCTTCACGGAACATAGTGTCTGGCTCGAACTGATCCTCATCGTGGCGATCATCGCCGTCGGCCGCCACATTATTCAGCTCGACTTTGAGCACACTGACGGGCTCGTGCTCATTGGCATCGGTGCGCTGGTGATTGCGCTGACTGCAGGCTATTTTCTCGTCAAGAAATCTCCGAAGAAGACACCGTTGCTTCAGCTTTAGCAGAGACCCAAGTCACTCCCCTGCCCGATCGGCAGTCCACAGTCGCCGCCTCGCGCAGCACCGATATGTGGCCGGCTGAGCATATCGACCCAAATTCTCAGCCCCATCGCTGGCCTTTGCGCCTAATTACTTGGCAAGCCCTGGGTTTGACCCGACGCCAATCAGTCGCGGCACGTTGGGCGTCCGGGTTTTTGCAACCGGGTCGCTTTTAAGGTATTGCTCAACCACATCCCACACCGGTTCATCTCCCGACTGTGCGCTGCCTACACCCCATCGCGCCACTTTGTACGATTTGCTGGCTTGTATCGGCTGGCTATTCAGCGTCATGTCGCTGATACGATAGTTTATTTTCGCACCAGGCTCACAGGTGTAGACAAGCCCGCCCGTACGCACCATGTCGCCCCCTTGGTGTTGGTAAGGATCGTCGTTGAAAATTTTGTCGCAAAGTTTTTCCAGGTGCCGCTTGATTTCCACCCCGGTCATCTGCGCAACAGACGTGTCCGGGTAAGTAATCGCAGTCTGTTCCATCAAATTTTCGCGGGTGATCATTTGTCCTGGCAGGAGCGTGGTTCCCCAGCGAAACCCCGGAGAGAACGCGATCTCGGCATCTTTGACCTGCATCAACGCATCGACGATCAACTGATCCCATGAACCGTTGAAATTGCCACGTCGATAGAGCAATTCCTGGCTTTCAGCAATCGGCTCCCGGAGCCGCAATTCGAACGGCGCACGCACTCGATCGATGGTGGCCTGCATCGCTGGGTCTTCAGGCAATAACTCGGAAAAGACCGGCAACAGGTGGTATCGATAGTCGACTACCCGGCCGTGCCGTACATCAAAATCGACCACGCCAAGAAATTTACCGTGGGATCCCGCGTTGGTCACGATGGTGACCCCACCTGAGTTTTTGACCGCGCTCGGCACCGGGACGCCATCATGCGTGTGCCCGCCCAGGATCATGTCGATCCCGGAAATGCGCGAAGCCAACTTGAGATCGATGTCCATGCCGTTGTGCGAAAGCAGAACAACGACTTGCGCACCTTTCTTCCGCACTTCAGCGACCAGTGCCTGAAGGCGCACTTCATCGATGCCAAATTCCCACCCTGGGGTGAATTGCGCGCCGTTCGCCCAAGGCGTATAGGGAAACGCCTGGCCAATGATGGCGACCGGGATCCCGTCCTGCTCACGGATGACATACGGATCGAATACCGACTCGGTCTTGTCCTCTCCGTGCACGATGTTCTGGGCAACGAAGGCGACCTTGTCCTTGAAATCGTTCCGCACGACATGCAGGACGCGCTCGGCGCCATAGGTAAATTCCCAATGTGCGGTCATTACGTCAACCCCTAAGGCGAGCGCCGCATCCACCATATCTTGCCCCGCGGTCCATAGTGCCGTTGCGGAGCCTTGCCAACTGTCTCCTCCATCCAGCAATAGAGCACTCGGCCGACTGGCCTTTAGTCGTTTCACCAGACTTGCGAGATGCGCAAACCCACCTACTTTTCCGTAGGCTCTGGCCAACGCACAAAAATCCAGATGCGAAAACGCGTAGGCCTGCCGACTACCGGGCTTGATTCCATACGCGTCCAGCAACGGTACGCCTACAAGGTGCGGAACTTTACCCCCAGCACTGCCTTCGCCGAGGTTGACGCTGGGTTCGCGATAATAAATCGGCAGCAGTTGCGCGTGGCAATCCGTGAAATGCAACAGACTGACGTTGCCGAACGTCGGGATGTCGTATAGCTGGTCTGCACTGTTCAACGTGTTTGCATGAGTAGGCAGGTAAATTTCCATGGGCTCCCTTCGATTGCGACAGGCCTTGGCGCCGCTCGCGCTTCGCTGGCGTGGGTCTATTTGATGCATTCCGTTGTGCTCAAACGATGCAAGCCTTGCAGTCTGTTTGAGCTACGCGTGCTGCGCGGCGAGTAGCAGATACACGATCATGGCCACGCAGAGCATTGTGACCATCACGGTGACGAGGATGACCAGTCCACGATCGGCACTGACGACGCCCCTCTCAATGGCACGATTCACAACGTGATATCGCCACGCGGCAAGAACAGTCACCAAGCCGCCCAGAGCCATCATCGTTAAACCGATCGGCATCGAAGCACCGGCCTGATAGGGGTGCATCTGCGGACCAAGCCCCGTTGCCAGTTCACGCAACCACAGACTGAACTTGGCCACCACAAAGCCAAGACTGATGATTGCGATACTGGTCCTGATCCATGCCAGAAATGTGCGCTCATTGGCGAGGTATTCGGTCGCTCGCTTCTCATCGCCTATCGCTGCTTGTTTCCGTTGTCGAGTCATGGCAATGCCTGTTTACGAGCCTGATTTAACGTAAGACCACCCGGCTTCCTGCTTGCGCACCACTTCAGCCACACCGGAATCGACGGTCGTGGCGAATGGCATTAGGTCCCCTCTGGTCACGTGCATGCGGTGCATCGTGTTTTCGCAAGCTGCGAAACATACCCCCGATCCCGCGATTGCCTGCAGCCGCTCCCGCATGGCTTCGTTCGTCTTCAAGATCAGCCCCAGCCCTTTGCCGTGCGCGACGACCTCGATGTCAGTCGCCTCGCCTCCGAACGTTTTCTGCAGGTTCTCAACATTGTTGAGTATCCCCTGCCACTGCTCCGCGCCATCAACACTCACTTCAAAAACGATCCTGTGATCTGGCTTCCTTCTGCTAGCGGTGTCAGTCCCTGTCATGTCGAAAAACTCCTCAAAAGACAATGTAGATCCAGCATCTGAGCGCAGCGGGCGAAAGTGCTATCGAACGCCGGAACAACCTGCGCCTTCTATCGTGCTGGGTTTTCGCCCAGCAGTCGTCCCTCGACCCTGGTTCCGTACAGCGAATTAGGCTCGTCATGGAATTTCTTGCGCGTGATCGCAACGTCACCGTTGAAACGCGGATCCTGCGGACGCTCGTGAGCGTTCATGAACATCGCGACGTCCCATGCCTGCTGGTCGCCCAGGCTGCCACCACGGCCCAGCGGCATGTTCGCCTTGGTGAAAGCTGCGGCGTTGTCGAGCTGGTGCATGCCCGCGCCCCAGTTATAGGAGTCCCTGCCCCAGAGCGGGGGGAACACATAACGACCGGCGACCTTCTGTCCAGCGCCGTCGGCGCCATGGCACAACGCGCAGTTTTGCTGGAAGACCTTTTCGCCACGCGCATAGTCGGGCGGCTGCGGCGGCTTGAACTTCGGATAGCCCGCGCCGGGCAGGTTCGCGCCGACCGGCGCGCCCTGCGCCATCCAGAACGAATAGGTTTCCAGCGCCAGCAACTCGGGGCTGTCCGCGGGCGGCGCCTTTCCATTCATGCTGTACATGAAACAGCCCTGCAAGCGCTCGATGTAGCTGTTGACCTGTTTCGTCTTGCTTCGGTATGCCGGATAGCGCACGTAGGCGCCCCAGAGCGGCGCCGAATTCGCCAGACGGCCAGCGTCAAGATGACAGTTGTTGCAGTTCAGGCCATTGCCGACATAGGCCGTAGCGTGCGTGCCGGTGTCAGTGAAGATGTCGCGGCCGCGACGGACAAGATCGCCGAACGGATCGTCCGGAATGTCGGACTCCTGCGGCGGCGAGAACTTTCCAACGGCGGCGGCTGCCAACGCGCGTGCAGGCGCTGGCGCAACGGACGCAGCGACAGTTGCATCCGCCGCGTTGGATCGCGCGTGGTTGCCGACGCGCGGCAGGCGGACGCCGTAATAAGCGACGAGCGTCATCGACGCCGTCGCCACGACTCCAATCGCCAACATCGCCCACACGGCCCGGGTTTGATTCATGGCCGTACCGCCGAAGGCAGTGCCGGCTGTCTTGCAAACCACTCCGAGACGGCGCTCACTTCATCCGCGCTCAGCTTGCTGGCCAGGTGGCGCATCAGTTCGAGCGGATCATTCTTGCGCGTGCCCTTCTGCCAGGCTTGCAGTTGCGCAGTGATGTAGCTGGACGATTGGCCCGCCAGCGCCGGGAAACTGGACCCCACACCGACTCCTCCGGGCCCATGGCATTGCACGCATGCTGGCACGCCTTTGGACCAGGCCCCGCGCGTCGCGAGTTGCTTGCCGATACCTACTGCTGACGCCGGCTGGATTGCCGCCCTTGTCTTCGGGATGGACAGTTCCGAAAAGTAGTCGGCGATTGCCTTGCGATCGTCAGACGACAATGTCGCCACGATCGGTTTCATGATCGCGTTGTCACGACTTCCACTGGCGAAGTCGTTGAGTTGCTTGAGCAGGTAGGCAGCGTTCATGCCGGCCAGCCGCGGGAACGCCCCCTGTCCGCTGCCATCCTTGCCGTGGCAGCTGGCGCAGGCTGTCTGGCTCCCGGCACCTTGGTTGGCGATCGTCGCCGGTTCAACTGCCCAGCCGGAGACGGATGTCATCGATATGAGCGCCAGAAACGCCACGCGCGATCGTGAAGAGTCTTTGGCCATACAGGCTCCGCGGCTTCGACGGACAGGCACCATCGCAGCACGACTGTGACGCAATTGTGGAATCGACTGGACATCCCGGCGATCAAGACCTGTGGATCACCATCGCCAGAGGATGTGGTTCTCACCCGGCCAGCCCGGCGATTCATCGGCGATGAGGCGCCTGCTGGGGATGCCATTTCGCCCGGATATTCGCCTCGGAGCGAGTGCGCGCGATATAGATCGCTGGGTCAATGACATCGCTCATCGTGGCCCCAATACGACCGTGAGATCCTGCTCGGTCGGCAGGCCCGAGCGGCGCTGGACGATTCCCTTGTCGTCACGAAACAGGATGGCTGGCGTGCCCTGAAAACCCAGTGTTGTCATCAACTTCTCGCTGGCATCGAGCTTGGCGCGCACGTCAGCCGGCACGGTGGCGGCGGGCGCAATACCACCAGCTTCATAGCTAAGTTCGTTGCGTGCCAGCGCTTCCGAGGGCGAAGCAGCGGCGAAGATCGATGCTGCCTTGTTGGCGCTATCGGGCCGGATTACGCCGACGATCACGTGCCGTAGCTGCACCTTGCCCGAGTGAACCCAAGGTCGCGCCGCGTGCCAGAACTTGTCACAGTACGGACAGTTGGGATCGCTGAAGGTGTAGACAACGCGCGGAGCATTCGGCTTGCCGTCTGCTATCCAATGACTGGCTTCCAGCTGCCCCAAGTACGTTTGGAGATCGGCTTGGCAACCAGGCGCTGCAACGCTTCAGCGCCGGCGTCTTCGCCTTTGGCATTGATCAGTGTGCCGACCACTGCGTACTGACCGTCAGCTGTCGCGTAAACCGCCACTGGTTGCTGCGCGGCGACACCCGCGTAGCCATGTAGACCTGAGGGCGCATCAAACTCGCCGAGCACCTCCAGACCCTGTGCCTCGATCGCTTCAATGACTGCCGGCTTCTTCTTCTGCCCCTCGGCTCGGCTGCAAGCCGTCACGCCGAGCAGCAATGCCGACGTCAGTATCAGGGCAATGGGAGTCATACGTACCATCAGTTCACCTCTTTGGATGGATTCGGCTTCAACGCAGGAGCGGGCCCGAAGCGCTGCAGCTTCTGCGTGAGGCTCGCCTCGGACAATCCGCCGATGTGTGTATCGACAAGGCGGCCGTCGGCGTCGAAAAACAGCGTCGTCGGCAGGCCGATCGAACCGGCTTCCTGCGACACCGACGAGAATGGATCGAGCAGTACATTGCGTAGCTGCAGTTTTTCTTCACCCAGGTAGTCGCGGATCGCCTGCCCGGACTCCCCCTGGTTGACGAAAGCGAAGGTCACATCGCCGCGTTGCGCCTGTGCTTTGGCAAGCACCGGCATCTCGCGACGGCACGGAGGGCACCAAGTCGCCCAGAGATTCACGACCATCGGCTTGCCGGACATTGCCGACAGGCTTCTGGTTTTGCCATCCAGCGCGGTCAGTTCGACGGACGGCAACTTCACCGTCGACTGCTGCATGAGCGCCAATGCACCCCCGAGCACTGCCCAGGAGGCCAGCCCGGCGATCGTGGCGAATGCCAGCGGACGGCGCAGTTGCTTTGCCTTGCACGCCCGCCCGGCTCCGAACGCCAGTGCGGCGAGCACGCCCACCCACACAGAAAATCCGCCGTCACCGATTCGAATGATCGACCAGGGATCTGCCAGGTACTGCGGCAGCCATGCGAGGACGAAGCCGAATCGAGCCATGACCACGCCGACGACCAACATGTCGCCGATCACCGGCATCACCTTGACCGGCGTTGGCCCTATCGCGCGGCGTGCGACCTGTCGGCCGACTGCAACAGCCACGGCGAACGCCACGATGAGCATGACAAGCGACAACGGGAACGGGCCCAGGCTGACCATCACCCCTCCCCCGCGCGAACGCGCTGCAGGCGCTGGAGGAATTTGGGCGCATTGATCTCGCCTACCGTGCGCTCGTCACGTCGCTCGTGACCGTCAGGACCGATCAGCAACAGTGTCGGCGGCCCTGCGACGTGCCAAGCGCGCATCAATGCCTGATCGGCTGCATCGTTGGCGGTAACGTCCGGGCGCAACAGCGACATCCAACCACTCCAGGCTTCCTCGGCAGACAGCATACGCGGGCCGGATTAAGTCAGGATTAAATGCACCGATCGCCACATGAACCTGTACTTGTTCGGAGATGGCAACGCCGCGACGCCTGCGTTACGGTGCCGCCTATCCCATGTCCCATGGAGTGCCACCGATGAGGGTCCTGGTCGTCGAGGACGACGAACTGATCGCACGCGGCGTCGTGTCTGGCCTGCGAGCCTTCGGCATGACAGCCGACAGCGTGGCAAGCGCGGCGCAGGCCGAACTCGCGCGCCAGAGCGGCCACTGCGATGCGATGGTTCTGGACCTCGGGCTACCCGACGAAGACGGCATGCAGCTGCTGGCACGCATGCGCCAGCGCGGTGACACACTGCCGGTGCTGCTTTTGACCGCACGCGACGCTGTGGAAGACCGCATCGCCGGCCTGCAGGGCGGCGCGGACGATTACCTCGTCAAACCCTTCGGCATCGGCGATGCGGCCAGCAGTTGGCAAGACGCGGCTAGGCGCGCTTGCGCGACACCACGATCTGGCCCACCACCGCAGTCAGTAGGATGATCGAATTGGTCACGATGAAGACCCAGTTATGCAGCATCCAGCTATATCCGATGAAGCCTACCGAGGCCAGCATCTGGCCGACGAACAGCCAGCGCGAGACGCCCTTGGCTGTCTTGTCCTGGGACTGCGTGTGGATCTGCCGCGCCAAGGTGGCAATGAGGATTGCCGATGCCGTCCAGCCAACCAGATCCGGGGACATCACTGGCCTACCGAAGCCTGCAATGCCACGGCCAGCGCCGCGTCGCCGCTGACCAGGTCTGCCCATCGCAGTTCGATGCCCTGGCGCCGTCCCTTTTGAGTCAGCTTCAGTCCCTCTGGCGCGATCACCAGCGTGAACACCGTGTCACCTACCTCCAGTTCGCGGCGCATTGGCTTGTCAAGCTTGGTCATGAGCGAAACTCCGAACGGATGATCGAGTGTATATTTCATCGAGCGCCTGTGTCGCCGCTTCAGGACGGAACGGATGCCGTATTTCACGACGCGAAACCTGGAACGCGAGGTGTGCGGCATCCAGTCGCGCGCAGGAAGACTGCATCGAAAGAGCGGGATGAGAAGCGCATCTGAAATTCGGCCAAGCTTGGAGCCTAGGCGTTTACGCAACTTCAGTCAGGAACCTGCCAAACATTTATACGAAGATGCAAAAACTTTTTTTAGGGATTTTGTTGGCTGCACCTGCGATAGCGTCTGCAGACTCTTTACCACACAGCATCCTCAAACAGATTCCGCATGGCTATTCCGTTATCTCTTTCAGGAGCGGCAATCTAAACGACGACAAATTGGTTGATTTCCTGGTTGCCCTGCGCAACGATGATGAAAGCGCGATCGAGCAAAAAACAGGCCATGCCCCCAACAGGCCGCTGCTGATTTTTACTCAGAATGCCGATGGCCGTTTCATCCTGTCCAAGCGCAACGATCATGTCATTTTCAAAATGGACGAAGGCGGGCAATGCGACCCCTTTGAAGATGGCGAAGAGGGTTTGGCGATAAAAAACCACTACTTCACTGTACAAAATAGCGTTGCTTGCGGTCAGCATTGGAATGACTATATAACTTTTCGGTATGTTCCCGAATTGCGGGACTGGGTCTTTCACAAACGCGTTAGCGAGAACTGGGTATTGAACAGCAGCGATGATCCAGAAGCCGAGGCCCTAGTTCTCAGCAATCGGAACATGACTACGGGAAAAGGCAAACCTCGCGTGCTATTTGCGGCTTACCATGCCAACTAATCGTTGGCATAAGCCAGCCCAGAGGCAGCTGGTTGAATAGGCAAAAAGGGACTGAAGAAAAAGCCTTTCCCTGAAGGAAGACGCTGCATGTTGTGCGCTCGCCGATACGCCTTCGCGATCGTGTGTGCCTTGAGCTGGGGTGCATCGCCTTCGCCTGCCTCCGCGATCCCGCTTGATCCGGATATCGCAATCACCCAGCTCATTCACGATACCTGGGGAACCAAGCAGGGTTTGCCGAATCGGCGCGTCAATGCATTCGCCCAGACCCCCGACGGTTACCTCTGGGTGGGGACGGCCGAAGGGCTGGCCCGCTTCGACGGCGTACGTTTTGCGGTATTTTCTTCGGCGCGGTATCCGCAGATCGGAACCGATGACATCCGCTCGTTGCTTGTGGATCGCGCAGGCAACTTGTGGATAGGTACGTATGGCGGCGGCTTGACGCGACTCACGGATGGGAAATTTACCCGCTACACCACCAAGAACGGGCTCGCCAGCGATATCGTTTATCGGATATCGCAATTGCGCACTGGCGCTTTGTGGATCGGCACGGGCGCTGGCTTATCGCGTCTGCAGAATGGCACCTTCACCAACTACCCGCCCGCTATCGTGGGCAAGCGTGTCTTTGCAACGATTGAAGATCGTGCAGGCACCATCTGGATTGGCTCCTACGGGGGCGGACTGAGCCGCCTGCGTGACGGAAAATTTACGACCTACCGCGCGGCGGATGGTGGGGGCAGCGATCTTATTCAGGATCTGCTCGAGGATGTCGATGGCAGCATTTGGGTCGGCAGCTACGGTCGCAACTTGACACGATTCAGTCGCGGGCAATTCTCGCAATACCCCGCCGAGCACACTCCGAAAAGTGTGTGGCGCCTGCTCAGAGACAGCAGCGGAAGTGTGTGGATGGGAACCTACGATGGCGGATTAAGCCGATTCAAGGACGGTCGCTTCACCACCTACACCCATAAGGACGGGCTCACCGACGATATTATCTACGCGCTCTTTCAGGATCGGGAGGGAAGCCTGTGGGTCGGAACCCAAGGCGGTCTCGATCGATTTCGCAGCGGTAAAGTCATTCCCTACTCCTCCGCAGAGGGACTCTCGAGCAACCGCGTGTTTTCCGTGTTGGCGGATTCGGCCGGAGTTTTGTGGATCGGCACCGAAGGCGGCGGGCTCAATCGATTCAGCGACGGTCACTTCACGAGCTATACCACCGCCGATGGCTTGGCCAGCAACAATGCGGTCTCTCTGGCCGGCGATGGCGCTGGCAATCTGTGGATCGGCACGGTCGATCAAGGCGTAAGCCTTTTCAGGGACAACCGCTTTGTAAACTATGGGGCGGCGCAAGGAATTCATGGAATCGTGTATGCCTTGGCCAGCGACCCGGAAGGTGGCGTCTGGATAGCGACCAGTGAAGGTGTGGGCCGCTTGCGCGAGGGCAAGTACGCAGCTCTCGGCAAAGCCGAAGGCTTCACTCCCCATGCTGTGCGCAGCCTGCACTTCGACGCCAAGGGGACCCTGTGGATTGGAACAAACGGTGGCGGGCTGCTGCGTTTCCGCAAGGGGCAGCTGACGACCTACGGTGCCAAAGACGGCTTGCAAGGGAAGTTCGTCTACTCCATTTACGAGGATGCGCAAGGCACCCTGTGGATCGGCACAAAAGACGCCGGCCTGAACCGATTGAAGGACGGCCGATTCTTCTCATTCAGTCGCCCCGGAGGGGTTGGCAACGACGCCGTATATCAGATTCTCGAAGAGGGCGGCGATCTCTGGTTGAGCACGCCTGGCCGGTTGTTGAGAGTTCCCAAGCACCAACTCGACGCATTTGCGGACAGCAGGATCGATCGCATCCAGTCGAGTTCATTTGATGAGGCCGACGGCGTGCGGGGCGGCTTCAACGGCGGTGCGCAACCGGCCGGCTGGAAAAGTGCCAATGGGCGCCTTTGGTTCCCCAGCGACGCGGGGGTTGTGGCGATCGATCCGGGATCGATTCCAGTCAATCACGTGAAACCACCCGTCTACATCGAACTGATACAAGCCCAAAACAAGCGCATAGAGCCGCACATTGGCAAGCCCATGGCCGAGGCAGCATTTCCACCCGGAAACGGAAATTTCGAATTCCAGTACACGGCATTGAGTTTTGCCGCTCCCGACCGCGTCAAGTTCAAGTACCGGCTCGATGGCTTCGATACGCACTGGACACACGCAGGTAACCGCCGGACCGCTTATTACACCAATCTCCCGTCCGGCAGCTACCGGTTTCAGGTCATTGCGAGCAACAACGACGGTCTATGGAACGAGAAGGGGGATGCATTCGCATTTCGCCTGGAGCCGGCGTTTTATCAAACGTGGTGGTTTTATCTGGCCTGCGTCGCTTTCGCGCTGCTTGCTGCTGTGACCTTGCATCGCCTGCGCGTTCACCGACTGCGGGCCAGTGCGAATGCGCTTGCGGTCGCGGTGGCGGAACGCACGCACGAACTGGCGGCGGCGAATGAATTGCTACTCAAGATTTCAACCCACGACGGACTGACCGGAATTCCCAATCGCCGAAGTTTCGATGCAAGGTTGAAAGAGGAATGGCAGCGAGCGCTCCGGTACGGCTGGCCGCTTGCGGCGGTGATGATTGACATCGACTATTTCAAATCCTTTAACGACACATACGGCCACCAGCTAGGCGACGAGTGTCTGCGCCAGGTCGCAGCAGCCCTGCGCAATGGGACAGCACGCAGCGGAGACCTGGTGGCGCGCTATGGGGGCGAGGAATTCGCTGTCCTACTCCCCAATACAGACACACAGGGTGCGCTCGCCGTGGCAGAACGATTGCGACATGACATCGAAGCTCTGGCCATTGCGCACCTGTCGGAAGCAGCGACAATCGTCACCATCAGCGCTGGCGTGAGCGTCGCGTTTCCAACAGCGGGACAGTCGCCCGACCAGGTCATTGCGGAAGCCGACCATGCTCTCTATGAGGCAAAACACCAAGGCCGCAACCGGGTGCAGGCGAATTTTGACTCCGCGCATAGAATCAAGTCTTGAAGCGTTGGTTTGGCAGATGTGCGGCGCCGACTTCACGTACCTTGAATGCCGGAAGATTGGCGGTATCCGGCTAGCGTGCCGGATCCGGTCGCGGACTGCTCGATGCAGTCGGCAAGACCACTCCTGCCGCGACCTTCGAAGATCCCCACGAATGGACGAATGTCATCCCCCATGCAGATGTTTGAGAAACCCCAGCAGGTCCATGTTGTGGGTCGCCAAATGGATGAATACAAGGATCGCGATGATGACGACAACGGCAATCAGCTTCTTTTTCATGGAGGTTTCCAGATTGTGTGAAGGCGAGGTTGTGTGAAAGCGAGGTCAGGTGAAGGCGAGCGTTTGCCTGACGGTGAGTCGCGCAGCTTGGCTGGCCGGATAAACACTCGCCGCCGCCGATGCGAGCATCACAATGCCAAGCCATAATCCGGCTGCGCCAGGCGATAGCGCCAGCGATAGCGGCTGATTTGAAATGGAGGCAAGCACGCTGCCGACGCCCATCGAAATCGGGATGGATAGCGGCACAGCAACCAGCCAGCTCAATAGTCCGGTGAACAAGCCTTCGCCGAGCACACCTTTCAACACATCGACCGATCGGGCGCCTATCGCGCGCATGACGCCGAATTCGCGGGTGCGTTCGATCACGCTGGTGCTCAACGCCGAGGCCAGTCCCAGCGTCCCGACCAAGGCCATCATCGTTGCGATAAATCCCAACGCGAACACAAGCAGATAAATATGACCGGCCTGAGCGGCGCCGAACAGCTTCTCGGTCAGAATCGATTTGACCCCGATCTTCTCGTGCTCCAGCGTTGCCACGACCGATTGAGCGATGGCATCGGCGGTAGCACGCTTCGACACCCTGACGCGGATGGCATTGACCAGTCCTGCTTGACTATTCGCGTTTGCGAAACCCGTCGGCGTCGTATAGCCAGCGCCTGGCGTCAACAATTCGCGCACGATGCCGACGACGCGCAAGCGAACCAGGCGCTCTTCAACGCGCAGGGAAATCCATTGCCCGGACTTCACCGTCGGAAAGGTCAAGCTGCGCGCAAGGTTGTTCAAGACGATGACATCCGTATCTTGCGGCTGCAGCCAGCGCCCTTCCAGCAGGTGGATATCGACGAAATCCGTGTGCGGCGGTGCCGAGCGCAAGGAAAATCCTCCGTGGCCGCCATCCGGATAGGTGCGCACGATCTCAAGGCGATCGCCGCGATCGACGGCGGCCGAAGCGATGTTCCAGGCTTCCGCCTTGCGTACGCCGGCAATCGACGCGACCAGGCCGATGACCTGGGCCTGCGGCGCGGGGCGCTGCAAGCGGATCTCCAAGTCGTAGTGCCGATAGGCGATGGCCTGGGAAACGTAATCCTCCCACGCCACTTTGAGATTGAAGCTGGCGATGAACATCGCACCCGCGGTGGCGAGCAGCGCCAAGCTCAGGATCAGGCGCGCCCGACGCCTGAAGGTGTTGCGGACGGCCAAAGTGAGCGCCGGATCGGAAAGACGAATTCGCGCGAGGAGTCGATCCATTGCGGCGAATCCCATCCCGCTTCTCGCGACCCCATGGTCATCGATCGCTTCCCGGACGGTTTTTCGCGCCGCGGTCAGGATGGGGACGAGCGCAGCCGCGAGTGGCGCAAGAATTCCGAGTGCGATGACGACGGCGAATAGCCAGCCGGGAACCGAGTCGCTGGCGATGTTGAGGTTGAGTAACTCTGCCACGACCCCGACAAAACCTCGGCCAGCAAGCAGCCCCAGCGGCAGGCCGATTGCCGCACACATCACTCCAATCGAGCCGACCAGGCACAGGTACAGGGTGGCGATCTGGACCGAGCGCGCTCCAATCGCTTTCATGATGGCGATTTGACGTCCTTGCTGTGCAAGCAGACCCCCGATGGTGGTTGCCGTCAGGATGGAGCCAAGCAGTAGCGCGAGCAGACTGAATATCTGAAGCATAGAGAGCACCGCGTTCAACTGCCCTTGGTGCGGATGACGTCTCGGCGGCGGGATGCGCACCTCATGGACGCGATACCCCCTGTCGCCGAGCCAGCTGGTCAGCCTGCCTGCCGCCGCCTCGATGGCCTGGGCGTTCCCGGCGTCTTGCTTGATAACGATCTTGAGCAAATGCAATTCGGATTGTTCACCCAACACGGCCAACGTCTGCGGCGTGATGTAGCCGTAAACCGTCTGCTCCTGCCAGGCCGGCGCGAGTCCGGCATCGTGAACGACCCCGGAGATAAGCAGCGCGTGTTTGCTGCCATGCGCCGTCTGGAGGGGAATTGATTTTCCAACTTGCGATCGGGTCAGCGGCAAGGCGCTGCGTTCCACCAGCATCGATCCAGTCGGTGGGGGCCAAGCGCCCGACTCCGTGCGGAAGGCGTTGATCCGCAGCTGCCTGAAGTCCGGCACTACAAACAACAGCAATGGCATCCATTCGTTCGGGGCAACTTCGAGCCTTCCGGTAACCGTCGAACCGGCTTGCGCATCGGCAATGTCGGGGCGGCTGCGAACCATGCGAATCAGGTTCGTGTCCACACGGTTCATCTGCAACTGTGCGGACGCTGCGTTGGTTTCCAGATAGTTGCGCGGCACCTCGCGAGCAAGGATGGCGTAGGCGGTAAAGATTGCTGCAACGACAGTGATGCTTGCGGTCAGCGCGACGCCCATCATCAGAAATCGACCACGCGCCGCAAGCACGTCGCCTAGCACCTTCTTCCATCGCGGGCTCATGTCAGTGAGGTCCCGAATCCATGTCGACGATGCCATCGCGAAGCGTGATCGTACGTGTGAAAAAGCGGCTCAGGTCGCGCTCGTGGGTGACGGTCAATACGGTTTTGCCGTCGCCGGCCAGTGCGGCCAGAAACCCCATGACGTCATCTGAAGTTTTTGAATCCAGATT
>JANMAO010000187.1:0-168955 GCA_031359875.1 Lysobacter sp.
CGCCGACGTGATCATGTTCATCTACCGCGACGAGTACTACAACAAGGAATCGCCGGACAAGGGCATGGCCGAGATCATCATCGGCAAGCAGCGCAACGGCCCCACCGACATGTGCAAGCTGACCTTCCTCGGTCACTACACGAAGTTCGAGAATTACGCGCCCGATTCGTTCGCCGGTGGGCTATGACTTGTCAGCATCCACCTTGCCGCCGCCCGTATACCGGGCGGGGCTAAGCTGCGATGACGTTGGCGGTGTGAGGATCACAGTTCTCTGGAAGCGCCCACCGGCCACGGCCCACGTTCACCGCTATGCGCTGCAAGGTTTGACGGATCTTCGCGTGCCAGAAGGGGTTGGATGTGGGCTGCTCACCGTCAATTTCTGCGTAGATCTCGGTCAGCGATGCTGAGCCGCCTACACGCTCCAGCGCGGCACGACAGATGGCCGCCCAGACGCTTCGCTCACCCTGGCGCAACAGCTCGCGGTAGCGCGCCTTGAGGCGGCTGAGGCTGTGAGCTTCCGGGTACAGTGCAAACCCGAAGAGGCGGCGGTCGCCGCCGCGGCGAAAAACGGCAAAGCAGATCGGCATCGAAATCCGCCGAAATAGATTGCGGGGGAGCATGTCTTGAGAGATCCCCCAGCGCGACGAGAGGCGCGCCACGGTCGATGCTGTCTGGAAGTAGGCGCACGGGAGAATGAAACCCACCCGGCCTTCCTGGGGCAGTAGTTCCCAGGCGCGCTCGAGAAACCTCCCCACCAACGCGGCCTGAAAAGGCGGATTTCCCAAGATCACCGAAGGCGTGCGCGGCAGGGCGACATGCAGGAAATCACCGACGATCACCTGGCAGCTGGAAGTCGCGGCGGCGCGTGCAGCGAGGACCGAGTCAAGCTCGACTCCGCATCCCGGCACATGGTCGGGCAGGGCACGCAGAAACGCTCCTTCGCCACAGCTTGGCTCCACCACGTAATCGGCGTTTGTCAGATCACCGAAATATCGTTCCACGAGTGCCGCTGCCGCCCAATCGGGCGTCATGTATTGGCCGGCGGCACGTCGACGTGGATCGGAAGGGCTCATCGCGGACTCGACGGTTGTCTCGATCTCGTGGCTCACGCGCGAGCTCCACGCAGAGCGGCCACAGAGGTAGGCATGGCAAACTCGTCCTCGAGCCGGAAGCGCTCGGCGCCAGCGCGCAGGTATTGCAGGACTCGTTCCACGCAGAGCCACCTGCGACCAAGCCGCTGCGCGGCCATGGCGGTGGTGCAGCTCCCCGCGAAAGGATCGATGACAAGATCGCCAGGTTCGGACAAAAAACGGATCAGCAGGTCCGGGATGCTCAGTGGCATCATTGCACCATGAGTGGGTAGCCCCAAGGCAGCTGCGTCGCGCCGGTAAGCGTCCGTGTCAGCGCAACGATGCCCGCGCTGTAGAACATTGCGAGGAATCTTGCCGGGCGTGACATTGCCGAATCGGCCAGGCCGCATCGTGTAGGCGCCATCGGCGTAGTCAGCGTGGCGCCGCTCGCCGCCGCCGGCCATCAGCCGTTGATGCTTGGCGCTGTGCGGTTCGAGGACGCGACGGTTGTCGGCGCGCACTTTCGACGGATCGTTCGTCAGCCAAAGAATTGGCTGATACGAGGCGTTGAGCTGGTTGCGCGCGATCGACGCCCAACGTACCGGCCCGGGCGGCCGACTTGGATTCGACCAGACCAGGCGATCCATCAAAGAGAGGCCCAACCTATCGTGCAAAGCGATCACCAGACGCTCGAGATAGATCGAGCGGGCAGGGGTGCCTGGGATGAAGATGTCCTGGCCCAGATCGAGGGTGATGCTCCCGCCGGGGATGAGGTTGCGCACCAGCGGTTCCAGCGCGACGGTGATGAAGTCGACGTATTCCCCCTCGGTGGGATTTCCATAGGCACGGGGTCGTGAAAGCGGGAAAGGTGGCGAACTCAGGACGAGCGCGATCGGCTCCCGCATGGAGCGGAACACGTCCAGGGAATCGCCCCAAATCGCGACTCCAAGGCGCGTCGAAAAGGCGATCAACGCCACGCCGGGAAGCGGCGTGAGAAGTCCATTGCGATCGCGCTCAGCCCACTCCCAGACCGCCCGCTTGTCTTTCACATGCCTGGCCAAGCCCATCACCTTGAGGGACTGTTGCGCCCAGCGAACCTGGCGCTGGAACACGCTACGGCGAGTCCCAGCTCGGCCGATGGGCTCGCTACTCTGCGCCTGTTCCGTTGTGATTCCCGCGCGCTGCGCAACGGCCGCGTACAGATCTCGATTCGTTATTGGAGCATTGGCATCGGATAGGGCGGCGGCAACATGCTGGAACAAATCCATCTGCTGCGCGCGCTTCATCGTGCGCGCCAAGGCTAGTGGAGTAGGGTTCGACGGCTTCACGCAGACCTCCTGTGGCTCCAAAGCGAGGCATTCCCCCGCTGATATGGCGGCTCGATCTCGAGCCGCAGATAGCCAGCCCCTTTACATGCGGGCTCGGCTTAGTCGCGATGGGTGAAGGTCAATCCGGACTGTCGACCGGCGGTCGCATGGCAACCATGAACGCGATGACAAACCAGGTGGAGAAGCCAAGCTCCCACCGAGGCGCGATCGCCGACAGGAACTGCACAAAAGCGCCCGCCGACATCACCAGATAGGCTTTCCGAGCAGCTCCGGTGCCGACTCTGCCCCACCAGACGAGCATGCCCGCGCAGAGCACACCCAGCACGATGGCAAGGGCGACGGGCGCTTTGTCGGACACCAAGGCCAGCATTGTCGCCAGGCCAAACAGGCCGATAGCTGCACGCCAGGTATCCGAGCCGAACTCTGGCTCAGCGACCCGGCTCGACCTCAAAATCATCACTTCGGCGGCGTCCGAGGTGACCTTGTGCAGACGGAGGAGGGGGCGGAAGACTGCGAAAATACTCATTTCCGCCACCACGAATGCGCAGGAACCGTCGTGCCGTAGACCAGCTGCGATCCGTCCGTCATGCAAAGACAAACGAACAGGCAGCCGTCCGACTGCGCGAAAGCGGCCCTGGTGCCGGTGTTGACCTGGTTCTGCGTGATGTGGCCTTTCACCAAGCCGTCGGCCAGCACGCTATCGAGCACGCTGACATATTCGTCCGTCACGGTGTGGCTGGCGAGTATATTTTCGCCGCGGATCATCCGACTGGCGTCAGGAATCCAAGGGGCTCGCGTTTTGTGCTGGCTCGACGGCGCTGACATCATTCTGTTCTTGTCTAACCTCCGTGTGTCTGAGGCTTCCTTTATACGCGCATGTTCCTAGTATGCGCAACCAGAATGATACTCTTTGATACCGCCGCGGTTCAGTGAACCCTTCGCGCCTTCTTTCGCGCTTTGATCCAGCTCTCTTCTTCGTTCACGCGACGCTCGTAGGTCACCAATTTTTCCATAGGCGGAATCACGTTAGCCTCCTTGTCGAACCAGCGGCTGCACGTCGACTTATCCACGTTCAGGATGGCGCCGAGCTCGCTCGGGCTGTCGGGAGGGATGCCCAGGCGGGCACACCACTCGTTCGCGATGGCGCGCATCGACTTGTTCCGGTAAAGCTGGTCGATGTAGGAAAACTTCGGATTGATCTTGATCTTGCGAGCGGCATCCATGACCTCCTGCTTGACGGAGCTGGTCTTGCCGTATTCGTAGGCCTGGTAAGTCGGGAGTTTGCACCCGACCTTGCCCGCCATTTCAATCTGGCTCAGCCCGAGGTTGAGACGGATCTTGCGGAGTTCGCGCTGCTCGGGACTGAGTTCGCGCACCCTTTTCAGAGGCAGGATCTTCTTTCGCATTTCTGGATCTTCCTCAGCGTCAGTTTCTTTGCCGACCGCCAACCTTAGTGCCGGGCTATTGCGAAGCAGGTAGTCCATGGCCTGCTCTTGCTCTGTTCTTTCCGTCAAGGCGTCCATGGCCTCAGACTGCGATACGACCTCTCTACCGGACATGTCCGAGAGGCCGTCGGCCCTCAAATCCTCAGATCCGTCCGTACCATAAAATGAGAATTTCCGGTTGTAGGCGAGCGATATTTTACGCGCCGTTTCAATCAGGTACGGCTCGATGTTGTAGGCCTCATCCAGGCGAGAGGCGTTCTTCATCAAGAACAACCATAGCTCCTGTTCAACATCCTCGACGTGAACGAACGCCTGCGATTTCGCTGCGCCAGCTCCCGCACATTTGCGTACAACAGGGGCCAGAACAGCAGATTCTTTAGGGGCTCCGGCAACCGCCTTGGCGAGAAATTCGGCACTGAACTTCATAGTGCCACCACCAAGACATCTTGCTCGACCAGGTGCCGCACATCATCCGGCAGCGCCTCGATGTCAAATATAAATGCTTCCGCAAGCCGTGCGCGATCGAACAGTGCCAGTCGCTTGCCGTTGATTTCCTTGAGTCTGAGGCCGAACTCCGGTGATCCGCAGGCTGCGAGATTCGCCAGCGCATCGTAGGTCAAAGCGATTCCGTTGCAGGTAAACGTACCATGTTTTTGTGACATGTGTCGCATTTTCTCTTCCGAGGAGGGTCCACGCCGCGCACCTCCGTTTCGTTCGGATCCCTCCCGCCTGCGTGGCGCTTCCGCATAGACCAATCGAGCACCGGTTTCGGACGGTTGCCCATCCTCGTCGGACGCTTCGCTGGCCAACGGTGGGAGTGCGGGCAAGGCCAGGTCGCCCTCCATCAGTGCGTCCAGGGCGATGGGCGTCCGGGTGGCTCCGTGCTGCAGTGTGGAGACAATCTGGGGCGGGTAGGCGCAGTCGGGTATTTGCGCGGTCTGGATGGCCACGTCGACCTTAACGATGAACGCAGTGTAAGGAGTCGTGGCGTCCTCTACTTCGGCCGAGCGAGCGGACTTGACGCTCCAAAGAGCGTCCCCCGGCTCGCGCGTCTCGCCTTCGTGCTGAATCAGGAGCAGCCCGCGGGCCGCCAGGTCATGTAGAAGGGCGGTCATGAAGCGCTCGCCCGATCCTTCTTTTGGCTGGATGAGTGTCAGGTCGCCGGCAATCCCGGCGACGCTGGGCAGCAGGCCATCTTTCATGACATAAAGCCATTCGCCATGTTTCCAGGCCAGCCGCTTACTCCGATCCTTCCCGTTGACGGCCCCCGGATTTTCGATGGCTTCGAGGAAGAGATCGAGGGCGCTCGCGCCGCCGGTGGTTGTGTAAGAGGGGCTCGAAGGCATCTTCTCGCCGCCCCCTTGCTGGGCTGACCACAACTCCGTCTGCGCTGGCGTACCCGGAACAGACGGTCTTTCCGGCACGTGCACAGGAACCGTCAATTCAAGGCTTGGATCCTGATCTGCTGCCGGCGCCGGCGTGGCAAGGTAAAGGCGGCGCGCCTCCTCGGCGTCCTTGGCCCGGCCACCCTCTCGGTCCGATGCGTCGCAGTCGGCCACATAAAGCAGGGCGGTCAGGCTGCGCACCCGATCGTCAATCCAGCGCGTGGTCGGCATGTCGAAAAGCCCGTGGTAGAACTCAACGCCCAGCAGCAGGGCGTCCCGATCACGTAAGGGAAGGCCGTCGACGGCACGCAGCGTCCGCAACAATGCCGCGCCGCGCACTCCGTGTCGCGGGAGTACCGATACGACTTTTTCGCCCACCATTTCGTAACACGCCACTTTGCCGATGTCGTGGGCGAAAGCCAGCAGCGGCAGGATCGGGCAACCCAACGGGGTAGGCTGGTCGATGCGCAACTCGGTGACCGTCTTGTCTTGCAACGGGACGATGATCGCACCGGTCTTGTTGCGGATCCCGGTGTAGCGCCATTCCGGCGCGAGACGAAGCATCGCGTCGAGGACATTCATGGAGTGATCCACCAAGCTCAATCCGCCATGCCCACCCGAAGGGGACGCTGGAATGCCTGGCTTGGAGGCCATGACCCGATACACCTCCTCGAGCACATGGGCATAGGTTGAGTGGGACCTGGCGTACTCAGTCCACCAGGAGAGGGCGTGCAATCGGTTATGAGTGACGCGGCCTTTGGCGGGCTCGGCCACGACAGGCAATGGAACTGAATAAAGGGTGCTGCTTCCGTCCGTGTCCATAATTTTCGCTTCCGCCATCTCACGCGTGGAGTACGCCTTCCCTGCAACCGAGTGGCGGCGCATCAGGTGCATGCGACCTTGGCTGACAATCCACACGGCGGCGCCGCCGGTGGCGATGCCCACCAGCCAAACGAGCAGAACGCCGCTGAGGATCATGGGTGCGCCGGTTATGGGGAATCCCGACCAGGCGTAGGCAATACCAAACCATATCGCGAACACGATCAGTGCATCGCGGCCGAGGTTGTCGTTCATGCGTGCAGCTCCAGTGCGTCAATCATCGCCGTAGATGGAATGGGCGAACTCGAACCGGTTGCGGCCAGAAACGCCCATGATCGTTGGGTTGCGGGAAATGAAGTAGATGCGGGCGAAGGCAATGGCGATGTAGCCGTTGGCGTCGAGACTGCCGAGGGCGGCCTCGTACTCGCGTTGGGACACCTCGGCGAACTTCGCGCGCAGTTCCTCGCCCGGGATGCTCGGCCAGTACCAGATCTCGCGAGCCATATCGACCGGCAGCCCCGGACCGACGAGCGAGCTGATCTCGGACATGATGGATCGTGGTGGGATGGCGGACAGGAAGGGCAGCGGATCGTTGAGCATGATGTTGGCCTTCCACAGCTGATGCATGGTGCGGGCGCGAATCACCACCGGGCGGCCACCCAGCGCGCGACAGGCGGGTTCAAACTCGATGCCATCGGCATCTTTCGTGCTCTGCACGCAGATCCAGTCCAGCGCGCGGTTACGTTCCGCTGGCTTGCTATTGACGTTGCACGCCGCTCGGATGCTCGCTTTCAGTCGCTTGAAAATGAATCGCTGGGCAGGGTCGAGGAAATCCCCCTCGTCGATGCTCGGCGTGTACGAATCGTCCGGCGCCGGCGCGCCCTCCGGTCCGAGGTCGAGGCCGTCATCCTCCTCACCGAACAAGCTCTCGATCCCCTCGTTGAAGGCAAAGGGATCGCTCGGGATCGAAGACCCGAGGGCAAAGCCCGTATCCATCAGGTCTTGGGCGTATTCGCTGTTGGCGGACAGGATATCGCCGCCTTCGTGCTCGTCGTCCAGCGACACCACCGCAGAAGCGTCGTCCATCGCGTCGATCATCAACTCGTCCAGGTCAAGGCGTTTGGCATTCATCCTTTGGACCCTTTGCGCGATTCCTTTCCGAATTTCTCAAAAAGTTTCAGACCCTTCGTGTAACTGGTGTTGAGCCGGTTGACCTCGTAGGGACCCACTTCCTTGAGGAAGGCCTTGTCGAACGTCACGCGCGGAATTTTGACGTGCGAGATGCGGTTGCCGTTCGTCGCCACCACGGCTTCGCCCATTTCGAGGGCCTTCAGATCGTTCATCGACACGCGGTGCACCTCTTCCTCGCGCTCGCTGTAGCTGAGCGAGCGATTGCGCGACGTGGATTGCTTTGCTCCGGAGCCCGCCGCAGCGTTTTCGCCGCCACCGCCGCCAGCAGATACGCTCAGGCTCATCACCTTTTCCGTGCCGAGCACTTCGGCGAATTTCTCGGCTGTTTCGTCTGTGCCAACGCGGAACATGATCTTGGTGAAGGTGTTTCCCAAGACCATCTCGCGCAACTCAGGACTGACTGCATCCAGGTTGGCGACGGTCTGCACCGCGGGCACCAGGGCCTGCTGAGCGCTGCGGCCCTGCTCGAGCAGGCGGTTGAAGGCGGGTGTGAAATATGAGCCCGCTTCGTCGAAAAATCCCAGCGTCGGCGGCCAGGGGCGCTCGCTGACGGGGAGGCGCTGGATCTTGGCCACGGCCGAGCGGTAGTCACCTACAGCCATCTTGCCGAACTGGCCAGCCGCTTCCGCCTTGCCCATCGTCGGGAGAGCGATGTAGATGATGCGGTTGCGGATGATGTCGTCGTACATCCGCACCTCGGGGTTGTAGGTGTCGGTGATGTCACCGAAATTACCTTCGCCGAAGCTGAAAAGACGCCCGCCCACGCCGCCGAACAGGTCGGAGATTTTCTTCAGGTCGAGATTCTTGTTGCCCTGGCGATCGATGGTCTGGAACCGCTCCAGGAACAGACCGTACATGCGCGCCACTTCGCTTCCCGCTGGCAGTAGTGAGGCCAGGTGCGTCATGGCCCCCTCGCTCTGCAGCAGGATGGAAAGGTCGCGGAAGGTGTAGCCGTAGCCCGCCTTCTGAATGGAGTTGACCGTGGTGGTGATGCCCTGATTCGCGCTCTGGCGATAGTGATCCGCACCTGGGTTGTTTTCGGCGCTCGGGATGAGCGAAATAATGCGTGACGCCACTTCGTCCGGATCACCGAACAGGATCGGGTTGTACGTGTTGGACTGGTCCGGGTTGTCTGGATTGACCACGCGCAGGTCATGCCGCCGGCCGGCATTCGCGCACATCGCGTTGAGCTTGGCGATGTTGTCGGCGTCGATCTTGCCGTCGATCCACAGCATTCCACCGCCGCGCAGGATCTGCTGGTACATCAGCCATTCGCCCAGCACGGTCTTGCCCATGCCGCTCTGGCCAATGATGAAACAGTGTCGCATCCACTGGTCCCACGGCACGACGACGGGCTTGCCGCCGTCGACGGTGAAGCCAATCAACATGCCGCCCCAATCCTGGCTGAGGTCGATGTCGTTGCCGTCGTGCGATTCGATGTTGACGCCGGAATGGAACACCCGTGGGCGAACCGCCTCCACCACCTTCTTGCCGAGCGTATAAACTCCGGCCGCAGTGATGGCCGCGCCCAGCAGCCGCGCTTCCGGCACCTGTGCAAACGCGGGGTTCGCCAGCATCCCTCCGCCCAGGGCGGATAGCAGCCCCACGTTGTCACGGAACCCGCCGAGACGAAGATCGAGCAATTGGCGCAGGCTAAACACGACTCACCTCCCGCGACTGTTCCTCGATGGCGCGGGGTGGGGCGATCAGAAAACCCTGCATCCCATCAGCCTGCAACGCCACCGCCTGCATTTCCCGGGCGGACGTCTCCACCCGCTCGCACACCAGGAGCATGCCTTCCTGATGCGCTTGAGCTGCCATCGCTTCCACGCCGACACTGGCAAGGTCGACCTTGATGATTCGTGGTTGGAGCATTCGCCACAGCGTGCGGTCGCCGAATGGATGACTTGGCGTGCAGTCATCCAGCGCGAGGATCATCCCGGCGCCTCGGAGCGCATCGCATGTGCGCTTGACTTGCTGGAGCTCCAGTTCGGTCGCTTGGTCTGCCGCATGTTCGGTCAACTCCACCACGGAGCCACTTGGCAGCAACTCCGCGAGGCGTTTTACCATTTGCGGTCCCGCGTGCACTGCGGTCAGAAAGGCAAGGTTGACGCCCACCGGCACTGCCCTGATCACCGGTGCGTTTGCTGCAAGCGTCTGCAACATGATGTTGTCGCAGCGTGTCGCCTCGACCGGGTCATCCCACGGCCCATCCGCGACGCCCGCAAACCACTCGTAATACCAGACACCGCGGCTGCGATTAAGGATGGGTTGGACCGTGACGTGCCGTGGGATGACCTTCATGCTCAGATATCCCCGGCGAGGGCGCTCATGGTTTCATCGTCGATGACCTTCGGCGGATCCGCGGGCGCGGCTTTCCTTTGCAGAGCCCCCGCTGCGCGTTGGCTCGAGCGCGCCACCAGGCGATCGCGGATCGTGAGCCACCAGTCGGGTGTGGGATTGAGGATGTCTTGGTCAGCTTGGGCGGCCGCCAGGCGTGTCGTCTCGATGTAGGTGTGAGACGAAACGATTTCCCCGGCGTCGTTCGGGATGACTTTGCGCCGCACGCTACCCTCGACCAGGATCGGCGCCCCTTCCTTCACGTTTTCAATGAAGGCTTTTGCCATCCGTCCGATCACCCGCACCGGGATGTTGTCGTCCTGGCTCTCGTGCTGGCGCAGCATGACCAGCCCATATTCCTTGCGGTACTGGGTTGCCGGCACCCAGGCCTTGGAGTCGACGAAGCCCGCCACGCTGACGTAGTTCTGCCCGCGATCCAGTCGCGAGTCGATCACGCCGCCGGACGCGGCCAGCACATCGCCGAACATCTCATGGGCCTTGATGAACGACTTGGCGCGCTCATCGAGCTCGTAGGCTCCTGTCGAGGCGTCGGCCTGGGTGATGTACTGGCGGAACTCCTCCCGGATCTCGCCGTTGGCGTCAAACGGCGAGAAGTTGCTCTTGCTGAGCTTGGCCAGCACCTTCGATGCCTCGCGGCCACGCCCGAAGCCGGACACCCACACCGTGTCAATCGGCAAGTCCAGGATCGAGGGCTTGTTCAGCTCGATGCAGTGCAGGCTGACCTGCGGCCCATACTGGTCGCGATACCCCCGCACGTGCACCATGGCCATGAGCGGGCGGCCCACCACCTTGGTCACGTTGACGTACTTCTTGTTCACCTGGATGCGCAGCGCTTGCTCGATATTGTTCGTCTGCTGCAGCAGGAAAGAGGTCGCGTCGCCCGGCGCCGAATATCCCGCCAGCCAGCCGACGTTGCGCATGCGGTTCACGAAACGCAGCCCCCGCTCCCGCAGCAACGCCGCCGGCCGCCGAACGATGCGATTGTCTTCACTGCCAGTCTGCCCATTCGCCGATTCGCTTGCGGCGGTCTCTTCGGTTTTTTCCATCTCGACTCTCCTCGTTGCGCGTTGCGCTTATGAGTAATGTTGCAGGTCATAGTAACGACATGTGGACAGAGCTGCCACACGCCGGGTTTTGCATCAGAAAAACCCTTTCAGATCGGGCATCTGACCGCTTTGGGCCGCACCGCTCGAACGCGCGGGTGGCGCGGCTTTGTTTCCACGCGGCGATGACGCGCTACGCGGCTGCGGCGCGCCGGCAGCGCGCGAGCCCTTGGTTTTCGCGCCGGTTTTCTCAGGCGCTTTGGATTTGATGCGTTGGCCGGATGCCTTCAGTGCGAAGGTTTGGGCAATGCGCTTGTCGATCATCTGGTCAACACGCTGCATGAACGCCGGGGCGCTGTATTCGCCCACGGCGATGTGGTGCAGCGCGTCCTCCCAGGCGGCTGTAATACCCGGGTCGGCCAGCTCCTTGGGGATGTTGCGGATGATCTCGATCCCAAGATCGGAGGCGATGAGGTTCTTGGCCTTGGTCTGGATGTAGCCCCGCTTTTTGAGGGTCTCGATGATGTTCGCCTGGGTCGCCGGCGTGCCCAGTCCCGACGTCTCCTTGAGCGTGGCCTTGAGCCGAGGGTCCTCCACGTACTTCGCGACGGAGCTCATGTCTTCCCGCAGCGTGGACTCGGTGTAGGGATCTGGCGGCGTTGTTTTGCCGGGAGTTAGACGGCAATCGGCAATTTCGGCCATCTCACCGTCCGTGATCGCTGGAATCGGGCTGCCAGCATCCGAGTCCGTCTTTTTCTTGCGCACGGAAAAAGGCGGCAGGCGCGAGTCGATATCGACGATCTTCCAGTTCTCCCCTGCATTGAGGATGCGCTCGGCCTTGCGATTGAACCGCAGAGCTTCATGGGGCTCGCCCTGGCCGGTGTTCACCGTGGCGGTGATCTCCGTCTGCTCGTAGGACTCATCGGGGAGCAGTGTGCGCAGGAAGTGCAGCGAGACAAGTTCCCACGCCAGCCGCGCTTCTCGGCCGATGTCTGCGCCAGGCAACACGCCGGTGGGCACGATGCCATGGTGGACCTCCACCTGGCTGCTGTCGTAGACGCGTTTCTTGGGTTGCATCCGTCCAAGCTGATCCTGTGGGATCTTTAGCGCGCCCCCGACCTTGGCGGCGATGGTGAGCGCCTGACCGATCTGCTCGACGGGCAGATAGCGACACTCGACACGAGGGTAAGAGGTGAGTTTTGCCTCATAGGCTGCCTGCAGTGCTTCGAGGCTTTTGGCGATGCCCCACCCGAAATGGCGTTCCGCCGCTTTTTGGAAGTCGCCCAGGTGGAAGGGCAGGGGAGAGAGTCGTCTTTTCTGTTCAATCTCCACTCTGAGTGGTGTCGTCATGCCTTTGACCGCCGCACCGATCGCCGCCGCCTGACGCTCATCCGTGATGCGGGGATCCGGTTCGCAACGGAGCTCGACTACACGACCGCCGGAAAGGAGAAAACGTCCGCGGAGCGTCCAGAACGCCTCGGAGGTGAAGTTGGCGATGGCCAGGTGGCGACGGACAACCAACGCGAGTGTGGGTGTCTGCACCCGGCCGATCGAGATCAGGCTGTCCGTGCTCAGCAAACGGGTGACCGCGCGGGTCAGGTTCATGCCGACCAGCCAGTCAGCCCGCTGGCGGCATTCGGCGGACTGGCGCAGCCCTTGGTATTTGGCGTTGTCCTCGAGCTTGGCCAGCGCCTTGCGGACCGTCTCCGGATCGGCGGCGGTCACCAAAAGCCGATGGACGGGGCCGGTCCATTTCACATGGTCGAGCACTTCGTCCACCAGGAGCTGACCCTCGCGATCCGGATCACCGGCGTGGATGACTTCGGAGGCGTTGGCGATCAGCCCGGCAATCACCTGCAGCTGATTTGCCGCGGAGGGCTTGGGTACGAGTTTCCAGCGATCGACCCGGATCGGCAGATCGGCGACGTTCCATTTCACCCAGCGATCGTCATAAGCCGCGGGGTCGGCCAGCTCAAGCATGTGGCCGTAGCAATGGGTGACTTTCGTGTTGGAATTCGCCGGGAGAACGTCCCGAATAGCTTGGGCGAGCGATGGCTTTTCGGCGATGATGAGCTTCAACCGTGCGCCCCCGTCATTCCATCCAGCAGGGCTCGCTTATCGGGGCTGAGTGCGTGCCGTCCAGGCTTTGGTGTGGATCGTTCGCCGGTGGATACCGGAACTTCCGTCGAGAGACCCTTCGGCGTTCCATTCGCGCCGGCCGGCGGTTCGTTCGCCGATGGCAACGAACCGCTGTCTTGGGCGAGCATCGTGGCGGCGGCAGCCAAAAGTCTTTCCAGCTGAGCGGGATCCAGTCCGTTCAGGGGGTTGCTGTCGTAAAGCGGGTTAGTCAGCGCGATTGCCGCGGGCGACTGGGCTTCGGTCGCCAGCACCGGGGAGGGTGGTGCTGCTGCTGGCGTACTTTTTCCGGGCGCCCCTTTTGTGGAAAGCGAGGGCAGATCGCCGCGCCGAGTCAGCTCGGCGCGCAGCGCCTGGCGGAGGACGGCTCCTGCGTCCGCACGGTTCTGCCACACCCACAGCTTGAGATCTCTGTCACGGTTGGAGAGGCGCATGACCACCCGAAGTTCTTCAGGTGGCTCGGGGGAAAGCACTGGCGGCTGACGGTTCATGGGGTACTCCCTCTGTCAGTTCTGGTGGCGGCAGTTCGGGTTTACTCAGCCGCCAGAAGCGCCTTGGCCAGACCGAACCGGCGCATGCCTTCGGCGACGGCAAAGCGAGGGTTTTCCGCGAACACTGCCTGCGGCCACGCTTTCTTGAGCGCATCGAAGAGCAACGTCGCGCCGCCGCCGGCAATAAAGATGCCGTCAGCGGTATCGACTGACCCCGCTCCGAAGACCTGAATCGTGCTGTCGATGATCCCTTTGGCGACGGGCTTCACGGCTTCCTCGACCAGGGCCGCCATATCAATGCGTTCGCCGCGAAGGCGGACGGACTTGGTGCGCAGGATTTCTTCGCAGGCACGAACCGTCAGGTCCACGGCGTGTTTCCCCGCAATGAGGCGTTTGAGATTCGCCGCTGCGACCGAGGTGCCGGCGATCGATTCCTGGCCGGCGGATGACCAGATGCTGTTTGTCAGCATGCCGAAGTCGGTCGTGTAGTAGCCCACATCGATCACGAGCCAGCGCTCCTTTTCCGCCGCTGCTTCGGTCGGCGTGCCGTCCTTGTTCAGCGTGCGGGTGAAGAAAGCGGCCAGCGGCTGGGGGATCACGTAGATCTTGTCCTTTCCGATCATCAGGTGGGCGGCAGCAATCTCGCGCAAACGCTCTTTCTGCGATCCGTGAAGGCGGGAGGGCAGACCCAGCACCACGGATGTCTTGTCCGTGCCCATGACACGAAGGGCTTTGTGGTACCCAGCCACCAGCAGGGCGGCATGTTCATCCGAGTGAATCCAGTCGTCGCTCAAACCGTCCAGCACGCGGCCGTTGGTGTGGATCACCGCAGTCTCGCCAACGAAATAGCTCGCGGAGCCAACCCGAACCGTGTCGTCTTTCGCGGACGAGTTGGCCGAATCCACCGAGAGCTCAACTGCAGGGGTTGCTGCCGTGGGGAAAATCAGGTTTTCGCCGGCGGCGACCTTCACTGCGGAATGCCCGATGTCTAGGCCGATCGAATGTGTCATGGCGTAATCCTCCGTCGCTCTGTGATGTGGTGGTGTTGCGCATCAAAGTAATGCAGGACGAATCTTACACGTATACGCAACCGATGACGCAAGCACCGTGCACCGTGCACCGGACACCGTGCACCGTCAGCGTCAGCGTCAGCGTCGTTGCGCCGGCATCATGGATAGGCGACCGGAAAGAGGAAGGGGCTTTGCGGCCAGCCGGCCGTGCTTCACTGCTTGAGCGCGCGCTGTCGTGGCGCTGTCTCGCGATCGCTTCTTGTGTTTTGGTGTTTCGAGGACGGCTTTGAGCCGTGGACTTTCTCAGGGCGCCGCTTCGTCGCCTCTGGCGGCCATGCCGTTGCGCAACCTCGGAAGTGCGGCGCTCGGATTCTTTTACGTAGATTGAATCTGGATTTCACCTTGGTTTTTATGTAGATTCAAATTCAATCTCAGACCACCCCATCACACGCCAACACGCCCGCCGGATGAAGCCTCGGCGGGCTCCCCATGCGAGCCAACACTTACCCTTCCCACTACGCCGCCCAGTCGCCGGGCAAGCCCGGCTCCTTTTCGCGGCTGCGTTGCCACGTGAGCCGTCGATCCACCAACCCTGCCAGTGACGTGCGCCGGCAAACGGTTCCCGATAAGAGCCCGCAGGCCGGGAGATGTGCGCAGAGTAGGTGGCTGAGCGGATGGATGATGGTTCCGATTCCCGATAAGAGCCGGCCGGCCGACAGATGTGCGCAGAGTAGGGATGGGTGCGGTGGTTCGATGGTTCCGATTCCCGATAGAGCAGTGCCAATGCCAGGAGTGTGCGAGTGACCCGGGTGCAGCGAGAGGTGCGTGGTGAGGCGGTCGACGAGTTGGAGGTGCTGAACGCGGCCCGCTCCGGCGACGGTCTGGAGAACGGCGTCGTGTTTGCGCGACGGGCGCAGGCGGTGGCTATGGCGACGGCGGCGGTAGTGGCGCGGCTGGATGAGCTGGAGCGTCTGTTGATCCTGATCGACCGCGTGCTACGGGTGAGTCAACCCCCCATCATCGGGAAGATCGGTCTGCGCTGGTGGTTGCGCAACGGACGCGATGAGATTCGCCATCCCGTGCTGGTGACGTGGGTGAGGTTGTGCAACGGCCGGTGGCGATCGAAGCGCCTGCCGCAGGTTCGCCGTGATCGCATCTCGAAGGAGGGTACGTCGGGGATGAACCACGAGGAGACGTATCACCTGGCGCTGTTGGCCTCGCGCTTGATTAAGGTGTACGACGGATTGGCTGCGCAGCTGGGGATGTCGGTCACAGCCTTGAATAGGTCGCACGACAAGACAGACGACTCGGCCAAGAAGGCCGGCATGCTGATTCGTGTGGCACACAAGCAGGTGATGACGAAGCTCTTGAATGCGGGCTACGAGGTTGATAAAGACACGATGAGCCTGGTGGAGCGAGCCGGCCTGTAGCGAGCCGGCCTGTGCGCACTGCCGTTGACCGTGGTGGTGTGACCGCTTGAATGCGTCGCCTATGGATTGATCCGTGCAGGCGTTGGTGTGCGTCGCCTTGTGCTTGAATGCGCCGCCGTGACTATGGGACGGATCGGCTTGAATGCGTTGCAGGATTACGTCGTGCTCGCGCGCCGGCCTGATGGCCTTCTGCGCTTGAATACGTCGCATACATACGTCCGTGCCGGCGCCGGAGGTTTCGCCACGCTCCCGCGCCTGCCGTCTGCACCCCTTTCTTCTCCCGTCCCGTCGCCCTGGCTTGTTCTGCCGGCTTGCGAAGAGCCTGGTCCTCATCGACGCCCAACCGTCCAGCCCACGGCTCACTCAACCGGACCCCATCCAGCCTGATCCCCATCCAGCCTGATCCCCTTACCGCCTGACCGCCTTTCCCCCAGTGGTGAACCGAACGCGGAGGGAGTGTTACGCCAGCCGCCGGCGAGCCGCCGTCTGTCGATGAGGGAAGAGCGGGTGGTTGCGCTGCCCGTGTTCGAGCTGGCCGTGTTCGAGCTGCTGTTTTGGCTCGTGGTGCGACGACGAAAGCTGGCGCAGTGCTTTCCGTCGTCGGCTGACGCGACGCTGGTTTCATCCGTGCAGCACCCACGCCTCACGCGCGCCCGAACTTCACCGGTCAGCGCTGTTGATTCGAGCGCTGTTGATTCGAGCGTGGCTGACTTGTGCGTGGTTGAATCGAGCGTGGTTGAATCGAGCGTGGTTGACACACGGGCGGTTCGGCAACTTGCCGCTGCGCTTCCGTGAACGTGCGCCGCCATCTGCCTGCCGTTTCGTTTAGCTGCGCCGCCAGCCTCGAAGATCTGCTGCCCGCCGAGCGCGCCTCGATGGCTGTTGTTCTGACCTGCTCATTTCGCCTTGCCGCCTTGCCGCCTTGCCGCCTTGCCGCTTTGCCGCTTTGTGGCCTGGGCGCCTTGCCGCCTTGCCGCTTTGTGGCCTGGGCGCTTTGTGGCCTTGCCGCTTTGTGGCCTGGGCGTGGTTCGTTGCCGAGCAGAGCCGCCCTGGTACGTCGGCCGCCGGCAAGCCGCCGTCCGTCGATGACGGAAGAGCGCGCTGCTCAGTGTGATCGCCGTTCTGCTGCGTTGCCGTTCTGCTGCAACGCCGTTCTTCTGCGACGCCGTTCTGCTGCGACGTCTGGCCGTACTGTTTGCCGCCGGCCTGTTCCGCCCTGGCCTGTTCGGTCTGGCCTGTTTGGTCTGGCCTGTTTGGCCGTCGCCGCACGACAGCTTTTCCTCCCGTCCGCTCGCTCCGGCGTTGTTCCTGCACGGACCTTGTCGCTACGGACCTTGTCGCTCCCGCACGGAACCGGCGGAACGCCCAGAACGCCCACCCGTCGTGGCATTCGCTATTCGCGAATCGCGAACGGCCGCCGCGCAGACACGGCCGCAGGCATGATTGCGTCGCACCGTTGCGCCTATTAGTATCCGTTGCGCGTACAACCAATGCTGCCGAACCGGTAAGGCGGTCGAACCGGTACCGCTCGCCTCCATCCACTTCTACCTGTATCCACTTCTACCTGCATCCACTCTTACCCGCGTTCACTCCCGCCCGCGTTCACTCCCGGAGGTTTCGTGCCCCAGTTCGACCCTGCCTCGGCAGCTCCCGCGCCTGTCTCTGCCATGCCTGTCTCTTCCGCGCCTGTCTCTCCCGTGCCTGTCTCTCCCGTGCCCGCTTCTCCCGCGCCACTGACCAGCATCATCGTGCCCGTGTTTCGCGAGTACCCCGAACGGCTGCGCCGCGCCATCGATTCCGTGCGCCGACAATCCTCCCCTCACTGGGAGCTGATCCTGGTCAGTGATGACGGGGCGTCCTACGAACAGCTGCTGGCCGAGATCGTCGCCGGCGATCCGCGGTTCCGTTTCGCCAGCACGGGCCGCATCGCGGCTGGTCCCTCCGCCGCGCGCAACGTCGGTCTCGACATGGCCGCCGGTGACGCGGTCGCTTTCCTGGACAGCGACGACTTCCTCGAACCGGACAAGCTGGCCGTGATGACCCCGCTGGCCATGAACCACGGCGTGGCGATCGACAACACCCGCTACGGTTTCGAGAACGGCGAAAGCGCCATGGGGGTGTATTGCCCTCATGCCACGGAAGGGCTCCACGGCCTGTCGTTCTTCCTCAACATCCCCTGGCCGCTGATCCCCGTCTACAACCGCCGCCGGTTCCCCGCGGCACGGTTTGCCGAGGACATCCGGTTTGCCGAGGACATGCTGTTCAACTTCACCATGCTGCAGGAGAACGGCGGGGGCTACTTCGTGGCCCGGCCGTTGCACAACTACCTGATTCGCTCCGTGTCCATGTCGCACGGCCCCGATGCCGGCCAGCGTGCCGAGGCATCCTACGCCCGGATCATCGACAGCCTGATCGAAGACGGCGCCCCGTCCATCCTGGTCTCAGCGATGGAGCGCAAGCGCGCCATCAACCGCGAGTTCCTCGAGTGGCAGCGGTGGGAGCAGGGCTCGTTCCATGATTTCGTGAGCGGTGAGCTGGCCGCTGGTGAGTTGACGAGCAGTAAGTTGACGAGCAGGGCTTCCGTGTGAGCTGGACTGAATGACCGTTGTGATGGAGGAGGTTGCCGCTATGCCGAAAACGCTCCGTGTTGACGCGACCGATTATGCTGGCGGTGGCCCGGCGCCGCGTGTTTCGGGTACGCGTGTTTCGGGCACGCCTGCTTCCGTCTCCGTCACTCCTGCGCCTGCCACGGAACTGCTCGCCATCGACTTTGCCGCCCCGTGGCGCGACTCCCCCTTTCTTGCCCAGCATCCGCAGGGCATTCTTGGCTGCCGCTGCCTGGGCGTCGCCGAAGCACGGCTGCCTGCCGGTCATCCGTCGCTCACCCACGGCTCGGGCGCCGTTCAAACGGCGCTGCTCCTTCGTCACATCCACTCGAAAAGCTACCGCCTGCTCGGCGCCTTCGGCGTGCTCGGTCTCCCCGCCCTCGATGTCGATACCTTCCTGCAGCGCATCCGCCAAGGCCACCACGGCGGCCCGGGCCGTTGCCAGGGCACACTGACCCGTGACGGCTTGAGCTACACCCGCAAGTTCTCCCTCATGCTGTCCACCCGCGTCATCCGGTGGGGCATCCGCCAGGGGCACGATGTCCTCTCGCTGGGTCTGCGCCGCCTGGCCACACAGGCCGCCGCCCAGATGCTTGACGACGCCGGCGCGCCGATTCCCTCCTTGCTCGCGCCCGACACCGTGACGCCCGGGTTCGCCTCCGGGAACAAGCGCTGCCACGCCTATCTCGACGGCGAGAGCGCCCGCGTCTTCCGGCTGCTGGGTGGTGGCAATCTCTCGTTCGGGATCCGCCGCGCCCACGGGCATATCGCGGGGCTGGCCCGGTAGTTTCCCGGTAACTGGTCCCAGTAGCTTGTCCGTTGCGCTGACACGCGCGTGTCCGGTCCACCGGTTCTGCGCTATCCGTGCTCGGCCAACCGCGCGCATGGTTCCGTGTTCCTGTGCCGCTGGTGATCCCTTCCGTCGTCTCCGTGCCGCGGAACCGGTGTTTGCGTGCTCCCGCCACGGGTCAGCCTGCTTCTACGCCTCCCGCTGCGCCGTGTACCGTGCTCATGGCCAGCGAGCTGCCCATTCGCCATCGGGCTATTCCCCTGTTTGAGCCTGCTTGCTGCGTCCTCGGCTCCAAGCCCACTCACGCTCCTGGCGTTCCTGGCCTCTTCGCCGCCCGAAAAGGCGCGGCCGGCGGCTACGCCACCGTCCGAGCCCTGCTGCTGGCCACCGCCTGCTTATACCTGCGTCGCTACGCTCCGCCCCATCCTCCCGTCCGCCACGCTTCTGGTTCTCCCCACCGCTTGTGCATGCGCCGCCCTGGTGGTTGCGCCAGGCACCCCTGTTTGACGGCCCGGAAAGGAAAGAAGGTGTTGGGGTGGCTGGCGCCTCGCGGGCATTTTGGAAGACGCGGGTGGTTGGCAGGCGACGGAATGCACGCGCCGGCGTTTCTGCGCCCGGTTTGCGGCGTTGCGTTGCACGCGGGAGTGGCGGCCGGCGGCGGCTGCGGTGCACGGATGGGTGCGCCGGCGGTAGATTCTCCACGGAAGCGTGGGTCAGTCGGGGTCGCTCGGAGGTGGGTCGGGGTCTTCCTCGTTCAGGAAGTCCTCCATTGTCTTGTCGGCGCGCGCATCGCGTGCTGGCTGTACGAACTCATCGAAGGCGCGTTTGACGTGCACGTCGATCCATCCGGGGAGGCCTTCGGAGTGAGCGCGAATCTGCTCGAGCTTGTCTGGCTCACTGAGCCCTGGTGACCGGCCTCCCAGGTCTAGATCGGCCGGCAGCCTGGCCAGCAGCTCTTTTTCGAGGGTGGCGACCCAGCGCCGCAGGGCGAAGCTGTTCCCCACGGGTTTCAGTGTTCGCTTTTCAAAAGCCGGCGCGAGGGCTGGTGTGGCCGCTATGAACTCGGCGAGCGCCTCGTTCCCCGACGCGATCAGGGTCACATGGGGAAAGGTTGTCAGGTAGTGCAGGGCTTGTGCGTAGCCGCGCATCAACACGGGTGCCAAGTTGCGACCCAGATAGCATCTGCCTAGATCCTCGATCAGGAGGGTGCGAACACCCGCCTTGGCCAACTGGGCGGGAAGTTGCTCCATGAGGACGGCGATGTCGTATCGTTCCGGCATGGTTAGGGCGCTGCATGGCGGGTAGCCGCCAGCAGCTGCGAAGATCTCGTTCAGCAGATCCTCCGGCCCGAAGTAGCTATCTCCCCGGGCAATCAGCGTCCCGAGCTGCTCGTTCACGCGACTGCGGTCCAGTAAGCCGATCTCTGGCTGATACGGCTTTGCTGGAGCGCTGGCCAGGGCGCTGATCATGGCGCTACCGCCGCAGCCGCACGGCCCAACGACGGCGATGACGCGCTTGTTCGTTGTCGGTTGACTCACCATCTCCCAGAGCTCGCTGTACAGCTCTTGGCGCTCGGGAAACGGCGCCAGGTGCGCGAAAACAGCCGGCCAGCCGCTCATGTAGGCGCTCCTGCTTCGCGAACCAGTGCGTTGATGGCGTCCATCAGCCGCTGATAGTCGACCGGCTCCCGCGGCTCGGGGTTGGCCGGCTGACTGTGCCGCGTCGCTTCGTCCTCCAGGCGTCGCCAGTGATAACGGTCATAGGCCAGATCTTCGACGGATTGACGTACCGCGGACCAGTCGTCGCCTTCGTCTTCCCAGACAAGGGAAGTGATGGCGTCGGCGATCTCTGGAATGGTTTGGTTGCTGGAGAACATCGGTGCGACCGGCGACGGCCCGCTAAGGTGCAGCGCGGTGAGTGATGCAATCAGCACGCCATTGGTGAATGCATACAGGCCGGTGGGCGCACTGGCGGCGGCCTTGACCTCAATCTACGTGCGGGCCACGGCGACGCGGGTGATCGCCACCTGCCGGGCAAACCAGTTCAGGGCGTCGTCGCGCGACAACGAGGCGTACTGGTCCGGGAGCATGCCGCCGACCATGGTGTTGACGATCCAGATCAGCGGCGCGGTCTTGGCTGCCTCGTGCCGGAGCAGGTGGAAGTTGGGTTGGTGCTGGATGTGCGCGACGGCTTCCAGAGCGTGCGTGTGCTTGATCGCGATGCCTGTTGCGGCGAGGAATTCGCGCAACGCTTTGGCCTGGCGCTTCGCATCAGAAACGGCAGGCTCATCCCGACGAGTGGTCATGGATCGTTCTCCATCTGCGTCGAGCCTTCGGTGGCGCTTGCGTTACCACGCGGCTCGACGGATGGGATCCGGGCGGCGTCATTGCGAGAGTTCTTTGCCAAGCTCGCCGGTTGTGCGAATAGGTGTGGGCCGATGGGAGCCCGCGCTATGGAGTGATCATCATGTCGATCAAAGTTTTCTCGTACCGCCTGCAGCGGTTGCGTCTGGCGTTCAGTGTGCCGGCTCAGCGCTGGGCTGATTGGCGTCGCGAGCGCAGGATCCGCAGGTTTTCGGCCCGGACGACGGCTTGTTTGAAGGCGAGTTGGCGCCAGCGGGATCTTGCGCGCTGGTACTGGGCGCAGACGGTTGCGGAGTGCAAGTCCCGCTCGCCTGGTCGCGTCGCCCGCATGGAGCGGGCGTTGATGGCCCGGTGTCTTCGTTCCTGATGGGTGTAGGCGTCGCCAGGTGTCGCTATACTAGGAAACGCAACGCTGTCTGTTCATAGAGGTTTTCCAGATGGCAGCAACGGTCACTATCCGAGGAGGTCACATGAGGAAGCAGCTTCGCACCATCTACACCGCACTCAACGCGCCGGCCAATCGCGCCACCATGCATTGGTACCTGTTGTGGCAGTTCGTCTGGAACCTTGTGCTTCTGGGTGTGATCTTCCTCGGTCCGCTGGACGTGACCGGCGTTCGGGTGCTGGTCGGCCTTTGCGCGCTTATGAGCTTGCGCTCCCTGGTGGAGTTCAGGCAGGGCTCGTTTTCCGACGTAGCTGATGCGGATTGATCCGGCGTGCTCCACAATGCTGGCCGCGGCGATGGGGCCTTGACTACTACCGACGGGGGAATCTGAGCATGCGGATGTGGGGCTTTTTCGAGTGAGCGAACCTTCAGTGTTGTTCCTTGACGATTTGCTCGCAGATGGCGCTGCTCCGGCGGCCTCTGGTGGCATCGAGGGCTCGGGTGATCGCCACTTGCAGGCGGGCGAGTTTGCGTATGCGCTCGCGGCGTACACGCAGGGTGCTGCTGAGGGCCGGCGCACTGCAGAGAAGCTTGGGTACGTCGCCTTCAAGTTAGACCGGCCCGCGGAAGCGGCACGTGCGCTGGCCCCCTATCTCAGCGAGATCGGTGACGTTGCGGCTAAAGCGTTTACTGACGCGTTTTTTTCGCTCTGGATGACGGATGACGAGTCCGAGCGCGATGTCGCGCGGGAACTCGTCCCCGTTCTGGAGCTGGCTCTGCAGGCTGATGAGCCGCGCTGGCTTTGGTTCTACCTCATGATGAGCTGCCGGCATTTGTCCAAGGTGGTGCCGCACGATCGTCGGCTGCGCTACGCGAGAAAGGCGGCCCGGCGGTGGGACATCGAGGAGACGCATGAGTGGGTTCATTCGTTGAACACGCTGGACTGCGACCAGGAGACGCGGGTTCGTTACCTTTGTGACCATCTCAAACCGGATTATTCCTCGCGCTACCACTGGCTGATGGCAGAAGCGTTCGAGGAACTTGGCTATCCTGCCTCCGCAGCGGGATCTCTTGCGCGTTGTATAGAGCTGCTGCCACGCGAGGAGCCGTTGCTTCCGCGGTTAGACACAGAAGAATTGTCGTTTGATCTTGCTTTGCTTGATTTGAAGCGCTTGTCGCTTCACCATGCCGCCGGTAACCTTGGCTGCGCGGCAGACATCGAGCGCATGCTCGAAGAAGGGAGCCTGCGTGGGCCTGTTATGGCCCGCGCTGTCAGCGTGTATCTGGGCATTGTCAGGGCCAGTGGTGACGATGCCCAGATACGACGTGCCGGCGAGCTGTGTCTTCGCGCAGGCGGTGGCTCGGGCGACATGCTGAGTGTTTTCTGGGAAGACTGGCTTGAACACGAAAGTGATTACGTCTGGTTCTGGATGCAGCGCGGTCGAGATGTGGTTACGATCTTCGACGAAGATAGCGATCCTGATCTGATCCGTTGGCTCGCCTGCCATTCCGACACGCCGGCCTGGCGGGTACTGCTTGCCCTCACCGAATCGTGGGTGGCCCGAACCTCATGGCTCTCGGCCACGGTCACGGCGCAGGATCTGGTGACCGCTGAGGTTGCGGTGCGCGAGGCGATTCCGCTCGCCGGCGACGTGCCCACGCAGGGCGTGGTTCGTCACCTTGTCGGATCCCTGGTCTGGCTTCACGTCCATGGTTCGGGCACGGCTCAGACTGACTGGCGCGGCATGGGCCGCGACTGGATGGGTGCCTGCATGGCACTGCCGGTTGATCGTGAAGCGCCCCCCTGGTGGCGATCCCTTGACCTTGACACGTTCGGCTACGGGAAGGTCGCGCTCAAGGCCTTGTTCACCGGCATGGCGGATGCTCTGGATGCGTTGACACACAGCCAGGACGCGGATGCGTTGTTCGCCGACGAACTTCGGGACCATCTGCTTGATCCTGCGTTGCGGCCGTTGTTTCGCCGTCTGGCGTTACGCATCCACGCGGAGTATCGCACTGCCACCACCGAATTCGACGCAGGCCTGGGTGAGGATTGGGCTGGCGCGCGCAAGGCGGCCAACGAGCATTATCTGGCCAGCCTTGAAAAAGGCACACCGTTTTTTTCGCCGATCTTCAATCTGCTGCTGAACTGCTCCAAGCCGGCCGATGCGGGCGTTCTGGCGAAGGTGACGCCCTTTGCAGAAGGCTACGCTGGCGATGAGGAGGAGATGGCGAAGATTGGTTTGGAGCTCGCGCGCGCCCGCATTGACTGTGCTGACCCGGGTGTCCTGGCAAGACAGATCATCACGCAGGAACTCCAGCGTTACGCACCATTGATAGACACGACGCCAGCAGCCGGCCGGGTGAGCCTGCGGGATCTGGTGGCGATGCTGGCGCTTCATCGCGCCGCCGGCGCGTCGGTGGGTGATCTGGTGCTGGAGCCCTTCGGCATTACGGGTACGGTGTTTTCTCCTGTCTTGAACGGGGAGCGCGTGCTTTTCCGGCTGCTTGGCGCCGGCTGGGTCGGTGTCGATGGCCGGACTTCCCTGGAAGCCTTTGGCGTGGAAAAGGAGCGGGTGTCGGCGTACCGCTTTGCCAAGGTGCGTTGGCAGGTGGCTCCGGCCGCCGTGATGATGCTTCACAAGGCGATGGATCGCGCCAAGCGCCGCCCGTGGCTCAAGGGGTGGCTCCAAGACTTGCTGCCGCTGGCCACTGAGCTTGCGATCGCCGAGTGTGAGACATACATCGACCACGCCGCGACCGAGCGCCGCTGGCCCACCGAGGTTGACCGTTCCTTGGTGAGATCGCTCTGCCGTGACCTGGTGGAGCAGGTCAGCGTTTCTGAGAGCTTCTATCTGATTTACCTGGGCGCGATGGCGGCTTCGGATCAGCGCGCCCGTCTGCCGATCAACGACGCTCAGGCAAGCCACAACATGGTCATTGCCATCCGCCGCAAACTTGATCGCTACCTCGCCGAGCCGTGGCCGCTGAAGCGGTTCGACCGGCCCCACGCGCTCCCTCGTTCGGCGATGAGTCTGGCGTTGTTCGAGGATATCCTGTGTCTTGGTGACGCCGGCTTTCACCAGCGCCTGGACACCATTGCTTTCCCGCGCTGAGAATTACGCGCCCACACGCGTCCGTCAGTTCAGAACTCACGTTTCCAGATTCAACGGAGTGCCCGCTTATGTATATGACCGACGCAAGACATTTTCTTGACGACAAGGGTGCGATCGGTCCGAAGGCTGGCCCTGGGCGCAGTTTGGCGGACTTTCTTGGAAGCATCATTGTCGCGGCGACCCTGCCAGTTTCAGCGGCCAAGCGCCCGCGGTGCTTTAAGTGCGCTGGTGCGGTCAAGGCCGTCGCGGGGGCGACGGGAGCCATTGAATGGCAGTGCTCGACCTGTGCAGAAGAGGGACGCATCACCAACTGGCAAAATACGTTGTGGGACATGACCACACAAAGCGAGCCTCGCGCAAAGCACTGATTTCACGCTGCCGCCTGTGTATTCCGATCAACCCGCCACCATGCCGGCCTCAAAGGCGCCACCACGGGGTTGGCTCACGCCGACGATCCCCTAGCAATAATGTCCATCGGCTGCGCCAACGCGGTCCGCAGATCTCTGATCACGTCTACCAAGTTGGGCGCGTCCAGCCGATTCTTGCGCAGGAAGGCCTGCCATTGGCGCTGCTTGCTGGCATCGGCCGCAAACGAGTCAGTCAAACCCACCGGCCAGCCAGTCGGCAAGTCGGTGCCGCGACGCAGGAACGTGGCCGTGATCGCTTGCGCCAGCTGGGGTGCCTCAAGCGTGCCTTCGTCCAGCAACAGCCACAGGTCGAAGTAGTCCTTAAGGCGGGTATTGGCCATGCCGAGTAGGCACAGTGCCTGCAGCTTCTCGGCGCACACCGTGTATTTCGGGTAGGCCCGCAGCTGCGGGGCCGGCTGGTCGTCCAGCAGCACCGGATAGGTCACCGCCACGGCGGCCGGCGTGACCACATCGCCAAAGCCCACATCAACCTGCAAGACCAGTTGGGCACCGTCCAGTGCGGCTTGTGCATGAATCCGCACCCCGCCGTAGCCGGCCTGCTTGCGAATCACCTCGCCGCGGATGGTGCCGGTATCGAAATGCATGCCGTCGTCGCAGCCCACCGCGCAGACCTCGCGGAAAACGGCGATCACCGAATCGACATCTTCGGCCCCAAAACCGAGCAGGTCGGCATCGCGGGTAGGTCGATGCGGCAGCTCGTGCCACAGCAGAAACAGCAGTGCCCCTTTGAGCAGGAAATTCGGCGCATGTGGCGATACCGACAGGCGGTACAGCAGGCGCTCCAGTCCGTAGCGCGTCAGCAGCAGGTTGTAATCCTCCTGCATAGCATCGGCCCGATTCTTCAACCGGGCACGCACCGAGGCGGCCACGTTGCGGCTCATGCGTGCCACCAACACCTGCCACCAGACCTACGCACCCAGTGCCTCCAGATACGGCCGCATCACGTTGTGCACACGGTCGATGGTGGCGTAATGCCATAGCTCGTCCATCGTGACCCGGCGCGCGCGCCAGGCCTCGCTCAGCGCTTCCAGCGCCACGTCCAAGCCGATCTTGTGGCGGAACTTGAAGCAGTCCGCCACCGTCTTGGCGAGGTTGAACACCGCTACGCTGACACCATCCACCTCGACCTGCTCGATGCCCTCGCTCAACGCGGCGCCGGACATGCGCGACACTCGCAGCCCCGGCTTTTCAAGCCGTGGCGACGGCATGGACTGCGGGATCGCCAGCCATACCTCGAACGGTGCCTGGGTGCCGATCCCGTGCAGGCGCAGCGCCGACAGCAGGCATATCACTCCTCGCGGCACACGGATCGCCACCTCGGCCAGCGAGCGGTGCGCGCTGATCGATCGTTGTGGCAGGCTGTACAGCCCACGCGCCACCCTTTGCAGCTTGCCTGCCGCCACCAGCCGGCTCAGCGTTATCGTCGGCAGTCCATGCTCCGCAAGATCACGCGCGCGCAGAAGTGGCTGCCTCTGCGCCAGGGCAAGTATCTGCTGCTCGTGGTTGTGAGATGGCTGGCCCATCGCGACACTATGTTGCATTAGTTATGCACATGTCAACGCTTATGATGCATTTGCAACATTGCAGGCGACCGGCCGGCGCCGGGACAGAAGCCCGAGTGCATCCACGGAGTGCGAAGTAGGGAAGGACGCTGCGTATTCCGATCAAACCTGCCACCGATTCCACTCTCAAACCGGCCACCCAAAATGTCCTCATGCCGGTCGGTGGCCTGGCGCACCGGCCGCTTTTGCCGTGTACAATCTGGATTGTGCAATCCAGACGCCGCCCAAACGGCCGCCGCAGACCCCGGAGACGCCGATGGCTCGCGCGAAGACCACCACCATTTCGGCCACCGCTGAGCTGTACCCCGACCTACAGGAGGCGATGAACTTCTTCAATCGGTGCCTGTTCGCCGACACGTTGCCACCGTGCATGCTCACCCTGCAACGGGAGCGTGCGACGCTGGGGTACTTCTCGCCGCGCCGCTACGCGCGATTCGACGGGCAGATCACCCACGAGATCGCGATGGGGCCGCAATACTTCGCATCGCGCACGGTGAAAGAGACCCTGAGCACGCTGGTGCACGAGCTCACGCACCTGCAGCAGGAGGCGTATGGCACGCCGAGCCGCCCCGGCTACCACAACAAAGAGTGGTCGGCTTTCATGCGCGCGGTGGGACTGATGCCGTCCGACACCGGTCTCCCAGGCGGCAAGCAGGTGGGTGATCGAATGAGCCACTACATCATCCAGGGTGGGCCGTTCGATCGTGCCGCGGATGAGCTTCTCGCGCGCGGCTTCCAGCTGCGGTGGGTGGATCGCTACCCGGCGGAAATCCCGCTCGGGGCGCTGGAGCCGGGTGAGCCGGTTCCGCCGTCACGCATCAACGGCGACGGGGAGGACGTCGAGCTGCCAGCTACCTCGACGCTGACCTATTCGGTCGACGGTGGGCTCGAGGTCGAGGTCGTTTCGCGCCTCCCGCCGGCCGCGTTCGTCGCCCCCGAGCCGCGGCCGCTGCGTCTCCCGGAGCCGAGTTTCGCTGGCGCCGCGCCCGTGATCGAATGGCCATCGGATCGTCTCCGACCGAAGGCCACGCGCACGAAGTACCAGTGCCCTGGCTGCGGTACGCAGGTGTGGGGCAAGCCGAACATCGAGCTCAAGCACATGCCGTGCGATCGCTATATGACCCCCGAGGAGGAGCCGCGGCATCCGCGCCGGCGGCTGGGTGGTAGTGGTTGAGGCGCCGGAAAGGGGAGGGTCATCCCTTAACCCTCAACGACGACGAAGCACGGACGTTTCGCCCTCCATCCCGAATGCGTCTCAGCCAAATCCGCTGCACGTCAGCAGCTGAACCAGCTCTACTGACGTATGAGGTGGCTGGCATCAAGGCGTTCGGCCAGCAGCTTCTGCGCGAGGGATCGCTCGCGGCTGCGCCCCGTGCGCACGGCATCCAGCAGCGCCAGCAGTTCGTGTAGCGCCGGATCAGCCAGTGCGGATTGCGGCGCGGTGCGATAGATAGGCGACAGGGCCGGCCCGCGGGCCGAGCCTTGCGGGTGCGCCCACACTGGCGCCTCGCCCGGCTGGCTGTTGATCAACGACGCCAGCGGCGCAGCGCAGAACGAAGTTGGCACGCTGCGCTTGACCGTGCCCAAGTCAGCGGGAAACGCATAGCGGGCTCCGTGCACCGCAAAGTCGATCAGCGCTGGACGCAACGGCGACCAGTCGCCGCGCCCGCGCGACACCGCCAGGCCCGCAGTGAGAAACAATGACTGTTCCCCGCGCATGCGGGGGTGAGGCCCGTGTTACTGCGTCTAGCCACGGTGCTGCGGACGGTTCCCCGCGTCGCGGGGGTGAGCCATCAATAGGTCAGGCGCTGTAAAGGGTCTGCCGATTTCCTCGCGTGCGCGGGGCGCCAATTTAGTCCTTGCTGACAGGCATCCAAACACAGCTTTGTGTTTTATGTTGCGCGTTATCGTTGCGTGTCCTAGTATTTATTCAGGCACCGCGCGTCGCGCGACCGCGTCTGGATAGTGGCACTGTGGCTCACCGAACCCTGATTGCTTCGACCCACACCGGGCATGCCCCGGCCGCTTCCCGTGCGCCGGATTCGATGGTGCTACCGGGTTTCGAGGTGCCGGCCACGTTGGCGAGCTCGCCGGAAAGGAGAAGTGTGGACGTTCCGACCTACTACGTGAGCGTGAAGCTGCTCGGCAGCGACGGCTCGACTCGGCGCGGCAATATCTGCGTCGATGGCGCGCGCCTGCGGGCGCTGGCGCAGCACCTGGGCGACGGACGCGCAGCACGCGAGTGGATCCGTGTGACGGTGACGGCGCTGTGCCATGCCCACCCCCAGGATTTTTCACTTGGCTCGGCGCGGTGGAAGGGACTGACCGGCGCGACGCTGGGCACGCTGGTGGATCAGGCGATATCAGCGGCGATTGCTTCAGGCGGCCGCCCGGTGCCGGCGGCTGGTGGCGGGTCTTGAGCAAGACGCGCGCGCCCCCCCCAGGGTGCCGGACTTGCCGCTGGATTCGGCGCTCTGGCTCGCCGATCCGGCGCTGGCGCGCTGCTCGCTGGCTGCCCGCGGCCTGTGTAGTGTAGTTCAGCGGGTTGCTTGTCAAAGATCGCGCAAGCAAAGTCCATGGCGTACCCGTCTCGACGCAGCCCGGCCTCTATGCGATCCCACTTAGGGCTTCCATCATAATGCCTCATGTAATGAGCCCTTGCTATTTACTGAGACGCTTGTATTCGTCACCTTCTGCGGTGAGATGACCCGTCGACTTGTCGATCACGAATGTTGCAGTCCCCATGGGTGCTTGGACTTGAAGCAACCTGTCTTTGATGACACCCGGGAAGTTTTCCGTGTCCATCGCTCCGGAAAGTGGATCCGGTGATGTGTCCGTGATGAGCAGGGTGCTGCCGTTCTCCTTGATCACCATCGTGTCCTTGGCATCCTTCACGTTCACCCAGTGCCCGACGTACTGGTTGGCGCCGCTACTGCACGCAACGATAGCCAACGCACAGGCCGTGGCCAGGAGCAACCTCTTCATGCATGTTCCTTTTTTCAGTGGTGGTTGGCTGTGATCATAACGAGAAGTTGGATTGCGGCAATGCCACCTTCCCCAAATGCTGTCGCTGCCGGTCATGCCACTGAAGCATCGCCGCGCCGCGCCGGGCGAGGATGTTCGGCCTCGCCGGTGCGTCCTGCCTCTACCTGTTGCTACGCGTCCGAGCCCGTGCCTGCGCCCGAGCCGTCGCGTTGGGTGCCGACATCTTCCCCGAGTTCCCTATCTACGGCCGCAAGGCTTTGCTTCACGCGGACGCGAAGCTGGCGCAGCGGCAGGCTGTAATCATGGCCGTTTCGGACAGCGTGACTCAGTGCCGCACTGGTTTCTGCTGCCTGCACTTCCCCAAGATTGCGCAGGCTCCCGGACATGGAGTGCAGGGCCAGTAGCGTGCCAGCGGCATCTGCAGGACGCCTGGTAATCAGATCCTCGATCGTGACAAGTCCATCGCGGATTTCGTCGCGAATCGCATCGAGGTAGGCGCGGACAGCCGCTGGATCACCAAGCTCTCGCATGAGGGCAAGTCCGGTGGGTTCGGGGGTCGCCGCGGGGATGGGCGCCATGCGCCGCATGGGCTCTCCGGATTGAGCGCCTACCGCCTGCAAGGCATCCATGATTCGCTGGGGAGAAACGGGCTTCGTCACATAGGCGACTGCACCTTTCGCCAGAAACATTCCGATGACATCTGGATCGGAGTCGGCGCTCACCACAACAATCGGCGTGCGGTTATTCTCCCGGCGCAACTGAGTCATCACATCTTCACCCGACATGCCCGGCATGTGCGCGTCAAGGAAAACAGCATCTATCGTCTCGCCCTGTTGCCGCAGCAAATCGAGCCCCACCATGCCGTTAGGGGCCAGCACGGACTGATGTCCTGCACGCTCAAGCAACCGGCGCATGATGTCTCGATTTGGATGGTTGTCATCGATCACCAACACCCGCATGGAAGCGACGGACTGGCGATGCGCCGCCAAGGCTTCGAGAACACTACCGGTAGACGCGGGGCGTTGGCCTGGTTCCGCCTTTGCCAGCGTCAACCGCCAAGTGAAAATCGATCCACCCCCTGGGCGATCCTCCACAGTCAGCGTGCCATGCATCTGGTCGGATACGCCACGCACGATGTGCAGGCCCAAGCCCACACCTTCATGACCTCGCGCAGCTCCCGTGCTGACCTGCACGAATGGCTGGAAGATGAGGGCTTTGTTTGCAGCTGAGATGCCCGTGCCCGTGTCGCTGACCCTGAAGCGAACATCCACTGTCGCTTTGCTCATGGCAGTTGGCTCGATCTCGATCAGCACGCTGCCGCCAGGTGGCGTGAACTTGACGGCGTTTGAGACCAGATTAGTGAGCACTTGTTCGATGCGCCCAATGTCTCCCATGAGCACATCGTCGTCGGTCAGTGACGACGCGATTCTGATGTCCAGCGACACACCTTTGTCCGTCGCTCGATCACCCAGTACGTCCCGCACCGCTTTGGAAAGCGTCCCAAGGAGAAGAGGTTCACGTGACAGGTGCAAGCGCCCGTTATCGATTGCGGCGACATCGAGCACCTGGTTGACGCGATAGAGCAGGGCGTTTGCATTGGTGGCGAGCGAACTCATCAGGGATTGATCCTCGACAGAGAGCCCCGAGGTGTCGATCACGTGGGTCGCATTGCAGATGGTGTTGAGTGGCGTTCGGAGTTCGTGCGAAATCATCGCAATGATGCGTGTCTGGGCATCACGTGCTTGTACCGCGGCCGCAGACACTTCATACAGAGCAGACAGCAGTTTGTTGACGGTGAGCGGCAGGCCGATGAGAAGGATTAAGGCGAACGGGATGAATGCCGGACGAGCGCCCCAGTAGCCCGGAGGAGCGGCAAAGCCAAGAAGGGCCACCGAACCGAGCATCGCAACAAAGAAAGCTGTTCGGTTGTAACGAGCGCCGATCACGATCGTCGCCAGAGGCATGATCGTGATGATCGAGATCGTGATGTTCCAGCCCTTGTTGAGCATGAGCCCAATCGCTAGATAGTTGGCCGCCGCTCCAACGGCCTCCATCCAGTCCCTCGGTTTGTTTTGTGGAAGCCTGAGATAGATGGCCCACGCCATGCATGCCAGAAAGCAACCGCTGACCCATGGCATCAAGGTTCGAGCTTCGTTTAATAAGTCGCTACCTCGACGCGGCGCGGAATGCGCCCAGTAGAAGGTCCACGCGAAGAGCAGCATCATCAACGCAACGCGCTTGACCGACACCGAACGCTCGCTATAGCCAGCAACAACTTTGTCGATGCGATCGTTGCGAAGCCGCAGGGCGACTTGGGGGAGCGACATGGCGGCGCCGCGAAGGATGTTTGTCTTCATTAGAGTTTCTTGCTCAATGGGTATCGGTTAGACGGTGACGCTCAATGGAGCCGTCAGCATGGATCGCCATCGCTTCGCCGACGCCATCATGCCAATCGGAGAGAACGATCCGCTCTGCCTGCTGCCCGTCAGGCATCGTCAGAAAGTGGATATCAGGTCGATGCGTGTGCCCATGAATCAACCGGTGCGCGCCGAATCGCATCAGGTCCACAAGGATGGGTGCGTCGACGACGTCGGTGAGCGGATCGCCCGCGTCGATCTTGGATTGTTGCTCGGCGGTACTTTCGGCGCGCAGTGAAGCAGCCAATGCCCTGCGCGCCATCAAAGGTTGTGACAACACGCCCGCTTGCCATTGTGGATCTCGGGACTGTCGACGAAACGCCTGGTATTTCGCGTCATCGATGCAGTAGCGATCGCCGTGAGAGAGGAGGGTGGGTATGCCGGCCAAGGCCAACGGATACGGATCGTCGATCAGCGCCATACCCGCGCGGTTGGCGTATTTGGCACCGAGCAAAAAATCCCGATTGCCATGCATGAAATGGACGTCGGTACCGGAACGTGCTGTTGCGTGGAGGTGCTCGGCGATCATGGCGGAGAGTTCAGCATCATCGTCGTCACCCACCCACACTTCAAAAATGTCGCCCAGCAGGAACAGTGCGGGCTTCGTTCGCGCTTGTCCCTGCAAGAACGATAGAAACGTCCGGGTCAGCTCCGGTCGCGACACATCCAGATGCAGATCGGATAGCAAAAAGGCGCTCTTCAGTGTGGTTTTCATCACATCGGGGTCTGTGGACGGAAAAGAGCGGAGATGGCATGCCGGGCCTCTTCGACGCTTTTTGAGATTCCCGCGAGCGACTGAGGCCATACCTCGGGGAGCGCGCGGATCGGCTTGTCGAGGACCTCGCTGACGGCCTCGACGACATGCACGGCGGCTAACACGTAGGCGGCCCCACGAAGGGCTCGACAGCGTAGCTTTACTGCGCTCCAGTCTGCGCGGTCCGCTGCTCGCTCCATGTCGCCCAGATAAAGAAGCGCATCTCGGAGGGCTTCGGCGACTTTGCGGGGGATGACACCCTGGAAGTCCAGCGGATCGGTGTCGCCGATCAGGGCATGTACGTCGATTACGTCGATGGGCTCACTGGAAGAGGGTTGGACAGTCTTTGGCTTGGCAGTTTGCATGACCGTAGCCAGCGTCTTGAGCAGCTGAGTTGACGATACCGGTTTGGCCAGAAAGGCGGAGGCGCCGGCCGATTCGCTGCGTTGACGGATATCTGGCGCGGCATCCCCGGTGATCACCACCATAGGGATGTCTCTGTTGCCCGGAGAACCCTCGACGCGCGCGAGCTTCATGACCTGGAACCCGTGCATGCCGGGCAGGTGGAGATCGATGAATGCGACATCGAACTCTTCAGTAGATAAGCGCCGCATCGCATCTTCCCCTGTGCCAACCATCGTAACGTGATGGCCTGCGGTACCCAGTATCGATGCGATCACGTGCTGATTGCTGCGCTGATCTTCTGCCACGAGGACACGCTGCGGCGGCAGTTGACCGCGGTGGCGGGCAAACTGATCTCGTAAAGACACCAGCACGTCTGGGTTGTCCCCCGTCGTTGAGGACAACACGTCCCAAATCTTGACGGGAAGTTCGATGCCATACCGCACCCCTCCATCCGGTGGGGTCGAGAGTTGCACATCACCACCCAACAATCGGGCGAATGAGCGCGCCACATAGAGGTGTAAGCCGGTCCCTTGGGGGACAACGCCCTCTTTGACATGCTGCGCGCCAAAGGGCTCGAAGAGGACGTGATGTTCGTTTCCATCGAGCTGCCCACCGCGGTCGGTGATAGTTATTTTCACGCTTTCTTTCTCTGCGGCCGCGTCATGTGCATGAACCTTGAGTTCAATGCGGCTGGCGGTGAGAGAAAGTCCCAGCGCGTGGCCCACGACATTCGCGACAATCTGACGCACGTACTCGGCGTCGCTGTCGATATGGTGAGGCGCGTGCTGCTCGATAGAGACGTAGATCTCGCCCCCTTTTTCCTGTGCCGCGCGTTGCGTCGCGTCCCGGACGCTCCCGACCAAGGCAGGTAAATCGAACATCCCTATTTGCAGGGGAATCGGATCGGACGTCGAGTAGGCCTGCAGGTTCGTCACCGACACATGCAGGGCATCTGCGGCATCACGAATCACCAAGGCCAGGTCATGCGGTTCCGGGGTGAGTCCATTTTGAAGCAGTAGCTCCGCCATCCCGTGGATAGCCTGTAGCGGATTGCGGATCTCATGTCCTACCGCAAGGGCGAAATGGCGCTTGTCCCGATCCGAACGCTCGGCGGCAAGACGCGCACGGCGGGTTTCCCGGCGCAGCTGCACGGTGTACGGAATCATCAGGAGGGTCAGGAAAACCGACCCCAGGGTCAGGAAAGGGGAAAACAGGTTCATTTGTCGGCAAAGTCGTTTGCACGTAGTGCCGTATACGTGTATCTTCCGTATACGGAACGGGGACGTATAGCATAGACTTTCGGCAGGGGCTCCATGAATTCCAGCAGTATCGGCAGCCAGGTGGCCGCCCTTGAGCTTACGATCGAGTGTTTGCCCAGGCTTGCGCTGTGGCAATCAGCGATTCGGGCACGACGGGACGACACCTCGCCTGAAGCCGTGTTTTCGATCGTCGATCACATTCGTCTGCGACTGTATGCCAGCCTGGGGCAAGCCACCGCCTCGGCGACAGATGGTTTTTGGGAAATTCTCACGCACGACCTCGAGCATCAACGTCTCTGCAACTCGGCTGGGGCACGGAACGTCGATGTGGCGTATCAGTTGGTGATCGGGAGTCTTCCACGCCGCGAGGCGTGGCGTGGCGTCTTTGGGCAGAGGCGGGAAGATCCATCGTCGCTACGAGAGGTTTTCCCCGCCGTGAATCGGTTACGCATGCTTTTGCACGCACTCTATGGCGACTGGCGGGCCTCCCGCGCAGGCGCCTGAACATCAATTAGGCCGGAGCTGGCATATGCAAAACAAGGCACGGGTGGCTGACGCCACCGTCACAGGGGAATCAATTGCGATGGCCCGCGGCGACGAACAATCGACGATGCGAGTTCGGCGCGAAGTCCAGGAAAAGCTCAAAATCATAGCGGCCATGGAGTCGCTGGAAAACGCGGAAAATGTGTCAGTTTTCAGCCTCGCCGATCGGGTCCTGACAGCTTACATTCGCGATTATGAATCGATTCTCGGTCGACCACTTGGCGGTCGATCGAAACAGGGTACTTGATCCAATCCACGCTCTCCAGGCCCCGGTTTCAATCCGTCGAGCCTACTGTTGTTCCGCGATTGCTTATGCCGAGTAAGAGTTGTTTCGGCTTTATTTTCTGATTGATGACGGAAATGGTTTCAGATGACTTCCGATTACTACGAGACGACGGCGCATCAGATTGAATCCACCTCTTTCGACTCCTTGGATGCGCAACGCATCGCTGTTCACAAGGCAGTATTGGAGATCCACGATGAAGATCTTTGCTCCCGCAAGTATGTGTTCCATGACGCCAGTTTTCTGACCGTTCGCACGGATCGGTATATGGCGGTCAATCCGGCCTCCGGCGAGAGCCTCATGAGTTACGCGCGTTGGATTGGCGTTGCCAGCTCGATGGAGGTTACGGTGGTGACGTGTCTGCTGAACCTTGTGCCAGATAGTTCAATGTTGGTGAACTGACCCGCAACCTCGCGGCCCCCTGGTCCCATCCTGGTTCACCGGCTGGCATGGCTCAGACGGCCCGCCTTTCGTGGCGGTCGCCTGGGTTTACTCGGCGCCGGCGCCCCGCCTTTTGCTTTGGCAAAACGCGTCATTTGCTTAATCTCCTTTGCTCGTTTGCTTATCCATGTAGACCTCGCTGCCAGCGGCGTTGCGCTTGCAAGTAAGAGGCTGCCAGCCCTACAATGGCAACGGTTAACGCAGATTTCAGGAGGTGGCAAGCATGCTCGACAACGCCAAGGGCGACCCCGGCGAAACAACGGCTCGTTTCGCACGAGCGGAGTCGCGCAGCGCATGTGCTGCCTGCGGTTCGCACACGGCGTCGGGGCGGCCTGTCTGTGCCGAGTGCCTGACCAAGGTCGCGCAGTTCAACGCGATGATCGAGGCGGTCGACGAGGCGATGGTTGGCACTGAACGTGTTGCGGTGGCGCTTCCCTCGCTTGTGCAGATTCCCCACCTGTCGATCGATGAACGGGTCACGATCGGTCGCGCCGTGGCGCAGCTCTGGTCTGGATTCCCGCTGTTCGACGGCCCTGCCGCTGAGATAGACCACCTCGATCCCGCCGACGTGATGCCCGGCAGCCCGGAGGGCGCGCGGTATCTGTCGAGCCTGCTTGGCCGGCCCGGCATGCGCGCGCACCTCCTGCCGCGGCATTTGGCTGCGCCCATGGTGTCGGTCGAGTGGCTGCTCACCCGTGTCGCCGAAGCCGCCTACCTTGCCGGCCGACGGGACGATGCGGATCAGCGAGATCAGCTTCCCTCCGCCCGCGCAGCGCTTTCCGATGGCTGTCGTTTTACGAACCCAGCCCCGGCGGAAATGAGTGCATGAGCAACGTCTTCTCGATTGATCGTTTCAACGGTGAACCGATTTGCCAGGTTTCTGCGCTGGACCACCATCCCCGACCGGGTTTTGTCACCCTGAACTATCGCGAGTTGGACGCGCACGCGCTTCTGATGCCCGACGGCGGCTCGGATTGGCGCACGCTCACGGTGGGAGAGGTCCTCACCATGCTTGCTGCCGGCGACGCGCGCGCGGCATGGCTTCGCGAGTACACCAGCATCGACCTCGCCGCTCCCGCCCTGACCTGTCCGACGGATCTGTCCGCCCCCGCGCAGCTGCCGCGCCGAGACCATGCCCCTACGTGGCGTCATCCGCACCCGGTGGACGCCGGCAAAAAGGTGGGGACACCCTGATGCGGAAGCTCTTTCTCGATCTTGATGGTGTGATGGCCGATTTCGATGGCGCTTTCCCGGCCGAGTTCGGGTTGGATCACCGCACCATGGCCGATGATGACATGTGGCTGAAAATCAACAGTCACCCCACCTTCTTCCGCGATCTCCCGCTCCTGCCCGGCGCATTGGCGTTCTTCCGAGCCGCCGAGCATTACCATCCGATCATCCTGACCGCCTGTCCCAAGAGCAGCTACGCGCACGTGGCCGCGCAGAAGCGTGCGTGGGTGCGCGAACACCTTTCGACTGAGGTGCTGGTGCTGCCCGTGCTCGGCGGTTCGAGCAAGCCGTTGTTCATGCACGCGCCCGGAGACATTCTGATCGACGACTTTCGCCGGAATACCGAGGCGTGGGTGGCCGCCGGCGGCGTCGCCATTTTGCACCGCGATTTCGACGTCACGCGCCGCCAGCTCTACGATCACTTGGTCGCACGCCAGCAGCGGGCAGCCGCGGTGGCCGCATGAGTGCTGTGCCGATGGATGTTGGCGCCGTGATGGATCGGGCAGAGCGTCGCCTCAACGAGTTGTGCGAGCAACTCGATCAAGAGCCCGCGGAGGCGGCCCGCCAGCTTCGAGAGGCCCGAGCTACCCTGAATGCACTGGTGATGGAGCGCGATCGCCTCAAGACGCTGATGAACAACTCGCAGGCCGAGCGCTTTCTCGAAGCGACCCGGGCCGAGATCGCTCACCAGCTCCAGCACTGGAGCGCAATACACGATCGCGCGAAAGAGCCGCAAGACTGGTTCTGGCTGACTCGCTACCTTGCCGATAAAGCCTTGCGCGCGCATAACGACGGTGCCTTGGCGCTGGCGCTGCACCACACGATATCCAGCGCGGCGGCGTTGGCAAACTGGCACGCTGCGATATCCATGGCCGATGCACGGATGCCGCCAGCCGGCGGTGACGTGCGGGGGTTCCTTACGCGCGCTTTCGGTGGCGGGTACTTTTTGGCTACGGGTGATGCGACGCACACGTCCGCCGACGACGAGCTCATGGATGGCCGACACGCCACGGCTCTGACTGCGGCGGGCGCACTGTCGTCGTTGGTCGACGCCGGCAACACGCTACGGCAGCGGGTGCTCAAGCAAGCCGCGTCGCGCTGGTACATGTTGAGCCAGAGCGACCTTGAGGCGTTCGAGGCGGTGTTGCTGCGTGCGCAACGGGGTGCGGCATGATCACGCCGGCCGTGGCGATCCCGGCCGCACACCGGAAGGCTAGCGCGTCGTCCGCGCTGGCGCTGCTGCCCAAGCTCATCGACGGGTTTATCTGGAACCACCGTGATCGGGTGAACGAGCTATCCGGGGAGCTTGCCGGCATGCTGTCGGAGACGCACCCGGCCATCGCCAAGCGCCTGCGCCAACTTGCGGGCACGAACCTGCAGCCCACGCGCCTGGTCGCCAAACCCGACAACCTTGTGGAGTTCATGGTGGCGCGCCACGGGCTGGACGCGGTGGTTTTGCCGGACGCCGTGGCGGACAAGTGTCGCCAGATCGTCCTGGAGCATCACCGGCGCGACGCTTTGGCGCCCTTCGGCCTCGCGCCACGACACAAGGTCTTGCTGCACGGCGCGCCTGGCAATGGCAAGACCTTGCTCGGCGAGGCGCTGGCCCACGAACTGGACGTGCCTTTCCTGCGCGTGAAGTACGGCGGCCTCATCGACAGCTATCTCGGCGCCACGGGCAAGAACCTCGACACGCTGATGAGCTACGCCAGCACCGCTCCATGCGTGTTGTTCATCGACGAGTTCGATGGCATCGGCATGGATCGCGCGGCAGCGAGGGATGTCGGTGAGCTTCGGCGCGTCACTAACCACTTGCTGATCGCGATCGAGCGTCTGCCGTCCTCGGTGGTGCTGGTATGCGCCACGAATGCCGCTCAACTGATCGACCCTGCGCTCAAGCGACGCTTCGACTTCACCCTCGAGCTTCCGGAACCAACGGACGAGCTCAAGCGGCGGTGTGCGCGCCGCGAGCTCGCACCAAGTCTCACCCCAGGCACGGACGTCTCCCACATGGCGGAAGACGTTGCCAACCTGCCGCTGACGAACCTGTTCGAGGTGGTCGAGCATTGCCGGCAGATCAGGAGAGACCTGGTGCTGGGTAGCACGCCATGACGTCAGTCATCCATGTCGGCGACTGCCGGGATGTCATGCGCCAGATGGAAGCGAACAGTGTCGACGCCATCGTCACGGATCCGCCGTATCACCTGAGCGACCCCAAGCGAGGAGCCCATGCAGCTGCAACGCATCCGTCCAGGCCGCACGGACGTTCGCGCATCAGCGATGCGGGCTTCATGGGGCTGAAATGGGATGGAGGGGATGTGGCCTTTCGATCGGAGACCTGGGCCGAGGCGCTTCGCGTGGCGAAGCCGGGGGCCTACCTGTTGGCCTTCGGTGGCACGCGCACCAGCCATCGAATGGTGAGCGCTATTGAAGATGCAGGTTGGGAAATCCGGGATGACATCGCCCGGTTCTATACGGGCGACGAAGACCACGATGCGTTCTTCGACAGCCTTGACGAACAACAGCGTGAGTTGTTTATGCGCGCCTTCGGCCAGCCGTCGCGCCTTGAATGGGTCTATGGCAACGGGTTCCCCAAATCGAAAAACCTGAAAGGCGATCGCGAAGGCTGGGGTACCGCACTGAAGCCAGCACACGAGCCCATCGTGCTGGCACGTAAGCCATTGTCCGGCACGGTGCAACAGAACGTGCGCGCCTACGGCACCGGCGCTTTGAACATCGACGGGAGCCGAATTGATGTGGCTGATGAACATCTGCGTGCTGGTGCTGGCGTCATTCCATGCCGACATGCGTCGGACGAGAGGCGCCAACGGAGTAATGAGAGCAGCGCCAAGCGCAGGTATGCCGACAGAGGAGTCACTGACATTGCTGCCGCGCCCGGCCCCCGCGGCGGCGACACGGATGGCCGCTGGCCAGCGAACGTCATCCATGATGGCAGCGACGAGGTGCTGGCTGCCTTTCCGGGGGCGCCCGGGCAACGTGGTGCGGTCACCGGCACAGAACCGACAGCAAACGGTTTTTCAGGTGCTGTGACATACAGCGGCATGCTGAAACGAGAGCCATCAGCAGCGCCACGCTTGGATGCCGGAAGCGCGGCACGGTTCTTCTATTGCGCGAAACCGAGCAAGGCCGAACGTGAGATGGGTCTCGAATCCGCGCCAAAACAGTCGGCAGGCATGCGATCGAACACCAGTGGTGCGCGCATTACAGCGCGTGAAGGCTATGACGTCTCACCCCGGGCGAACAATCACCCCACAGTGAAGCCGATCGCGCTGATGCGCTACCTCTGCCGCATGGTTACGCCACCTGGCGGAGTCGTGCTGGATCTGTTCACTGGATCTGGTTCCACCGGTTGTGCTGCAGTGGCGGAAGGGTTTCGGTTTGTTGGTATCGAGCTCAATGAGCGCTATGCCGCGATCGCTGATCGTCGCATTGCCGCAGTGCAGCCAGGGTTGGAGTTGGCTTTTGCCGCTGAATAACAGAAGGATGGCGTGATCATGATAGACACCGTAGTCGGTGGCATGTTTTTCGCGGGCATTCGTTCCTGCCGAATCTGCGGTTGCACGGACATAAACGCCTGCCCCGATGGATGTTGGTGGGTGGGTGATCGTCTCTGCAGCGCCTGCTCACCGGCCCTCGAAACGGTCCTTGCTGCATTACGGCAAGTCAGCGATAGAGCACATCTCTCCATGATCACGGGGCGCGCAGTGCGTGCGGTGCGCTCCTGGACTGATGACGAGCGCGCGGACGCCTACCACTGGGCGATGTCCTTGCACTACGCGGTTCACGACAACGACATCGAGGTGCCGCCGACCCCTGGGTGTATCTCATCGCTCCGGTCGACGAACGACCCCTCGGTTGTCCCGCATAGCGAGGTGGCTACCCATGAATGAGCACGACGCACCGCCGCGTTCACCTGAAGCCCGGCTTGCCGACATCGTTGCCACACTGCGCGCGCGCTACTCACCCACGAAGGTGCCGGCTTGCCGCGTATGTGGTGGTGAATTGAGCATCCAGAGCGTCGGCGGTGGCGAGCCGACTGTGTGGGCGTGCTCGGACCTCGAGGCTGACCCCGCGCAACCAGGCCACCTCCGCAGGAAGCCCGGTCGCACCGTGGCCGACAGTCACTACTCGCAGTCCCGTTGGGTCGATTATCGTCAGGGTGGCGACAGCGTCGTCATGGAGTTGCTTGATCTGCTTGCCGCCGATGCTGCTCCGCTGGCGGACGCAGAGCGTTCGTCGACGGCAACAGCGGGCGATCCGACAGCCCACTTCCTCACGCACATCACGGCCAATCAGGCGCAGAACCTGCTGGATTCTTTCGGCGGCGAGGCAACCACCTATGCGTTGATTCGATGCGGCAAGGGTGAGTGCGGACTGGAAGACGATGGAAGCGCTTCGCCGGCCGGCCTGTATGTCTACGACATGAATTGCCCGGAGGAGGGCGTCATCTACCTTGGCGATGAGGATGAGAATTCCACGCCAACCAGACTGGTGCTGGTGCAACAGGATAGTGGCGTCGCGCGCATCGCTGCAGAGCGTCAGCGCCAGATGACTGCAGAGGGCTACACCCCGGATGGCGACGATCGCTACACACAGGACGAGCTCCTGCTGGCAGCTGCAACCTATATTGGAACAGCATGTAACCACGACGACGGCGAAATTGAGAAGCGAATGTTTGCAGCTGGCATCTGGCCCTGGGATGCTCGGTTCTTCAAGCCTCAAAACCGCGTTCGCGACCTCGAGCGCGCCGGCGCTCTTGTCGCCGCCGAGCTTGATCGGATGAAGCGCGCGGAGACGACGCGTGGCTGATCACAGCGCAATCGAGTGGACGGATGCCTCATGGAACCCCTTGCGCGGCTGCTCGCGCGTGTCGACGGGGTGCCAGCACTGCTACGCAGAGCGCGTTGCCGCGCGGTTCAGCGGCCCGGGCCAGCCGTATGAAGGCCTGATCCATGCCGCGACCAGCGGTTGGAACGGCCGGGTGCGCCTGGTGCCCGGGGTGTTGGACCAGCCGCTACGCTGGAAACGGCCGCGCCGGATCTTCGTCAACAGCATGTCCGACCTGTTTCATGAGTCGATGTCAAACGAAGCGATTGCAGCCGTCTTTGGCGTCATGGCTGCGGCGCCACAACACACTTTTCAGATCCTCACGAAGCGTCCGGCCCGCATGCTCGAATGGTTCGCGTGGCACAAGCAGGCTGCGCGGCAGGGTGAATGGGAGTGGCAGCCTTGGCGCGTATGCGAGGAGGCAGCCATCGAGCTGATCCCCGGTCTTCCCGCGATCGGTGCGAATCAGCCATGGCCCCTTCGCCATGTTTGGGTTGGCGTCAGCGTTGAAAATCAAGCTGCGGCCGACGAGCGGATTCCGCTGTTGCTGCAGTGCCCGGCGGCCGTGCGCTGGTTGTCGTGCGAACCACTGCTGGGACCGATCAACTTCCGCTGGACCCCATACGCACATCAGGCGGCCAATCAGCCGTACCCCGCTTACTTGGAGGCCCGCGGCTCGGTCAACGAGTACGAGGCGCTGCGACTGATCGACTGGATCGTTGCCGGCGGCGAGTCTGGTCCCGACGCGCGACCGATGCACCCCGAATGGGCGCGCTCGCTGCGCGACCAGTGCACCGCGGCCGGCGCGCGGTACTTTTTCAAACAGTGGGGAGAGTGGGCACCGCACCAGGTCGTTACCGGTGGAGATCTCGGCGGCTCGGTACGCTCAGGCCGTGTCCGCATCGTGCATCACCGGGGTCAGACGGATGTCGAAGTCTCGGAAGCGACCGGCGGACACAGTACCTTGCCGGGATCGCGCTACATGGCACGCGTGGGCAAGCGCGCCGCCGGCCGTCTACTTGATGGTGCCGAACACAACGCGTACCCGGGTGCCATCCATGAGTGATCGTGAAAGCGTCTTGCCGATGATGGAACCGACAAGAGCCTCGGAATAACTCGCGCCAGATTGACTTACGCGCGCATGCATCAACCACAGATAGGAGAATGAAGAATGAAGATGGGAGAGTGCGATTGAGTGCATCGCGTGACCGGTCTGTCCGCCGCGCAGGGTGGCTGGCCAGTGAACAGGCCGGCGTGAAGGGTTTTTTGCGTTCGCCCAATCCACCGATGCTTGCGGTGCCCGGTGGAGACGGGCCGGCCCGTTTCTACGATGGCGCGACTGAGCGTAGCGTGCCGTCAGGCGCAACGAAGGCCAGCATGTCGCCGGCATGGCTCAGCGACGTGGCCGGCGTCCTGGACGAGGTCTACATCGTGCGCGCGCTCGTCGGTGTCGATGCCGGCGGCCTCTACCATCCAGCCATGTCGGTGGCGCCAGAGGGAAAGCATGGCCAGATTACCTGGGGGAGCCCGCGATACACGCTGGGCCAAGCCAAACACGACGCCGCGGAGTGGCTGAAAGCCTCCGCCCTCATCGGGGTGAAGTTAAGACCCGGGCGTCCAACAAGCGCCGCCTCGCCAGAGCGGATCGACAGCCTTGAGGGCTGAGGATGTGACGTTGCTGATTTGGTGACGAAGTGATCGTGCAAGCTAATTCAGGAGGGAGTATGGGTAAAAAGAAGGGTACGACGATGCATCAAGCTCGGCGCCGCTGCTTGACTACCATGGTCGCTGCGACAGATGGCTCCATGGCGCCGCAGGATTTGGCGAAGGTTGGGTTTCCTGATTCTGTGTTTGAGTCCGATGGAGCGGCCCTCATGGCAGGCACCCAGCTTCGCTATCAGATGCTCGAAGATGGTGTTGTGCGACAAAATATGGTGGGTTCTCTTGACCGAAGATTTTACATCACACTGAAGGGCCGCGCCGAACTCGATGCGATGAGTTCGCCGGTGGCTATCATTGATCCTTGCGCTTGAGGTGACCAGCGCCCTCACCGCTGAGGCAGCAACCAGTCGCGTTGCGAGGCAGGGATCAGTGAGGACGATCGGTAGTCATGAGTGCCTGGGCGCGGACGTCTACATCGGGCGGCCCGGTCCGTGGGCCAATCCCTTCGAGATCGGTGTGCACGGCGATCGCGCAGACGTCATCGCGCGCTTCTCGGCCTGGTTCTCCGCCCAGCCGCACCTGCAGCGCATGGCGCGTCGCGAGCTGGCAGGGAAGACCCTTGGGTGCTGGTGTGCTCCGGAAGCCTGTCACGGCGACGTGCTTGCCGCGGTGGCCAACGACGGCGGCCCGTCTGATGATCCAGTTCTGGTGTTCGGCGCGAACTTGCGAGGGGTTCACGGGCGCGGTGCCGCACTCTTCGCGCACCAACATCGCGGTGCAGTAATTGGGCAGGGACGCGGCCGTACTGGCAACGCCTACGGCATCCCCACCAAGGATCAGCAGCTCAACACGCTACCGCTGCCAGCCATCCGTGATGGTGTGATGGAGTTCCTGGCCCACGCCCGAGCGAATCCGGCGGACCTGTTCGAAGTGACGCGCGTCGGCTGCGGCCTGGCTGGCTACAAGGACGCGCAGATTGCCCCGCTGTTCGACGGCGCGCCGGCGAACGTGGATCTCCCACACATGTGGCGATTGATGCTCGGCTTGCCCGTGCCGCCGCATGTCATCGTGGCCGGGTCGCGTGACTTCAATGACCAGGTGCGGCTGGATGTGGGACTGGACAAGATTCTGTCGCGCATGAACGCACCGGTGATCATCAGTGGCGCGGCGAAGGGCGCCGACACGATGGGCGAGACGCATGCGATATCGCGCTGGCCAGACCGCGAGTTTCCGTTCCTGCGCTATCCGGCGGAGTGGGATCGCTACGGCAAGCGCGCCGGCATGATCCGGAATCAGCAGATGGCGCGGGTCGCGTCGCATTTGGTCGGGTTCTGGGACGGCGCATCGCCCGGCACGAAGGCCATGATCGACATGGCTACGGCGGATGGGCTGATGGTGCGCGTGGTGAGGGTGAACTCATGAATAATGGCGCTCTGCTTGTCGAGGAGGGCATCGTGGCCATATGTGTCACGGTCGTCGCTGTGGCACGACTCACGGCATGGATTCTTCATGCGTGACCGGGTCTATCCAGCAACGACGCTTGCTGAGGCCCGCCGCCGATGCCTCACCGCGCTTGCCAGGTCGGGCAGCTCCATCCGTTCCGCTGGCATGGGAAAGATCGGCTTCCCCGAAGTGCGGTTCCGCACGTTGCAAGGCGCGGCGTTCGCCAGCGCCAAGTTGCGGCACCAGATGCTCAGCGACGGGGTAATCGTGCCGCACCACGTGGATGGGGAGTACCGGATCACGGAGAAGGGCAGAGCGGAGCTGGCGCGTGCCGAACAGGAGCATCAGGCGTGACGCAGCTCACTCATGGACACCTCTGCCAGATCGCGCGCCGCTGGCTGCTCTTTTCTCACAGCAGGGGCGGCCACGGCTGCCAGGTCGCTCTCGTCGAGCCGCGGATAGGCTTTCTGTCCGGTGAGATTCCTGATGCCATCGGCTTCCGTGCATCGAACTGGCTCGACGGCTCCGTCATGGTCGAGTGCAAGGCGTCTCGCGCGGACTTCCTGGCCGACCGGAAGAAACCCCACAGGGAAGGTGCTGGCATGGGCCGCTGGCGCTACTACATGGCCCCCGAAGGCGTAATTGGCCAGGATGAGCTGCCGGCGCGTTGGGGCCTTCTCGTGGTTAATGCTAGGAGTTCGGTGAAGGCTATCGCCGGCGCTGCCTCAGTGCTGCCCACACATTCGGGCAAGAACGCGTGGCCTGACGACGTCGCCGCGGAGATGATGGCGTTCGAGCTCGAACACGATGCATTCCGCGAATCACTGATGCTGGCCAAGATGCTGCATCGCGTGGGTAACCCCGAAGCGGTGAATCAGCGCCTTCGTGAGGCGGAAGGCAATGTGCAGCGCCTGGGCAAGCGCCTCGAGAAGAACCGGGTTGAGACCGAGCGACTGCGCAAGCAGCTGTTTGCCTTGGAGGCTGAGCGCGACGCGCTGGCCTGCCCATGAAGAAGTGCGCGCAAGCCGAGCGTCCGGCCACCTGGGGCGTCCAGCGATGGTTCGTCGGCAGCTGGTTCGATGAGCACGAGCATGCGCAGAAGATCTCCTGGCGGAGATCGGCCACTGCGGCAAGGATTTCGGGAAGGCAGTGCAGTTGGTCGTCGACAGCAATGTGTTTGGCACATACGGATCCATCGCGTACATGCGCAACTCGCTCGCGGGGCTTTTGTCCGGCATTGAAGGCGGGCTGGGCGCCTACAGGGATGCGCCGGCGCCGGCGTCGCCTGGCGTTGGCGAGCGCGTCCGGTGAAAAATGCTTGCGTTAGACGCCTAACACTACTAGGATGCGCAACGGATCGAGCCGATTCGTCGAAATAGGAGGCGCAGCTATGGTGTTCAATGTGGGTGACACAGTTCAGTGGCACAGCTCCGCGGCTGGCGGCACAACGAAGAAAACGGGGAGGATTCTGGCTGTGGTTGAGCCCGGCACAACGGGCGCGCATGCAGTCACGGCTTTCATCAACAAGCACGTTCGCGCTGGCACGCATCGTTCGGCCTATGGCGGTGGCGCGGGGCGCGCTCACACGAGCTATGTCGTGGAGGTCGCGGTCGGTTCGACGAAAGCGAAGCCTGTTCTGTACTGGCCGGTGGCCAGCAAGCTGCAGCTGGTGCCGGCGTCATGCTGAAGATCACCGAATACCCCACCACGGCCTGGGTGCTGCAGCCGGGTTTCAAGCCGGTCGAGGTGGTGTTGGTAAAGCGCGGGTACGACTACTCCTACCCCGACTGGCACGTCACAGCAAAGGGTACGGGGTATCACTCGGACAAACTCCACGCGACGAAGCGCGAGGCTATCGCGGCAGGACGGGCCGAGATCGAGAAAATGGAAACTGACCTGGCAAAGCGGCGCGCGAACCTGGACAAGCGGATCGCGGCGCTGGACAAGGCGGAGGCCTAGAAACATGGCCGATTCAACGAGCGACACAGCAGGTGCGGCCGCGTCTGACCTTGCGGCATGGGAGGCGAAGCGTCGCGAAGCCGTGGCAAGAGCCATCTGCACATCGGTAGTCATGAGCACCTTGCATATCAACGACGGAGGGAAGCCACGATGAGCGCTGATTCAACCGCCGACGCCGAGCTGGCGTTGTGCGAGGAACTCCGGCTGTACTGCAAGGACAACGCGTTGCCCTTCATGTCAGCGGGTGACCTGCTTGGCCGGTCGGAAGATTCGGCCCATCGTGCGTGGCTGACGGATTTCATCGCGCGCTGGGACGCGGCTGTCGATCCCTTGGGCGCGTCCCCTCTCGCGGAGTGAACTATGGCAACCATATCGCGTATTCGCCCAGGACAGGTTCTCTATACGGTCACACGCCAGAAGATGGGGAACACAGCACTGTCCACCAAGGCAGTCCATGCAGTGCGTGTGATCGAAGTCGATCCTAACGGGAAGTTCGTCATGGCGTCTTGGAACACAAATCCAGCGAGGAAATACCGCGAAAGCGATGTTTCAAGATGGAAGGTCAACAAGCCCGTTAAGACAAAACGCGACAGTGAGCATGTCCAATGATTCAGACCATAGACGAGATGATCGCTCGCTTGACCAAACTCAAGGAGGAGCATGGCGGTCAGACCCGGGTAGTCCTCAGCGGGCGGAAGGGGTTCCACACGTTCGATCTGGGAGCCGGCCGCGCGGGTGTCGCAACCCCTTTCAAGGCCGTCAGCCGGGGCGGGGAAGCAGTCGTTATCATCACTTCGTCCACACTTTTCTAATGGCTCCCATCCCGCCATCGAAGCGTGTCGCTGCGAGCCGCGCGCGAGCGATCGCCGCCGGCGCGCGCCGGCTTCCGAGTGGCCTACTTCCAGCGGAGTCCGCCGCGGCACTGGATGACCTTCTCAAGGCCGGCTACGCCCAGGGGGTCGCGGCATGCATTGCGCGCTCGCTCGTAGAAGCCAATGGGCGCCAGCGAACCTCACCAACCACTCGTCCCACCACCACCACCAAAGAGGAGGTATCACCATGCCAAAGTTCGCAACAACGCCCTCGATCAAGCCGATCAAGGAAGCCCTGAACCGCACCGCACTGGTCGCGCACATCGTTGAAAAGACCGAGCTGGCCGCCAAGGACGTCAAGGCCGTCCTCAGCGCACTGGAGTCGGCCGCCGTCGGCTCGCTGCACAAGAAAGGCGTCGGCCAGTTCACTCTGCCGGGCCTGTTGAAGATCACCGCGGTCAAGGTGCCGGCCAAGCCCAAGCGCAAGGGCATCAATCCGTTCACCAAGCTCGAACAGGTGTTCGCGGCCAAGCCAGCCAGCATCAAGGTCAAGGTTCGGCCGTTGAAGCGTCTCAAGGACGCCGCGCAGTAAGTCGACCACCAGGCGCTCACCCGCGCGAACAAAGGGGAGCGCCTGGTGGCGTACCTCACGCCGTATACAGGAGGTCGAATGACAATCAGGCCCGCACCCGCCAACGACGCATCCGTCGAGCTCAAGGTCGCCGAGAGCATCCACGGCACGTATTTCTACCACCTCAGTCGCATGCCGCACTCCACCATCGCGCTGTGCGGCGCGCGCACCATGTCGACCAGCATCCCGGTCAACGCGTGGGGTGTGACGACGAGTCATCTGCACGAGCGCTACTGCGCGCGCTGCGCCGAGCTTCGTGACGCCTGACCGGCTGCGCGACCGAACTATTCCTGGAGCAGTACCCCGTGCGTATCGCCGACCCCTACAAGGACAAAGTGCTGGCCGCGACCGACATCGTGAAGGTGATCGGTGGCAGGATCGAGCTCAAGCGCGCCGGCCGGGAATACGCCGGTTGTTGTCCGTTTCACGAGGAAAAGAGCGCGTCCTTCTACGTCAATCCGGCCAAGCAGGTATACAAGTGCCAGGGCTGCGGCGCCGCCGGTAGCGTGATCCGCTTCCTGATGCAGTACGACGGCGTTGGGTTTCACGAAGCGATCGAGACGCTGGCCAAGGAGGCGGGCATGTTGCCGCTTCAGTACGAGGGCGAGGCGCCAGCCACAAGTCCCGCGCGCACGCTGCTGTATGCCGCGCTGGAGAACGCCACCTCATTCTTCCAGGAGCAGCTGCTGGCCAGCGCTGAGGCACAGGCCTACTGCGCAAGCCGCGGGCTCTCGGCGGACGCCATCAAGCGCTTCCGTATCGGCTGGGCGCCGGCCTCGTGGGACAGCCTTGGTAAAGCCCTGGCCCGCTTCGATCCTGCGGTATTGATCAGCGCCGGACTGCTGGTGCCGCGCGAGAAATCGCGGCCGCACGATCGCTTCCGTTCCCGCTTGATGTTTCCCATCCTCGATCGCCGCGGCCGAGTGATTGCCTTCGGCGGCCGGGTGATCGATTCGGTGTCCGGCCCGAAGTACCTCAATTCCCCCGAGACTGAGCTGTTCCGCAAGAGCGAGGAGCTGTTCGGGCTCTGGCAGGCCCTGCACCCCGCGCCGGACGCCGGCGGCGGCGCTGCACGCGCCAAGCCCCGGCCTGACGAGATGATCGTGGTGGAGGGCTACACCGACGTGGTGGTGCTGCACCTGGCCGGCATCACCAACGCCGTAGCGACGCTCGGTACCGCGATGTCAGCGTCGCATGCCGGCATGCTTTTCCCGCTGGCGCCGAACCTCGTGTTCTGCTTTGACGGCGACGCCGCCGGCACGGCTGCCGCGTGGCGCGCGCTTGAGGTTGTGCTGCCCCACCTCACCGAGGGGCGAGCGGTGCGCTTTGCGTTCCTGCCCAAGGGCGAGGATCCGGACAGCCTGGTCCGGCGCGCCGGCGCCGCCGCATTTGATGCGCAGATCGGATCAGCCGTCCCGTTGTCGGAATACCTTTTCCTGAATCTCGAGCGCGAATATGGCGTTTCAAGCCTTGAAGCCCGCGCACGCGTCGCCGATCGGGCGAGCGCCCTCATCAGACAGGTTCCCGAAGGGTTTTATCAGCGGCTGCTGCAGGGCGAGCTCGAGCGCCGGGTTGGCGCCGCTCCTGTGCCAGCCCCTGCAGCTCTTGCTCCGTCTCCTACCGACTCGTCCGGCATTGCCTTCTCGCTGCTTGGCATGCTGATGTCATATCCCGCGCTGGTCAGCGCTATCCCGCCTGGCGCATTGGACGGGATCGATTTACCTGGCATGGCTGTCCTCGCGCGCGCCGCTGAAGACCTGGCTACCAAGGGCGGGGCCAAGGATCGCCAGCCGGCGCCGCCGGAGGCTGTCCAGCGGCTCTTTGCGACGGAGTTGGCTGCACTCCCGAGGTTACCGCCGGCGTTGCCTGCGGCAGCGCCACCAAAGCTTCATGTCGTGCCTCCGCTGCGTTCCAGCGAGGGAGCGGCCGGAAAAGTGGAGGGGGTAGACCCTCGGTTGGCGGACTTCCTTGGTTCGTAACCGACGCTTCATGCGGCGCTTCGCGCCTCACCCATCATGCATCTCAGGAGGTAGTTTGAAGACCGAAGACCACGCGCTTTCAGACGGACATTCGATCACCGGAACTCGCGGTTCATCGGGGCACGCTGTCGTTTTTGCACTGGCCACGCTTTGTTTGGCCGGCTGCCAGCAGCACGGGCACGAAACGGGAGGTGTTCTGGGCGAGGTGGCTGCGCACGTGGCCGGCCGCTACGTCGAGCACCGTATCGAGCATCGCGGTGAGGGCGAGGGTCAGTGGTCGCGGAACGACAACGGGTCGAGTGCTGGTGACGCGCCGGCCGCCGGCCGATACGCAGCGGTGTTTCCTACCGCGGACGCGCTGCCGAACGCCGCCCTGACGCCCGGAGCGCTCAATCCTGCCGTCACCCAGGAGACGCTGGATCAGACGATCTGTCGACGTGGTGGTTACACGCGCAGCATCCGACCGAGCGAGCACTACACCGAACAGCTCAAGCGCAAGGGCATTCGTGATTACGGCTACGCTCAAGCCATGGGGCATGACGCTGGCCGCTTCGGAAACTATGAGGAGGACCACCTCATCAGCCTTGAGCTGGGCGGCTCGCCGACCAGTCGCGCCAACCTGTGGCCGGAGCCGCATCACGTCATCGGCGGCTGGGGTTCCTATGCGAAGGACCGCCTGGAAAACACACTGCACACGCTGGTCTGTCGACGACGGATTACGCTCGCGACCGCCCAGTACCAGATCTCGCACGACTGGGTGTCTGCCTACAAGCAATACATCGGGGCGACGCCAGACCAGTCGAGCGCACATCGGTATGGAGGTTGATGTCGTGAAACGAATCAAGATTGCTGATTGCCGCCCAACCCGAGGGAGGTTGTCGCCGCTCTCCTCGAATCGGCGGCCTCTATTTGATGCCGCCGCCACACCATGACAACGCTAACCTTGCCACCACGCGAAACGCTGACCGTCGAGTTCAAGAGTGACCTTAAGCGGCTCTCCGACAACGATCTGGCCGAGGCCGTAGTGTGTCTGGCCAACGCCGAGGGTGGCGAGCTGTGGTTGGGGGTGGAGGACGACGGCAGCCCAACCGGCCTGCATCCCGATCATCGTCAGCTCAATGGGCTGGCTGGCCTGATCGCGGCGCGCACCTCGCCTTCGCTGGCCGTGGCGGTGACGCCGGTGGCCATTGGCGGCATCGCGCTGGCGCACATCCGCGTGCCCAAGTCGGCGAGTGAGGTGGCAACTACCGGCGGGGTATATCTGCGCCGCCGCATCAAACACGATGGCCGGCCCGAGTGCGTGGCTATGCTCCCGCACGACCGCGCCAGCCACGCCACCCGCTTCGGCCTGATGGACGCCTCCGCGCAGCCGGTGGCCGGCGCGCGGCTGGATGACCTCGACCCGTTGGAGCGCGAGCGCCTGCGCCAGAGCGTGCGGCAGTATGGCGGCGACCGCGTGCTGCTGGAGTTGGACGACGAGGCGATCGATGGCGCGTTGGGTCTCACCGCGCGTCAGCCCGATGGCTCGCGCGTACCCACGCTCACCGGCTTGCTGCTGCTGGGGCGCGAAGGCGCGCTGCGCCAGCACGTGCCCACGCACGAGTTCGCGTTCCAGGTGCTGGCGCGCGAGGCGGTGGGCTTCAACGAGTTCCGTCGCTTTCCGCTGCTGAAGGCGCTGGACTGGTTGGAGACCAACTTTCGCCCCTACAACCCCGAGCGCGAGCTGCTGGTGGGGTTGTTCCGCGTGCCGGTGCCCAAGGTGGACCCGGGCGCCTTCCGCGAGGCGGTCGCCAACGCGCTGATCCATCGCGACTACCACCGACTCGGCGCGGTGCATGTGCGCCTGCACGACGACGACCTCACCATCAGCAACCCAGGCGGGCTAGTTGAAGGCGTGACCTTGGCCAACCTGCTGACCACCGAACCGCGCCCGCGTAATCCGACCCTGGCCGACGCGATGAAGCGCATTGGCGTGGTGGAGCGCTCCGGTCGCGGCGTGGACACCATCTACCGCGGCATGCTGCGCTTAGGCCGCCCGGAACCGGACTACGGCGCCACCGACAGCAACAGCGTGGTGCTGCGTTTGGCAACGGTCGAGGCGGATGCCGCGTTCCTGCGGCTGGTGGTAGAAGAAGAAGGTCGTCGCAAGAAGCCCTTGCCGATCGACAGCCTGATCGCGCTGGCGGCGTTGCGTGAGATGAAGCGGCTGACGACCGAAGCGCTGGCCGAGCATATCCAGCGCGACCACGCGCAGGCGCGGCGCACCTTGGAGGCGCTGGTGGAGGCTGGCCTGGTGCAGGCACATGGAGCAACCCGCGGGCGAACCTATACGTTGGTACCGGGGCTGTACCAAGCGGTGGGCGACAAGGCGGGTTACACGCGGCAAGTCGGATTCAGCCACCTGCAACACGAGCAGCTGGTGTTGAACTATGTGCAGCAGCATGGACAAATCCGTCGTGAAGATGTCATCGAGCTGTGTCGCTTGTCGGGGAGGCAGGCAAGCAACTTGCTGACGCGACTGCGGGATGCGGGCAAATTGATCGCCCACGGGACAAAGCGTGGTTCGTACTACACCGCTGATCCGGAAGGCGCATGAGGGTGTGGCTGGTGACCCGGGCGATCGGATCTGAGCAGTTATGGACAGATATGACCTGTTATGGACGCCTTGCCAAAGTCAGTTGATAGGAAAATCAGAGGCTTAAAGCGTGTCAGGGGAGAGTTATGGCTTGGAATGGGATGCCGTCGAACGGCCTTTTGTGGGGCAACTGGCCGGTCTGGGCTGGGGCTACGTCGAGGGCGATCCCGACGACCCCGCGCGCACCGACCGCAACACGTTCAAGGACGTGCTGCAGGAAGCCACGCCCGGTGGAGGGTCTGCCGGACTGAAACGGGGGTCGTGACCAGACCATCCAGTACATCGACTGGGGACACCCCGAGCGCAACACCTTCACGGTGATCAACCAGTACCGCGTGGATTGCCCACCGGGGTTCGATCGGCTTTACCGGGACGCCGATCCTGATGGGCGAGAAGAAGCGCATGCATGCGATTTTCGGCGAGTTCATCGACAAGTACACCATCCGCGAGGCCTCTACGAATCGCCGGCCATGCCGGCGGCCCGACGCACGTTGACCATGGCGCGCTCCGCCACGTGGCCGAACAGCGCCGTGAAATCCGCCTCAGTCCTGCCGGCGTGCATGCCGGAGAGCAGCGGGCGCCAATCCATGTCCTCCACGCCACCTTTTGCGTGGTGAACGACGTGATCGAAGCAGCCCATCGAATCCAGCTCAATCCAGACCACGTCGCGCACACTGAGGCACTCGACGATTACCTCGCGGTAGCGGGAGATGACAGACCCTGCCGAGCTGGTGGCGCTGAATCCGTAGTTGCGTCCACCATCGACGCCGGCCAGATCGGCAATGAGGGCCATGGCGATGGCATCATCCCCCAGGTCGATCCGCGAGGCGTCCAGGAAGATCCCGCCATCGGGTTGCTCGCGGAGCCCTGTGCGCGCCTCGACCGAGAACCGTGCCTGCAGGTGAGCTTGCTGTTCAGGTGCGTGGGTATTGCGATTCGACGCGGGCAGTGGCATCGTTTGGCTCCAGGTCAGGCATGCCATCTTACTATGGCGCGCAACAGGTCGGTCAACACACCTGGCTGCCAACGGCATTCGCCCACAGTACCCTTTTTCCATTCCGATCAAGGAGTACGTCATGACTTTTCCTGTAACGCTGGGCCGCTCGCACGAGGCTCTTCTCGCCGAATGCGCCGAGGTCCTGAAGCTGACGCCTGAACAGGCGCTCGAGCGCGCGGTGACTCGCATGCATTGCGCCCTGTTCACCACCGATGCCGAGCCCACCCCGGATATGGCCCAGAGCGCGGCTTCTCTGACCGGCCCGGATGTCGAAGTGCGCGAACTGCCAGGGTTGTCGCGCTGATCCGTGATCACCACACAAGATAACGCCCCGGCTTCAAGTGAAGTCGGGGCGTTTGTGTGTAACGGCTCAGAGGCGCGTGCTCTGGCAGGCCAAGATGAGGCGTCGGTACAGAGTCGGTGTGCCGATCTCGTCGATCGCTCCCACGATCGTTTCCTTGCAAGTTCCAGGGCGGAACTGGAAGCGTAGTCCGGCCATGTTGAACCTCGTATCGGTCCTTAGACCTGTGCACTGAAATTCGGGTTCGTCGCTGTAGCACACCAGCTCGGTAGGTGCATGGTCCTCGCATACGCGGCGCGATGTGCCCAGGGCTGCCGTGACGATCGTCCGCTGATTGCATTTCTCCACGCGGAGAACTATTGCCGGATGCCACATCAGGCCCTTATCGTGGGATGGCCAGTGGCCCCACAGAATCATCCCTGGTTCGATCTGGGGTGCGTTGCCGTTCGGTGCATTGTTCATGGTGCGCTCCTATACCTGCCATCGCAGGCTCAAGTGGGATTCGCATCAAGTTGTCGGGAGTGCATAACAGAAAAACCCACAACGCAGAGTTGTGGGTTTTGGTTTGTCTGGCATCGCGCGCGGTGGGCGCCTTGGTCGTGTAGGTGGCTAGTGCGTCTGCTGGGGTGGCAGCAGTCCCTTCACGATCCGCGCCCTCAGTTTCTCTGTGTAACCAGTCATCTTGAGTGCTCCGAGTGCGAAACCGCAGGCGGCCGGGTAGAGGATCAACACGAACAGCGCGTTCGAGAGCACTGGAGCGCTCTGGATAAGGTCGCCAGGATGCCCGGCCTGGATCAGTCGAGCCAGCCCCTGCGTATTGCTCAGCCCGATTCCGAGCGGGTCGATGACCAGAAGGAGCACGAGGCTGCGGATCAGATCGCGAAACAGCATGCGGGCGACGCCTTGCTCGCCGGTCGAGCTATCCAAGGCACCGAGCAGCCAGTTCTTGACCTGGCCGTAGATCTCGCCAGGCGCGAGCATGATGATCATGATCATGATCGTGTCAATTGAAAACAGTTTGTCCATAGATTTCTCCCATCAGTACAGTCGCCGGATCGGCAACGGTTCGTCCTAGTTGCCGCTGGCGACGATCGGAAGAAGCCCCGCGCGCCGGCGCGTCTTTACCAGTCTCGCTTTCGACAACTCCCCGTGGACACAAAGCACCAAGGCTGTCTTGGTGCGCGACCACGAGGTGAGTCATGGAAATCGAGATCAGGCTGGAAGGCGCGGTGATCCGCGGTGCGATCGAGCGTGCGCCGGTCTTTCTGACGGGGCACCCCGGCCCGGGGTTGATCCTGCTGGGCCAGGGTTCGGAGGGGGTCGTCAAGGCGTACCAGAAAGCCTTGGTGTACGACGCGTCGTGGAATCCCGACGTGCACGCGATGAACGACGCCAAGTTCCGGCTGCGTCAGGATCCGGCATGGCGCGGGGAGGTTGAGCGGATCGAAGCGGTTTCCCGCGGTCAGGCAAATGTGGAGCGCTGGATGCTGCTGGATCTGCGATGCATCGGCGAGCCCTTCATGCTGCACGTGGAGAGGCGCGAGATGGAGGACAGCTCCATCGAATGGGGGCTGGTCGGATCGGCGTCGGCCGGCCGGGTGAGGGCGGTGTCATCACTCGGGATCTGGCTTCCGGATGAGTCGATGTACGACGAGATGGAGCAGCTGGCGCGCGTTTATGCGGCAGGCACACTCACCCGTCAGCACGCAGATGCGTATTTCGCGTCGCTGAAGAACGGGACCGCGAAGACTTTCGTCGACCGCGATGACGCTCTCGCCTGGATGGGCGCGCATGCATCGCACGCGCTGAGCAGCTACGCACCCCGCGAGCAGGCCACGGCGTTGTCTGCCGCGGCTTGGGACAGGGCGCAGGCAAGCCTGGATCGGGTCAACAGCATCATCAACATGGACACCTACACCGCCGTAGCGCGACTGGTGGATCGCAACGGTAACGAGCTGTGCGAGCGTACTGAAGGTCACATCGGCGAGGCCTCTGCGAAGGCAGCCCTGTTCCAGCTGATCGAGCAGCTGCACCCGACGGCGTTCCCCATGCCACGCATGCACTAACGCACTCCAACCCCTGGCCGGCCATTGCTGCCGCCAGGGGCTTCTTTTTTACGAGGTCCGCGTGGACCAACTCTCGATGAAGCGCCTGGATACCCCGGCGCACTTAACGAGGCAGACGACATGCAGCATGCTTTTGATTTTCAGGGTGTCGAGGACTGCGGCGGCGCGACGTACACGCCATGCTCGCTTTCTGAGGTTCAGGTGAATTACACGCAGCTGAGTGACAGTGAGCGCCGAATCGTGGAGGAAGCGGAGGCAATTCTTTACCGGCTGGCCACCCGGCCAGGCCAATCCATCACCTCCCCGAGGGATATCACTCACTTCCTGCAACTGCGTTTGGCTCCGCTGATGCACGAGGAGTTTCACATTGTTCACCTGGATAACCGGCATCGGGTGCTGGCCGTCGAGCGGTTGTTCCGCGGCACCGTGGACGGCGCTTCCATCCATCCCCGCGAGGTTGTGCGTTCCTGCCTCTTGCACAACACCGCCGCGACGGTGTTTGCGCACGGGCATCCCAGCGGGTTGGCGGAGCCCAGCGCCGCCGACCGCGTTATCACGAAAGAGTTGACAGAAGCCCTCCGGTACATCGGTGTACGCGTTCTGGACCACGTCGTGGTTGCTTCTGGCGAGTGCGTCTCAATGGCTGCTCGAGGACTCATCTGACCCTCCCGCCGGCTGGCCGTTTTTACAAGCCAACGCAACGACAACTAACACGAAAGAAATGAACCAGACCGGCGAGGTGCGTAATCCTCGACCCGATGCCTGGATGGCGATAGGCCCATGACAGTGTGCGGTAGCAACCGTCATTGAGCCACGCCAAATCACTCGACACCCAGAAGGTGTCTTGCCTGCAAGCCGCTCTCCGAAAGAGGCGCTGCGAAAGAAGTCACAGGTCGCACTGTGACAGCCGTGAGCCATGCGCTCCACAACCCCAGGTTGTGCCACCCCGGTAGGAGTTTCCGTCCCAGAAAGACGGTCTCTCTGCGTGCCCCTTGGCGCGTCCACTTTTTGCGTGGACGCCCAAAAGGCCGACACGCACGCATTGAAGCTGGCCATTTCGGACCGGCATGTTGGAGCTTATGATGATCACTGTGATTGTGATGGCCTGCGTTGTGTCTGGCCGGCTGCTTTCCGTTCCAGTGATCGCCGTCAAGCGCTCACTGTTCGGCTGAGACATTTCAACCGCAGCGGCCCCTTGGCCTCCTGCACAAAGCGCCATTCCCTCTTGGGTCTGGCGCTTTTTCTTGCCCGCAATTCCTGCGAAGAGATCTTGGCCAGGCCGCGCTGCCCCTTCGTCGCGCCGCGTCGCCGCCGCCTTCTCCTACCAACGCATGCCTCGACAACTCTCTGGAATACGAGAAGCAGCCAGGCTGTCTGGGTGCGCTTTAGGAGCGTGTGTAATGAACTCGATACAACCCATGACCCCCATGTCGATCGGCGATAAGGGCGTTCTCGCCGGCATGAAGCCACCGGAGTCTCTGCGCCCTCTGCACGAGGCCATCGTGGAGATCGCGGCGATCGCCAAGACCGTTGATTACCGTCCGCACGATTCTTGGGATTTCCACGCCAATGTTATCCGCTGGTCTCATGAGTGGGAGGAGGTCTTTGCCGATGGCGTCGCTGGCGGACGCTGGGAGGAGGACGAATGGCTCGAACGAACCGAAGCGTTCGCTCTGAGCAAGCTCTGCGATGTGAGTCACCTGTGCGTTCGATGGACCGTTCGCGACGATGGGGTGGCTGTTCTTCCGTCCATGGATGCCATTCTGCCTGCAGGCGCGGGCGTGAATGAGGGCGACACATTCATTGTCGACGCGGCCGGCAACAAGCTGACCTCTTTCGGTCCGCGGGTGCTCGACGGCAAGGGCGGTACTTCTTGCGTGATCCCAGCGATCGGCGTGCCAATGCAGTTCTGGGGGGTCTATGAGCACGATGCCAAAGGCTACGCGTCATGCATCGGCGACGCCGTCGACCGACACTCTGCGATGGCGTTTGCCGAAGCGATAAGCAAGCGTTGTGCGATCGCCCCGAACGCCGGCTGACACAGCAGCAGCATGCCATCCATGATTCACGAACCCCGCCAGGCATTTTGCCGGCGGGGTTTTCTATGTCCGCGATTCCGGCGGCGCGGCTGATGCTTAGCGCATTCAAGCCGCCGTTTTACGCTTGTCGTCGGCGCGCTGCACGGCGGGGCGCGCCGGTTTGATTTTCATCGACGAGCCCACGCTGTGCGCCTTTTGCGCGAGGTCGTCGAACGTGGGGTTGCTGCACTCGCGCAGGAAGGTCTTGATGGCATGACGGCCGGCGGCTGACAGCGTGGGCAGCTTTGACATCGTAGCAACCAGAGCGGCTGGCACGATCTCATCCGTGTTCTGTCCAACGATCCTGGTGAAGGTCGGGTAGGTGGCTGCTGCGAACAAGCCAGTCATCACCGCCCAGATAGCCCACCCGATGAAGGGGTTCGGATCACTCCCCATGGGGCCGAACAGATCAAGCCCCAACATCCCTGCGCCGGCCGCGGCGAAACCCAGAAGGAATCCGCTGACGATAGCCCGCTGGCCCGATGTTCGACATGCATTCGCATGGGTGCAAAACGCGAACACATGGTCCTCGAGTATTTGCCAGTCCGCCGCGTCGAGGATGAGGGTCGCCTTTGGCTTCGTCAAAGCGAGCGCGCTGAGTGATGGCGCGTTCGCGCCCTGTGTGAGCTTCCCATCCATCTACGCCACCAAGCGGCTTGAGGGGGAGGTTGCCTGCGTCGACGGTCCGCGTGAGATCCTGAGCGGTGCCCGGCGGAGCTGCGCGAGCCCTTTGCGCGCACCCTGGTACGCCTTGACCAGTTCTGCGCTGTGAAATGGCGCTTCGGCGCCATCCGGCATGAGGCGCCCCAGCATGGCGGCGACCTGGCACGCGAGCTGACGATTTTCGCCACACAGCCGCAGGCTGTCCGCCGGCACGCGGTAGGCGCACTCGATGCTGCGGACCAGCGCAGCGTATTCGGTCGCAGTCAGAGGCCGCGTCAGCGCCGGCCGCCGGCGTCGTTGTTCCAGCCATGCCTGGTCATCAGCATAAAGCGCGTGCGACTGGCGGTTGATCAGCGACTCGGCCATGCGTGCGCTGATGCCGTGCACGCCGATCAACTCTTTAAGCAGCGCCTCGTGGTGCAGGGGGCTTCGGCGAGGCACGCCGCTGGCGCTCAGCCACCGCGCGTGCTCCGCCAAATTGTTGCCGGCCTGTTCTGCCGTAGGATTCTGCCAGAACGTCGATTCGTGGGCGCGCGTAATTCTGAGGTTGACGGGCTGGACTCCGTCAGCGTGCGAGGACACCAGCCGATGCAGGTACACCTCGGCGCGAACGAGTTGCCCGTGGTACTCGGCATGCTCTCGCGAGAGCGGGTGCGTGGTCAAAAATCGGAAACAGACCGGCCACGCACGCCGGATAGCCTCATGCACAGCCCGCTCTTTTCGCTTACTCATCGCTCAATCTTGTTTGGGGTTACAGGCCAATCGCCTGCGTGCGAGCGCTTTGCGCCAGATCCATTTCCCGCAGGAGCGCATCCATCGGGTCGGCTACCGTGGTAGGCGAGAGCGGCTTTGGCGGCGCGATCGCCGTGGCCGGGCTTTCGTTGGTGCCGGCGGCGAGTTCCCCGGCTACACGCTGTTGTGCCATGCGAAGCACGCGCTGCAAGGTTTCGCGGTCGGGCAAGCAGCGCAGGCGCTCGGCAAGCATCGTCATGGCCGGCGCCAAGGGCTGATTCGAGTCATCCGTGACCAGTGGGTCCAGGGATACCAGCAGCGCGTCATCCAGGCCGATGGCGATCGCGGTCGCGTCCACGGGGGCGGATTCGCCCCCGACATAAATGATGCAGGCGGCGGCAGGTGCGAGCTGCACCAATTCCTCGGGCGCGTCGATCGTGAGGATCATGCGTGCTATGCCCTCCGGGCGACAGCGGCGGCCTCGACCTCGCTCTTTTCCTCACGCACGGGGATCGCTTCGTCGTAGGTGCTGACGGTGATCCCTTCGAGGCCGGCCTCCGCGATCATCCGCGTGACCTCCGACTCCGAGTGCGCGGACCGGGTCATGGCGATGTGGCCGAAATGACTGGCATACGCGCAGTCGAGTATCACTACGGAGATCTTCTGCTTCAGCAAGTCGATGGGCAGCGGTTCCTGCGACATCAGCATGAGGGTGTGTCCCAAGCCGCCGCCTGCGTGCTTGGCGATCACATCGAAAGCGGCCTTCCATGTACTGGCCACGAGGGACGCCATGGTCAAGGCCACCGCTTCCGCCTTGTTGTCATCCGTGTACGCCTCGACGATCCAGCTTGGCGTGAAGGGTTCGCACTGGTACGAGCGGTCATAGAGGTAGCCGCCCAGCACTTCACGCAATGCATCGTGCGGATTGCCGTCGGGCGAAAGGGCGACCAGGTCGTCGTCGTTGCCGTCATCAATGACTTGCTTGGGGATGATCGCGCCTACCCGCAGTTCTCCATGGATCAGCATCACAGAAATGCCCGCGATGCCCGCCTGGCCGATCTTGGCGGTGCCATACCAAATGCCGTGGGCCGGTGACTTCTCCATCACGGTGAGCTTGGGGATGGCGAGGCCGGCCGACCAGAACAATCCCTCGTTCCTCGTGGCGAGATTGCTTTCCATCCGCTTGAATACGTTGTCGCAGAACGTCTCGAAACCCATGTCACTGATCCTCTGTGTGGCTGGTGCGGCGGCGGTTGAGCTCGTAGTAAATCCGGGTGCGCGGGGCAAAGTTGCGCAACACGTTGAAATGCGCGCGGACGACGACGTGCGCCAGGGTTTTGCATGCCGCAAAAAGCGGTATGCAAGCGACCTTGATGAACCAGACGAACAGTTCACGAAGGGGCGTGATCGCCACAATCAGTACGGCCGCGATCCCCAAGAAAAACAACCATTCGTCCATCTAGCCCGAGCCTCTTCTTTATGGTTGCGCTTCGTTGTATTGTTGCGCATCAAAGTAACAGATGATAACGTGTCGCGCAAACGGGTATCAGTCCGCATCATTCTGTTTCTTTTCCACGAAACCCTGGGGTTTGATCGAGCATGCAGCTCAATTCTTCCAAGCCGATCGCTGGCCTGCTGGCGATGTTCTTCTTCATCTACATCGTCTATGTCTTGCTGACATCGGATCCGCTCGAGCGCATGAACCGCATGTGCTCACCGGTCACGCTCTGGCCGGCGCGCGTCGTTGTCTCGGGTGCTCGCATCTTTGCGCCGTCACATGCCGACAGCTTGCAGCAGCACTTCAACAACGGCTTCTATACCTGCCGGCGCTGGGTATGGGGCGCTCTCTACTCCCAGGAGTACGAGAAGGTGAAGAGTCAGCAGGCCGCCGCCCAAGACGCCTCGCCTGGTGTCCCGCCCGCTGCTCAACCCAGTCCGCGTACCGCTGTGGCTCCGGCGCGATGAGGCGGATGAGGGCGCTTGCTTTCCTTGCTTTCCTCGGCCTTCTTCCGATGGTCGCGCACGCGGGCGGATGGGCGTGCTGGGCCGTCGCGTCGCAGCGCTACGGCGTGCCAGTCAATCTTCTGTACTCGATCGCGAAGGTCGAAAGCAGTTCAAACGCGCATGCGATGCATGCCAACGGCAACGGCACGTATGACATCGGGTTGATGCAGATCAACTCGACCTGGCTTCCCAAGCTCAGCAAGTACGGCATCACGCGCGAGAAACTGCTTACCGATGCCTGCCTGAATTTGCAGGTGGGCGCGTGGATACTGGCCGACAGCATCAAGACGCATGGCCTCAACTGGCGCGGCGTGGGGGCTTACAACGCTCGCGCGGATCGGCTGCGCGCGATCTACGCGCTGCGCGTGGCGCATGAACTGCGTTCGGTCGAGAAGCATGGGTACGCTGCGACGGGAGGCTCCCGATGACGGAGCAGGCCGCCGCCTACGCGGCAACCCCGCAGATCAAGGCTTCGGCGCCTTCCGGTCGCACCGTTCGTCCGATCCTGGTCGAGGCCGAACGTCTGTTGATGCACTCGCTTTCCAGTTTGCGCCCCTACCTGGAGAGCGAACACGTCAACGAAATCATGATCAATTCACCGAACTGCGTCTTCATCGAGCAGGCCGGAAAGATGGAGCGCGTCGCGGCGACGTTCACTGAATCGCAGATCGAGAGCTGTCTCCACGCGATCATGCGGATGAACACCAAGGAAATCGCGCCGATCATGGATGCCCGGTTGGTCGGGCTGCGCGTCGCCGCGGCATTGCCGCCGGTGGCTATTCACGGGCCGATGGTGGTCATTCGCAAGCATGCGAGCCGCCGCTTTCGCCTTGAGGAATACGCGCAGTCGGGTGCCTTTGATGTCCTCGGGGCGCACGCCCTCCAAGCACATGGTGGGACGCAGCAGGAGCAGATGGCCCGCGAAGCTGCGGCTGCGCGTGGTGGCCAGGGATTGGTGGAGTTCCTGCGCTGGGCAGTGCGATCTCACAAGAACCTGCTGCTGGCCGGTGGAACGAGCTCGGGCAAAACGACGTTGCTTTCGTCGTGCCTGCTCGAGATCCCGGCGCACGAGCGGATCATTTCGTGCGAGGACACGCACGAGATCGTTCTCGAACAGCCGAACATCATCCAGCTGGAGGCCATGCCCAGCGATGATCCGGCGAAAAACATCACGATCCGCCAATTGATCAAGCTCTGCCTGCGCTCGCGACCGGACAGGATCATCGTCGGCGAGATCCGCGGCCAGGAGGCTTACGACTTCCTCGATGCCATGAACACCGGCCACAGCGGCTCGCTCTGCACGTTGCACGCGGACTCCGCATTTCTGGCGCTGCGCCGGCTGGAGTCGCTGATTCGTATGTCGCCCACGGCCGCCAATCTGCCGCTGCGCGACATGCGCGCGGACATCGCCTCGGCGATCGACTACGTGGTGTTCCAGTCAAAGCTTGGCGGCCAGCGCGGTCCGCAAGAGATTCTTGCCCTGGAAGGGGTGGACGACAACGGGGACTACCGTTCCCGCCTGATTTTCAACCGAGTAGGAGACGTGTAATGGGTGCAAACGGTTTTCGTAGTGGCTACGTGGCTCGCGTGGTGTCCGGCTCGCGATTGCTCCGGTGGATGTTGCTGATGCTGGTCGTGGTGGCGCCGACGGCGCAGGCGCAGTCCTACGGTGGTAATAGCAACGTAGCCGGCTCCATGGTCAATGGCATCTGTCAGATGATCAGTCCCTTTGTGGGCAGCAACAGTCAGTTCCTGTCGCTGATCTTCCTGATCAGCCTGGGCGTGATGGTCTTCCTTTGGTTCATGAACGAGAACAAGGAAGGCGTAATGGTGTGGCTGCTACGCACCGGCTTGGCCCTGGGCATCCTCATCAATATCTTCACGCTGCCGCAGTTGCTTCACTTGCCGAGCATCTGCTGAACGAGGATTTTCGTCTTGCGCAGTTCCTACGATTGCACTCAGGTCAACAACCCAAAGACCATTGCTGGCCTCGAATGGAAGCTGGTGGTAGCCGTCATGATGTTTTTCGGCATGGCGGTCGTGCTCTATCGCGCGCCCGGCGTGCTGCTGATGCCAGCGCTAATCGTCTGGTTCCTGCGCGGTCCGGGAAAGAAAGACTCGATGTTCATTCGGATCTATCTGAGGCATCGCGTGCAACGCACGCATTACTCCCCGGCGTACATCACGGCGAAGAACATGAGTGCGCCGCGCCCCATTGGTTTTAGCCGGTTGATGACCCTTTGATGATGAAATCCTGATGCCCCCCAGAACGGACCCCAAGAAAGCGCACAGTCTCTCGGAGATTCTTCCGTGGCTCTTCGTTGCCGATGCGTCACAAGCCACGGTTGTGTGCAAAGACTCCTCGCTGCTCGGTGCCTGGTCGATGACCGGCATCGACATCGAGGCTGGCGAGGACGGCCTGCTTGAGCATGCGTCGCAGCAGCTCGACATGGCCTTCCGCCGTGCCGCCGACAACGGCGCCACGGTGTGGGCAACCATGGAGCGTCGCCCCGCTCCGTCGTACACTCGTGGGCACTTCGACAACCCGGTTGCCGATTACATCGATGACCTGTGGGGTCAAACCTTCAGCGGCGATCGGCCGTTGTTCGTCAACCAGCACTACCTCTCGGCGTCGATGCCGACACGCGGCAATGCGCTATCGCTCGGCGAGCTGGTGGGGCAGGGGCTGTCGTCGGGCAAGAAGATGCCAGCGGCCATAGTCGGCGCGCTGCGTGCACGCATGCGCCAGAAAACCGCGATCGGGTTCCGTTCGCGCGCCGAGCTGGACACGATGTGCCGGCGATTTGAGAACGGCATCGCCCAGGTGTTCGACAACGCGGTGACAGACGTTCGGCTCACGCGGCTACGCGGCAGTGATTTGCTGGGCTTCCTGAAGGCTTCGGCAAGCGTCAATCCGGTCGGGCCGGTAGCGTACATCGCGGACGAATATCTGGACGATTACCTCAGTGACACGTTCATCGACAACTCCTATCAAGATCACCTGATCCTTGAAGGTGAGAAGCGCAGGTATGCCGGCGTCTTCACGCTCAAGAATGCGCCACCCGGCAACCTGCTGCAGGGCCTCAATCCGCTGATGGCGCTCCCTGTGCATCTGCGCGTTGGCGTGTGCTGGAAGTCAGCGACGCTGGCCGAGGCGGAGAGCTTCCTGTCGTCCGCGCGCACATTCGATGAGCTGCGCGGCTTCACGCCCAAGAAACTGTTCAAGATGGCGGTCTCCAAGGATGTGGAGATGGATGGTGACGATACGCCGTCGACGCGCGTGGGCGCGATTGCCGAATCGTTCCGCGATGACGCCCGTCGGCGCGAAGCCTTCTTCGGCTGGATGGCGGCCAGCGTGGTGGTCTACGCCGACTCGCCGGAGGAGCTTGAGGAATGCATGGATATGGTGGCTCGCACGCTGGAGCGCACCGGCATGGTGTTCCTGCGCGAACGCGACGGGTCGCTGTCCGGTCTGTGCGTCTGCATCCCGGGGCATACGCGGGAGATTGTGCGGTGGCACTTCGTCGAGGCCAGTAATGTCACCGATACAACACCACTGGTTTCTCTGGACTCAGGTACGTCATATCACCCGTTTTTGTCCAAGGGACTTCCAGAGCCGCTGCCGCCGAACGCCATGCTGCGTACGCGTTATAACACCGTGCAGTATTTCAACTACCACGTTGGCGAACTTGGCCACACGCTGCTCATCGGCCCGTCGCGCAACGGCAAGACCGTCTTCCAGATGTTTCTCGAGGCGCAGTTCCTGAAATACCCGAACGCCCGGATCTTCAATCTGGACAAGGATCTCAGCTGCAAGCCGACCACACTACTGCTGGACGGAACGCACATCGATCTCGATCCCGCGCGTGGCAGTGGTCTCAAGATGAACCCTGTCGCGCTGGCCGGGGACGAGCCTGGTCGCGCCTGGTTGGTCGGCTGGATTGATCGCCTGCTCACCGCGCGAGGCAAGGCGTTGACCGATGCCGAGATCGAGGAGGTCTATCAGGCCCTCACGCGCATCGCGGTGGACCCTCTTGCGCGCATGACGACGCTACTGACGCAGCTGCCCGATCACCTGCGCGTGCGTTTGACGCCATGGTGCGAGGGTGGCACCTATGGCATGTATTTCGATCACGTCGAGGACGAATTCGCCCTCGCCCAGGTGACCACAACGGAAGTGGGCGGCTTGATCAATGCGGGACTGTTCGACGTGGTTCGCGCTTACGCGGATTACGCGTTCTACCGCATCGAGCGCTTTCTGTCCGATCGGCCGGCCCACGAACTTGGACCGACGATGATCTACTTCGAGGAAGCGGGTTTTCTTCTGGAAGATCCCGTGTTCGCAAGCAAGGCCCGCGACTATCTGATGACGCTGGCCAAGAAGCGGGCTTTCCTGGTAATGACCGCCCAGTCCCCCGAGCCTTTCCTCAATCAACCGGCGCTCGGCGCGGCCGTGCGCGACAACATCGCGACGATCCTTTTCCTGCCAAATCAGAACGCAGCACGGCCGGAGCTGGCCAGAAAGTACCGCGAGGCGTTTGGCGTCAACGACACGCAACTCGACCTGATCGCGAGTTCGACCCCGAAGTCCGAATACTGCATCTATCAGCCGCAGTCCGGCATGTTCCGCGTAGCGCAGGCACAGTTTCCACCTGAAATTGTTGCTTGCCTGCGCAGTGACGCGAAATCACAAGCTGTCTTGAACCGCTACTTCGACCGGGAGGATCCGCAATGGAAAGAAAAGTATTTGTCGGCCGTGATCAACGCGTGACGCGTCTGCGTCTACCTGTCGCCATCGTTGCCGCTATTGCCGTGCTGGTGATGGCGGCACCCTCTGCACGCGCGGGTACGGTCGCGGGCACCGGCGGCTCGACCGAGATCACCCAGCTGCTGAACAACGCGCAGCTGATCAAGCAGAATGCCAGCGAGATCAACACGGTCAGGAACACGCTGCAGTCGGCGATGTACCTGAAGCAAACGCTGCGTCAGCTGGACCCGGCAACGATTGCGCGGCTAGCTGGCGTGCCGATCGACCAGGTGCGGGCGCTGGCCACCATGGACAACCAGCTGGGCGGCCTGATGGACTCGGAGCAGTCGGTTCAGGCCATTCTGTCCAATACGGCGTCCTCCGCACAGGGCATGCACATGACGCCGATGCAGTTCCTTCAATACCGCGCCAACCAGGCTCACCAGATGGGCGGTGTTTACGCGCAGTCGTTCAATTCTGACCGGCAAAGCATGCGGTCCATGCAAGATCAGATCTCGGCGCTTCAGGCGACAGCCGCTTCAACGCCGGCAGTGGTCTCGCAGGTGCAGGGGTTGCAACAGTTGCTTGTGCAGAACACACAGGTGCAGGCGAGTCTCTTGTCGCTCAACGAGTCAGTGACAAAGGCTAACGCGCTGGCTGCGATGAAGGGGAAGCAAGAGTACGCGACGCGTGAAGCGCAGTCGCAGGCAGAGGCCGCCAACGAACAAGCCGCCAAGGCTTTGCAGCAGGAGACAGTGACGTTGCCTGATCCGACGAAATACGGTCCGGATCATCGCTAAGCGGGCGCGGTCTCACATCGACTTGGAGGGGGTATTAGGTGGCCACAGGATTCAACCGGCTTGTTGTCGGATTGCTTGCCAAGAGCAGATCTGAACGGAAGTGGCTGATCCGTTCGTTGCGTTCGCATATGCGGACACGTGCAGCTGGCGGCGAGGTACGACCCTTGCGCGCGCGGAGCATGCGTCTTGGTCTCGGGCAATACCTGTTGTGCGAAGGGTACGACCATCCAGCAAGAACCGTTCTTGCGCCGTGCGTCGCGCTTGCGCTGTACCTGAGCTCAATCCTCTACATGGTTCTCTGGAACAAATAAGACATGGCTATTGGCGCACCTGACCTCGGCAACCTGTCACTACTCCTGCAGCCCATCTTTGATGCGGCGAAGACGTACACCAGTTCATTGGTTGAGACCGGCAAGGTTTTTCTCGGGCTTGCGGTGTTGATCGAGCTGGTGAATCTCATCTTTCAGTTTTGGGTGAAAGGCGGTGCGAACGACCTCATTGCAAAGCTCGTTCGCTTGGCCATCGTCACGTCCATTCCTTTGGCGATGCTTGTTACCTGGCCGGTGCTGCCGAACACCCTGATTGATTTTTTTGAGAAGCACGTCAGTGCTGTTTTCTCAGGGGTGTCCGGAGATGCTGCCTCTCAGGTTTCGACGTCCATCAATCACGTCTTCCGGGCAGTCTGGGGCATGTCGACGGCGGTCGGTCCCGCGAACACATCGGGGGCCGACCACTGGTATTCGTTGCCGTCCGTGACGCGCGCCATGGCGCACATGCTCATCTACGTGGTGCTTTTTATACCCGTTTTGTTGCTCGTCATTGCCATGCTCTTCGCGCTGTACGGCCCCATGCTCATGCTCTACATCGGCGTGATTTTTGGTCCGATCCTTGTCGCGTGGCTTCCGTTTGAGCCGATGAGCAATCTGGCAACGAAGTGGCTGAACTACATGATCACGATGGGCCTGTCGTTCGCGATAGGAATCGGCATGGCATCGATGATGACGACAGCCCTGGGGGCTTTCTCCACAGCCGTAGAGCAGGCGGGCGGCGCTGGCGACACCGTCATGGCTTCGTTGGCGGGACTTCTTCCGATGGTCGCTGGCATAGCGTTCATTGGTTACATGATGCTCAAGATAGAACACATCGCCGCCGCGCTGGTTGGCGGGCCGTCTGTGGGTGGCGGCGGTGGCTTCTTCGGCATGGCCGCCGGCATGGCTATGCGTGGTGCAGGATCGAAACCGAAACAATCCACACCGCCCAAGACACCTGGGGGCGGTGGGGCGGGTGGTGGCAATGGTGGTGGTACTGGTGGTGGTACTGGTGGTGGTACAGCATCCAGTCTGTCGAGTGGCGCGGCACAAACGTCAAGCGCCCCGGCCCCTTCGGCGGCGGCGGCGGCGGGTGGCCGTGCCGGCGGCGGCAGCAGTTACAGCCCGATAACGCCGCGCGGCGGTGGTACTGGGCGGGGCAGCGCTCCTGCGATGGCTCCGCGCGGCGGTGGTGGCTCGGGCGACAGCTCGGGCGCATCGGCAGCTTCGGCTCCGTCCAGCGAAGCGCCTGCGTCGGAGTCCGCGCCCGAGACGAAATCGGCCAATGAAGGCGCGGGCACGCTTGGCCAAAGATTCGCCGAGGGTGTGAAATCCGTCGCCGGCAGTGGCCCGGGGAAACTCGCCATGTTCGCCGGGGCGGCTGCAGTGAATCCGGTGGCGGCCCTGGCGGTGGGTGCTTATGCGGTCAGTCCTGCCGTGCGAGGCGGGGTCAATTCTGTTGCGAAAGGGGTTGCTTCGGGCGGGCGAGCGGTCGGCAGCTTCATGCGCGGCGACGGTTCGCCAAAGCCTACGTCCGGCGGCCCGTCGTCGCGGCCCTCAAGCAAGCCTCCGTCGTCGTCAAACCGTGGTCCCCGGAGTGGCAAGGGCTCGAGCTCATGATGATTACCTGCGTGGTCGGCGCGCGCTGTACTCGCTCCAGTACCACCAGGCGATGCACGTACCGGCGAGGGCAAGCCAGAAGAGGGCCAGCATCGGCCGCGCCATCGTGACGCCAGCAATCAGGCCAGCACGCGTGGTGTTTGTGCTCAGCAGCAGCTCCATGCCCCTGGTCGCAAAGAGTATGGCCAGCGCGCCAAACAACAGAGCTCTCCAGCCGTTGTTCAAGGCATTGGGCTGAAAAAGCTCGGCAAGTTCACGACGAAGCACGGTCAATTTGGCAGTAGCCATGGATCCTCCTTTGCAGTACGTTGCGCATCATAGTATGATTAAACAGTATCACATTGGATTATACGAGAGCTGACCATGTCAAAACCAAAGATCGAGTCCCCGGCATCAGTGGCTGACGAAGAGTTCAGCACGCGGTTGCTGCTCTCGAACGTGAACACGCGGTTGACCAAGGTGGCGATCATGACATCAGCCGTGTCGGTGGGCTTGGTCGTGATCCTGTTCCTGTTCCTACCACTCAAGAAGTCGGTGCCTTACGTCGTCCAGGTGAACAAGACGACGGGCGAGGTCACTGTGCCGGCCGATCAGCTGGCGACCGCGTTTAATCCCACGTGGGACAACGAAGCCTTTTTCGTCCGGCGTTGGGTGTCGGACCTGTTCACGATCAACCAGTACCTCACGGTCAAGATGACTGATCCCCGCGCCCAGCTTTTCCTGCGCGGGCAGAACGCGATCGCCGAATACCACGCGTTTCGCGCGGAAGATGACACCTTCGGCCGGCTGGCGAGCGACCCGTCACTGGTGAGGGATGTGCAGGTCGTGAACCTGACACCCATTGCAGGGACGCGCAACGGCGCCGTTGCGCAGGTGGCATTGACCACCCACTCAGATGGCAAAACGACGGTCGAGACGAAGCTGATCACGCTGTACTACGTGCTGCTGCCATCCACGAATCCGGCTGATCTCGCCGAGAATCCCATCGGCATCTACATCACGGACTTCAAGGTTTCGATCAAGAGCTAGTTTTCGGATCATTGTGCATCACGATCTTCATCAGTTACTATGAAGCGCAACTATCGGCCGGTATCCATGCACTCAAACAAAGCATCTTCCAACTCGTTTTTGCACGGACACCCGCTCAGGGTGGCGTCCTTTGCTGTCGCGTTGACACTTTTCACGCCGTCAATTCTCGCCGGGACGTTTGGACACCCTCTCGTGCAACGCTTACCGAGCCAACGTGGCATGGCCGTGGTCGAATCGCACGAAATACCGCCACGCCCCGTGCTCGTTCACACGCCGCAGGTGGTGAGTGCGACGCAAGCGGCACTCGCTGATATCACGGCCAGTGATGCTTCCGGCGCCCAGGTTGTGACGCTCTCCTACAGTCCGCACGCGACTTATGACATCCCGCTGCGCGCCGGGATGTTCACGACCTTCTCGATCCCGGCCGACGAGCCGATCCAGCAATTCGCCGTGTCGAATCCCGTGGCGGTACAGCTGCAGGTCAACGCGGCCACGAACACGGCCATGCTGAAGCTCGTGCAGCCGATCACCGTGGTTGGAACGATCGTCACCAAGAAGCACATCTTCTACATCAACATCATGCCCGCCAACGACAACAGTCCCTGGTATCAGGGCGTGAACTGGTCGTTCGACACACAGACGTTCGGATCGTCGACGTTCGGGCAAGGCGTCTACACGAATCCGGCCGCGGGAGCGACCTTGGCCTCCGCCAGCGACTCGGCTTCTGCTGACCCGACCAGCACGCTGTTCACCGGACAGCCCAATTTCGACTACGTGGTAAAGGGCGATGCGCCGTTCCGTCCGCAAGCGGTGTGGGACAACGGCCGCTTCACGTGGGTGCAGTTCCCCAAGAACATTCAGGAGCTGCCGGCGCTGTTTGCGGTGGGTGCCAATGGGCTGGAAATCGTCAATTACACCGTCCACGACGGTGGCACGCAGATCCTGGTCAATCGCCTGATGCCCGGCTTCGTCCTCAAGCTGGGCAAATCCGAAATTCATGTGACGGCGGATCGCTGATGGCCTCTACACCCGTCGCCGGCAAGCCGAAAACCGACCGCAAGCTGGTTGGATGGGTGTTTGCCATCTTCATGGTGGGTCTGGTGGTCTACCTCCTGGCGGTGAAGGGGCCGGATCTTGGTCAGTCGCAGGTTACGGCCAAGAAGGCAGCGGTGGAGAAGAAGGCCGAGGCCCAGCGTTATGCCGCGAAGATTCCGGATCCAGCGCGATCGAGCTCCGCACAATTTGATGAGGCGCGCCAAAAGGTAGTGTCGCAGGAGAATGCCGCCGCGGCTGCGGCCGCGGTGCCGCCGCCACCCATGGGGCCTGCGGACGTGGCCAACGCGGTAACGCCACCTCCACCCTCGGACATGAATTCCAACGTGGACGCGCTGGAAATGCGTCGACTCGAGCGCGCTCGCAAGGCCGCGAATGCCTCGCCGACGGGAGCCGGAGCCCCTGCCGCACCGCCGTTCGTTGTCTACGAGGCTGGTGCAGAATCGAAGGGGCATGGGTCGCTGATGCAGGCCCCCCTGAAGGCGCTTGACGTGAGTCATTCCGGTGACGCGCCGGCGGGCAGCTCGTCCGCCCAATTTAACGCCGAGTACGCCAAGGAGAACCCGAATAACGATCCTTCCGTGCAGCAGTCGCAGAAGGACATCGCCAAGTACAAAGCGGAGCAGGCGGCGCGTGATCAGCAGAGGGCTGACGGGGTTGCCGTCCCGGGCGAGGAAAATCAGCAGTGGCTCTTCCGGCGCCAGAACGAGAAGGTCAAAACGGCCGCCTCCATCATGGCGCAGCGCAACACCGGTCTCTACTGGTTGGCGCCTGGCACCGTGATCAACGCGGTGATCCTCAATGCCGTCGATACGAGCCTTCCCGGCCACATCACCGCGCGCGTGACCCAGACGACATACGACTCGCGGTACGGCCGCTACATGGTCATCCCTGCTGGATCGGTGCTCGAGGGTGAGTACAACTCTTCCGTCAAGGACGGGCAAAGGCGCGTGCTGATGGCCTTCGACACCCTGGTCACGCCAGCGGGCGGCGAAGTCGCGCTCGGGAACATGAGCGCTGGCGATGTGCTTGGTCGCGCGGGTATTGCCGGCACGCTGCACACGCACTTCTTCAAGCGGATGGGCATCGCCACGTTGATGGCATTCGAGGCCGTCGGGATGGATCGGCTCTCCCGCCAGACGCAGGTCGTAGCCGGGACGGGCGTCTCCGGCCCGCCGCCCGTCAGCAGTGGCGGCCAGATCATCGTCGATGCCGCGAACGCAGAGCTCAAGCAACAGTTTTCTCTCGGGCCGAACATCACGATCCCCGAGGGTGCTCCGATGACCATCATCACCACAGGTGGGATCGAAATCCCGCCTATCGCCAACGCAAGGTGACACAGTGACTATCCGGACAAGAAAAGCGGTACTGACGTGTGCGCTCGGTGTGGCTTTTGCCGCGTCACTTTCAGGATGCGCATCGTTTGGCACACGGCTAGGCGCTGGCAACATCGTGTCAGCGCGCCCAGCCGCGGTATCTGTCGATGCCACGGCGGATTGGTCGTGGTCGGTTTCTGGCGATATGGCCGTCCGTCCGCTTCAGGTGTTTTCGCTCAACGGGAAGACCTATCTCCAGATGCGCGCAGGGCAGCTGATTCCCGCCGTCATTGTGGAGGGGCAACCGGTGCCCTTCACGATCTCTGCGCCTTACATTGTGGTGCAGGGGAAACCAGCCCGCATTGACCTGCTGGCGAGTGGCTACCGTGCCGTATTGGTGCACCGCGGCCCGGTGGACATGCCTGAGAACCCTGTGGTGCCCGATCGCGTCCAGCGAATCTCTGACGACAGCAATCTGTCATCCGGCACCCAGACATACCCCGCAGCGCCACGCGGGGATGGCGCCCGCGAGATCATCCGTGAGCCGCTGCCGGTCGCGCCGACAGGCAGCCATCGCGCGATTGTCGATGCCGATGCTGCGCGCCAGCGCGTATGGCGGATCAACCCCGATCAACGCTTGCTGTCTCTCGCTCTGGCCGACTGGTCACGCTCAGCGGGCATTCGTCTGGTGTGGAAGTCCCGTGTGGACGTACCGATCACCGGCGCGGCCGAGTACCACGACGGATCGTTCCTTGTGGCCATGAGCCATGCCTTGGCCGATGCCAGCGGTGGTGGCTATCGCTTCTTCTTCTCGATGACGGGCAACCAAACGGTGACCGTTGTTGCTATTCGTGCCTCCTGACTCCGGCGAACTGATGAAAACGACACTCCTCACCCTTTCCGTCCTCGCCGCGGCCGCCACGCTCCACGCCGCGCCGGCACGCGCCTCCGCCATGACCCAGGCGTGGGAGCAACCCACCATGCCAACAGGGCTTTCGGTACACGCTGGCTCTGCGCCAATCGAGCAGGCCCTCAGCACCATCATCCCCGTGCCCTACCGCATTGCACTCGACCAGTCAGTGCCGGCGTCCGCGATCATCGTCTGGCCGGCAGGCAATGACTGGATGAAGGTGCTGCGCGCCGCGGTGGCGCCCCTGGATCTCTACGTGGAGCCGGACTGGAAGAGCAACACCATTCGCGTGGTGCATTGGTCTCCGGGCACGTCAACTGACAACGCCGGATTCCCCGAGCGTCGCATGCCCACACCCTCCGCTGGCACGTATCGCATGCCAGCATCAGGGCCTGTATCCGGCACGCCATCAGGCGCCCCCGGCTTCAAGCCGCTTCCCACGTTACCTGCAGGGGCGCTCCCGATCATCGAGACGCTTCCGCCTGGTGAGCGCGCCCCTGCCACTGCCGCTGCGTTCAAACCGAACCCGCACTCTGCGGCGGCGTCCGTGGCCGCGCCGCCAGCGCCGGGCGCGAGCATCTATGTCATTCCGTCCGGCACCATGCTTTCGCAGGGCTTGACCAACTACGTCAAGCGGTTCGGCTGGTCGATGCGCTGGAACGTCAAGGACGACTACATGCTGGATGCACCCTTGCCGATTCCGGCCGGGTCGGTGTCGAAGGGTGTGACCTTCGTCGTGCACACCTATCAGATGCAGGGCGGCCTCTTGGGCGACACACCGCTCTTTGCCACGCCCAACCGCGTCGTCGTCATCCAGCCAGCTGCCATCCGGGAGAACTAATGATCCGCATTCGCCTCACTGCCGTTGCCTGCGCCCTCGCTGTACTGACGGGCTGCACCACCATGGCGGACATCAACCATAAGTCACTCGCCGATTACGCCAAGACCCAACAGCAGGTGAGTTCCACTCTCACCAGCTTCCACGGCAAGAATCACGCGGTCGAACAGCCTTCGATCATGTCCAACATGCCTTACGTCAACACCCACTCGGTGAACCACAACGGCACGTACCCGTCTTCATTCTTCGAGCCGGCAACGCTCAATAGCCCGTCGCAGCGCGTGTGGGTGTTGATGCAGCGGATCCAGTCGATGACAGGCATTGCCGTGCAGACGGACGATGATCTGCTTGACGGCGCCAGCAGTGGCGGCAACCTCCCGCCAGCACCGTCTGGGGCGATGGATTCGACATTGATGCCCCCGAGTGCCGGCGGTTCCTCCGTGGGAGGCCAGGGAGGCGCGGGCAGGGCTTTTATCGGCCCCATTTCCTACCAGGGCACGATGAAAGGCTTGCTCGACACGATCGCGGGCAACATGGATGCCACGTGGTCGTATGACGCGAACACGCGCGCGATTCATTTCTTCCGCTACGAGACGCGAACTTTTCACATTGCCACCGTTCCGGGCGATGCAACAACGACGTCGTCGATCGACAGTGGCAGCTCCAGTGGCGTCCAGGGCGGCCAAGGTCAGACGATGAAGATCGCTCAGAGTAAGACGAACACGCAGTTCGAGGGCAAGCTCTCGGTGTGGTCAACGCTGCAGACGAACCTCAAACCCATGCTCTCCCGTGGTGGCTCGATCAGCATTTCGGAGCCAACGGCTTCGATCACTGTGCGCGATCGCTGGGATCGCGTTGAAGCGATTTCCAAGTTCATCCAGCAGATGAATAAGTCGCTCGCAACACAGGTTGAGGTCAACGTGACGGTGTACCGCGTGCACGCGGCGGACTCCGATAACCGCGGTATCAACTGGTCGGTGCTCTACAACGCGCTCGGGCAGTCCGCATCGACGATGGGAGTGCATATTTCCACGCCTCGGCCAACGGCGTCAGGGCTGTCTTCGCTGATCCTCAATACGCCGACCGTTCGCCCGGATGGTACGACCCCGCCGTTCTCCGGTTCCCAGTTTTTCCTCGATGCGCTATCCACGCTGGGCAAGACCAGCGTCGTGACCAATGCCTCCGTCGAGACGGTCAACAACACGCCGGCGCCGCTGAAAGTGATTCAGACGACAGCCTACGTTGCTCAGACCACCAGCCTCCTGACTACCGGCGTCAGTTCAGGCACCTCCGGCGTGGTCGGCGCGGGCGCCACGTTGACGCCGGGGCAGGTGGAGACGGGCTTCACCATGCAGGTGCTCCCGAGCGTGCAGGAGGACGGCCATCGTCTGCTGCTCCAGGTCATGCTCTCGCTTTCCACGCTCGACAGCCTGCCCTCGTTTTCCAGTGGTGGCGAAACGATCCAGCTCCCGCAGGTTTCCGCGCGCGAGTTCATGCAGCGCGTGTGGATGAAGTCCGGGCAGGCTCTCGTGCTGGCTGGCTTTCAGAACACCGAAGCTGACAACACCACGCAAACCCCGTTGAGCAAGTCACTGTGGGCCTTCGGCGGAAACCGCGCGGTGAATCGAGCACATGATGCACTGGTCATCGTGATCACGCCGGTCGCCAGCTCCCCCCAGACCACCCTCTAACTGACGGCCCCTGACATGAAGATTCCGCATTCTCTCAGCGTGTCCACTGGTATTGCGCTTGCAATGACCGTCGGTAGCGCCCTCGCTTTTACCCCGTCCTCGATGGTTCACGCTTCTCTGGCCAATGCGGTTGCGGCGGTCCCGCAGCCGGCCACGTCGAGCACGGTGGTTCATCAGCCCACCATGGTTCCTCCTGCCGCGAACTCGGCGCAGGCTGCGGGCGCGGTGAGCACCTCTACCCGTCTTCAGTCGATTCCCAGTGAGGATGCGGCGTTCTTTCTCAGTGAGGCATCTCTTCAGCGTCAACTTCAAATTCTGAAGCTCAAGACGCAGATTGCCGACCTCAAGAAGAAGCTCGCCTCGAGCGAAGGGGACTCCTCACAGATCCTTCCTGCAGCGCCTATCGCGATTGCGCCGCCGCCGATGGGTTCCGGTGGCCAGCGTGGCGCCGGCAGCGCGGTCATTTCATCGCTGGCGATCCCCGAGTCGGGCGCTCCGCAGCCCTTGAGCGTGGTGTCTGTCATGGGTATCGCTGGCGAATACCGGGCCGAGCTGGTTGATCACGGTGTCCACATGTCCGTCCAGGAGGGCAATGTCCTCACGGACGGTTGGCATGTCGATCGGATTACCCCGACCGCCGTCGTCCTGAGAAAGGGCCGCCAGCACAAGACGGTTCACATCGGCGAGTGACCGCGGAGTTTTCATGCAACTAGAAACCATCGGCAAACGCGTATTCGCCTTCGGCTTGACGTGGATCGTCAAGCGAGATGGCGTGGCGGAAGACATCGAGACCACGCTAGGAGGTTCGGCGGATATTCGAGAGTCGATCATCTACCAGATCGCGGTCGACCATCCACGCAAAGGGAAGGCGGCGAAGGGAGACGATCGCGCTGCGGCATTGGCGCCGGACGAAGGCGTCGTGGGTTTCTTCGTGGCCGAGAAGAAGATCAAGGGCGTGTGCTCGGCTGCGGCGGCGCTGACGCTACTGGGGCGCGATGGCCTCTATGTCGTGGATTTGGCGGACGACGCGTTCTGGTACTGCGGCATCCGCGGTGGCGTCGTCGTTCCGTCGACCGACCTGATCGGCCCTCCCGACAGCATCCGCGCCAACGTCATGACGATGAGCGCCGGACTTGAGCTGCCTGTCTATGCCTCACCTGGCGTAGACATTCCAGGTAGTGAGCCATTTGACCTGGGTAAGGCGCTGAGCAAGACCAAAGCCAAGCCCCTTCGCCTCCTGTCGAGTGGCTCCAGGCGGCTTGTCCCTGTCCTGGTGATCGCCGCGATGGCTGGGCTTGGATTCTTCGGTTATCGCATGGCCTTTCCACCCCAGCCCAAGCTTTCTCCAGCGCAGCAGCAGGCCATCCTGCGCCAGAGCTACATCACGTCGGTGGCTGGCGCCGTGCATGCGTTGCCGATGTCAGCCACTTGGGTCTTGACTGCCTACAGTAGAGCAATCCGCACATTACCTCCGTTCGTCGCTGGCTGGACCTTGGAAGGCGTCACCTGCACTCCCTCGGAGTGTCACGGCATGTATGCCGTGACGAAGGATTCGCCCTTCGCGCTGTCCCCGCTGCTCGCCCGCTTCGGAACTTCCATCAAGGTGCTTCAGGACCGGCACAGCGCCGAGGTGACCTCGGCGATGAACACGCCCATCTACCCGATCACCGAACCGTTCCTTCGCAGCTTGCAGCCGAGTGCCGTGCCATTACTTGACTGGGTGGGCGCCGTTCCGCTCGCGATGGGCGGAGCCTCAATCAGCAGCCAAGTGCTGGATAACAACCTCAGTATGAAGTTCGGCGCCGCCGCCGCCGGGATGCCTTCCTTGGTCATGGAGCAGGCGTCGGTCCAGGGTGATTTCTACCTCGACGGCATGGAATTGGGCGGCATTGTCGGCGCTGGTACGCGTGGCGGCTTCGTACCGATTCAGTTTTCCTGGTCCTTCGGTGACGGCCGTGTGCCGGCGACATGGCGCATGACATGGATGCGTATCCATGAGTGAGCCCGTCCTCTTTTATGCCTACTCAACCGCATTTGCCCGAGCTGCAACTCATGAATGAAACCAATGTGCACATCCTGCCGGAAAACCGTATCCATCGGGCCTCCGTGCAGCCGCTGATGGCTCCGGCACGGCTGGGTGAGTTGCTGGTCGAGGCGGGATTGTTCTCGCATGACGGAATCGAGGTGCATGCCGCAGAGGCGCACCGCGCGGGCCTGAAGCTCGGCGAGTACCTGACCAGCAAGCACTTGATCACGCGGGGTGATCTCTACGAGGTCCTGCAAAAACTGCTGCGCTCGATCACGATCTGCACGGTGCGTGACCTTCCTGAGTGGGATGTCGTTCTCAACGACGCCGGCCAGCCGTTAGGCGGGCAGGATCGCCCCAAAGGAACGCTGTTACTGGCACTGAACAATGAGGTGGCCGGCAGCGCGCGCCGTGCTTTTTTGCTGACCACCGAAGCGGAAATGGGGAGTCATCGGTACGCGTCGCTCTACGCGAAGGTCACTGCGGAGGGTTATACGATCCGCGGGAAGCTCCTGGCGGAAGATCCGTCGGTTCTCGACGTGGTGATGTCCGAGTGGAACACGCGGCGAATGGTCGCTCAGGGGAAAAATGGCACGCTGTCGAGCGAGCTGCACAACCTTTGGGACAAGATCATCTACGACGCCTACAAGCTCGGCGCCAGTGACATTCACCTGTCAGCTGCAATGGGGCGCGGCGAAGTTCGCTTCCGAATTCATGGCGACCTCGAGCCGCAGCCGATTTCGCTCACCGAAGAAGACGCTATGCAGCTGGCTTCTTCGATGTACAACACGATGGTCGACAAGGGATCGACCGGCGACGGTTTCAATCCTCGGCTGACCCAGGATGCCGTCGTCACGCGATCCTTCCCGGAAGGCAGTTTGCGTTTGCGCTACGCGTGCTTGCCGGTCGAACCCAGCGGCGTCAATGTCACCTTGCGCCTCATTCCCATCGGCGTCACCACCAAGCCGAAAACGGCAGCTCAATTGGGCTACTCGGCCGATCAGTGCGACATCTTGGATCGCATCTTTTCCCGCTCGAGCGGCCTGATTCTTTTCCTCGGCACGACCGGCTCGGGGAAATCGACCAGCATGGCCAACATGCTCATGCAGCTGGTGAAGGAACGGCCCGGGAAGATTCTTCGCACAGTGGAGGAGCCGGTCGAGACCCGTATTTCCGGCGCCTCACAGACTTCCTTTGTTCGCTCGAAAAAGGAAGCTAGCGAAGAGAAAAGCAACGTCTTTGTGGATGTGATGCGCGCGCTGATGCGCGCCGACCCGGATTATCTGGCGGTGGGTGAGATCCGTGATCCAGATACAGCGGGCCTGGCCATCCAGGCGGTACGATCCGGTCACCTTTGCGTTTCGACGCTCCACGCGGATGGCGCGCCGCTTGCCTATGATCGCCTGGAAGGCATGGGAATCCCGCGCGCAGAAATAGCGAGCGTCGGGCTGGTCGCCGGATTGATCTATCAGCGCCTGGTGCCTGTGCTCTGCCCGCACTGCAGGGTCTCGACCGCGACGATCAAAAAAAACACCACGGGCGAGTATTCGGGAGTGTTGCGCCGGTTGGATCATTACCTTGACGGCAAGCCTTCCGAGGACATCTTCTTCAGAAACGTGATGGGTTGCCCACATTGCGACAAGCGCGGCATCGTGGGTCGAACTGTCTGTGCAGAGATTCTGGTTCCCAAGCCGAGCATGTTGCGCGCGATCGCCGAGGGTGATTCGCGCTCGATTTGGAAGGCGTGGCGGGAAGGAATTGATGCGTCACGGCCAGACGTGATGACCGGGCGCACGGCTTTCGAGCATGCGCTCTGGAAAATGTGCGAGGGCATCGTTTCTCCGCTCGATGTCGAGAAGGAGTTCAGATATTTGGACGAGCAGGTGTTCGAGTAATGGCGCCCAAAAGCTCCGCACGCGGGCGTTTCCTCGACAAATCGGCCTTCAATCTGCGTAGGCGCTCCGAGTTCTACGCGGACATGGCGTCGTTCATGAGTGCGGATATCCCTCCGTTCCAGGCGCTGGTTCTGATGGAGGAGATTGCGCGCAAGCGCGCGAGCACGCGGCGTGTGGCAAATATCTATCGCCACACGCTGCGCGCGATGCCTGGCGGCGCATCCATCGCCGTAGCTCTGTCCCCGTGGGTGCCTGGCAATGAGGCCGTGATGATGGTGGGCGCGGACTCTGCTGGCCCGATGGTTCTGCGCCAAGCCTTCTCGGAGATGGCCTCGCTTCTGGATCGCCAGCAAAAGGCCAAGAAAAAACTGTTCAAGACGTTTTTCAGCAACGGTGTATCGCTCGGCGCGATCGTTGGTGTGATGTATTTCATCATGAGCATGGTGGTTCCGCAGCTTCAGTCGTCCATCACGCCGGCCATGGCGTCGCAAATGAGCTTCGCTCCGATGTATTTCGCTTTCGGGCGGGCTTTCATCAACTACGGGGGGTTTGCTGGCATCGGCATCATCGCCCTGACTGCCTTGGTCACCTGGTCGCTCGGTAACTGGTCGCGAAGCTATCGCTGGTGGAACCGTCGCTGGTTCGATGCTCATCTCATTCCGTGGACGCTTTATGCACGGACGCAGGCCACGTTCTTTCTGGCAACTACCTCCGCCATGATGCGGGCCGGCATCCCCCTGAAGACTGTGGCCACCGACATGGTGCCGTTTGCCTCGACATGGATGCGGACCCACCTGCGCAAGCTTCTGCGTGACTTGGAGTCAGGGCGACCTGAGGTGGAAGCGTTGGGCGCCGGCATGCTGCCGCGGGACACGAGTGATCGACTGAAGATCTACGCGTTGATGAAGGATTTCACCGGAATCATGACGCGTCTGTCGAACGACAATTTCGTTGTGTTCGAGGAATCCATCGACCAGATCAGCGCGGTTCTTCAGCTCATTTCGCTGCTGATGCTCGCTGCTTTCGCTGCCTCCACCCTGATCGCGATATTCGACTACTCCCGCGCGCTTCAGGCGTCGGTGAGTGCGGTACGCAGTTCCGCTGGCGGATAGCCATCCTTTTTGACGCCTACTGTACGAAAGGCAGCCTATCGAAAATTAGAAAGGGGGTGTGACGCCCATCACAAAATAGCGATACTATGAAGTGCAACGACAACAACCAAACCGTTATTTTATTTCCTACAGAGGAGACCGAAACTGTGAATAATACGCACCGTTTTCATGGCCGCCGCATCGGCCCGAACAAGCAAAAAGGTCAGTCGTTGATCGAGTACGTGATCTACATCGGCTTGGCCGCTCTCGTGCTTAGCGGCATCATCTATTTTGCTACCTCCGGCCGGCGCAATACCGCCGTGCAAAATGAGGCGAGCACGCTGACCTCGATCGTTGGCGCGACACAGAAACTGTACAACTCCGATCCGAACGCGTATGCCAACGTCACCGCCACCGCTTTGATCAACAATGGCGTCATCCCATCGTCGGATGTGGTCAATGGCGCGATGGTGTCGGGATTTGGCACGCCGATTACGGTCGCTCCAGCCACGTTGTACAACGCCAATGATGCTGTCGCGTTTACCATCGGTACCCCCCCGGACGATTGCTCTGGGTTTGTGCAGGCGGTCGCTTCTGATTTCGCTCAGATCACCATCGGCGGCCAGATGGTCAAAGACGTGACGTCCAATACCGCGCTGTCTGCTGCCGCCCTGGGTACCCGATGCACGAGTACCGGTGGCGGAAACGTCCCGATCATCTTTACCGCCACGCGGTAACCGGAAGGCAACGCGTGATGCGTACTCCAAAGCAGCAACGTGGCCAGATGCTGATCGGTGTCGTCCTTGCGACGGCACTGCTCGGCCTGGCGTTTGCCGCGCTCTTTTCGTATGAGCGCAACGAGCGTCTGAACGATCTGGCCAGCCAGGAGGGTGCGGCGCTCGCGCAGTTTGCTGTCGGCATCCGTGGATTCATCGCGAGCGTGCAGGGTGGCAGCCAAACCATGCCGGGCAACCCCTACACAACTACTGGCGTGAACTGGCTCAAGCCGGCCGTGTGCGGCGGCTTGGCCACCAATCCCACGCAGGGCTACGTTCCGTGCAGTTACGACGGGGGTCCACTTGGCGCCACATACTCGACCACCCTCACTCAAACGCCGGCGACAAACACGATCGAATCGCGGACGTCATTCTTCGTCCCGGTGTATGGCGACGATGCCGGATCGCGTGGGGTGATGGCGGCGAAGGTGGCTGTTGCGACGATGTCGCAGCAGACGCTGCCCAGTAATGGCACTTTCCTGACCGCCTTCGCCAACTCTCCAGTCACTGCGAACGCGCCCGTCACGGCCGCGGCCATCAATCCGGCCGATCGTGGTCGCGTGCTACTCGTTGCCAACAACTCGCCGAGCAACGACGTCTTCCTTCGTGTGGACGGCACCAATCAAATGCTTGCTGATTTGAACATGGGGACCCACTCGATCAAGAACGCCCAAGACGGCAGTTTTGCCGGAAATGTTCGGGCGCAGGGGTCTGTGCAAATCGACAACGGATTGTCCGTGACAAGCGGCACAGCGGATTTGCATGGAGGCGTGATCACGCCCGACGTTCAGGTGACCAGTGTCAGCCACATGGCATCGCAGGCACTTTACGATGCGCAAATCTACTCGGGCCAGACGTCCTACGTCATACCTAAACCGAATTGCACTCAGGCCAATCTTGGCAGCAGCCAGCCAGCCATCTACGTCGCGATGCAGGGCACCGGTTCCCCGGCATCCAGCGGCGGTGGTGACGCCTTGTATGAAGCGCACGCCACTGTCACTTCCTCGGGCAGCAACTGGATCGTCACGCCGGTTGTTCAATCGACCACGTTCACGCTTGGCGGATCTTCCAGCGGCGGTGTTCTGACCGTCAATTTGAACAAGACGGTGAGCGGAGGCTCCCCGCAGGATCAGACGATCATGGTCCTGACCAAATGCAAGTGAGCGTGTTGCGTCAGGGTACGCCGCCTGCGTCTATCAAGGTGCGCGTTGCTCATACGTGGCTTGCCCGCATGCGCGGCCTGCTGGGGTACCCACAGCCTGCACCTGGTGAGGGCGTTCTTATTCCGCGCTGCTCGTCGATCCACACGATCGGCATGAGTTATCCGATCGACGTCGTGTTCCTTGATCAGTCCATGGTCGTCGTCCGCGTCTGTCCCGGCGTCCCGCCCGGCCGCCTGGCATTGTGGTCGCGCGGCGCCACTCACGTTTTGGAAATGGCGGCGGGGCAGGCGGCGGCGGTGGGAATCCGCGCGGGGCAAACGCTTGAGGCTTGCCTTGACGTGGTTAGGCGTTGCGCGTCCTAGTTATGTGCTAAATTCGTCCGTGGGGAGGCCTGTTCGGCCGTGAACGCTACCGCCCAGTTGACACCCGGAAAGGGAAGGAGAAATACCATGAAAAAGCTCTATTTCGCCGTGCTATCTTCGCTGGCGGCCCTCGTTGCATGCCCGCTGATGGCACAGACAACACCCGGTGGCACGTCGCTGCAGAACACCAGCAGCATCATCACCAGTCCGCCGCGCACGATGAGTTCCATGCCGGTAGCGCAAACGCCTGGCGCAGACTCCACGATGTGGAATGGTAATGTCACCCCGAGCGTGGCTGATTCGAGCATTAGCCTTCCGCTTCCGTCGAGCGGCGGCGGTTCGTCGCCGCCGGCCACCTGCACGGCCGGCACGAGCACGGCGAGTCAACCGGCCAACTGTCCGGTGGGCTACCTCACCATGGCGAACAGTGCGACCTTCACCCAGACGCAAACGGTGACAACGGCCTGCCCTGGTGGCTCCTACGGCACGCCGAGCACGACCTACGGCACGTGGTCACCGGCGTCAGACACCAGCACTTGCCCGTTGCCGACGGCCAACAACAATCCGGCGATTTGCATGTCGAACGGTGGGATGCCGTATTCGGTGACGCCGCTGAAAATCACGGACGGCGGGTATGCAGCTGTCAACGTCGCATCTTTTTCTGGCACATCAACGTCCCGCTGGAACGCCGTGGGAAGCTATACCGCTACCGTCAGCTTCAATGGCGCGTCGACCCAGATCTCCGACGTTTGCACGCGAGCGAACTCCACGGATGGGATTGGCATCGTGGACTTGTGCGATCACAGCACCACCGTTTCCGTTGGTGGTGGGACATTCGTTATTTCAACGTCGGCGACGGCGCCGGTTACTGGTGACTGGGTGTATGGGACAGCTGCCCCCTACGGTGCGCAGGGAACCGTCACGCAGACCAACTGCCTGGGGGGCAACTCCTCCAATCCGTCGATCTGCTACGCCCACGGCGGCATGCCTTATACGACGACAGCAAACATGGCCTGGGGGCCTTACACCGCGTCTGGGACGTATTTGAAGGCGGTCACCACGCAGCCCATCAATGGTTCTCCGACAACGTCGTACACCGTTTCTTTCAATGGCGCCACTCAGACGATTACCGATACATGCACGCAGTGGGATGTGACGGGCACCACGTGCAAGAGTCAGACGACCGCCGTTGTCGGCGGCGGCACGTTTACCGTCTCGACAAGCGCTACCGTTGTCGTGTCGGACCTCATGGGCACGTACAGTTATACCCAACAGGCTTCTGGGTCGATCCTGCAAAGTAACTGTCAGTGAAGGTGGCAGGGCGCTCCTTGTCATCTTCGTTCTAATGTCCAGCAGCCGGGACTCCACGAGTTGGCGGTGTCCCGGGCCATGATGCACTCACGCCGCCTCTGAATCTTTCGAGGCGGTTTTTTTGTGTCTGGCGATTGGCTAGCCCTTACTATGAACCGCAACCAACTGTGCAAAATCACATGGTGATACGTTTTGATCCGGTATGATACTCTTTAACCACCATAACAAGAGAAGGAGCCCTTAACCCATGCGTCAGACGCCTATTTCTCGCTTCACCCTGTCCCTGTCGATCGCCGCCGCGCTGGCCGGTTCGCTATCTGCTTGTGGCGGTGGGGGTGGCAACGTGCAGCCCACGGTAACCAGCCCGGTTACCGTCACCCCGACACCGGCCCCAACCCCGACGCCAACCCCAACCCCAACGCCAACCCCAACGCCAACGACCTACACCTACCCGCAGGACAACCAGCTGGTGCCCACCGGCGCGGTGGTCGCGCAGGCTGCCGGCTTTACCGGGGTAGGGGTCAAGATTGGTGTGCTGGACTCAGGGGTGGACGAGTCCCTTCCGGCGTTGGCGAATGATGTGGCGTGGTTCCATAGCTATATCACTGGCGGCAGCAACACGCCGAACGATTCCTCTGGCCACGGCAGCACGATCGAACAGGTGATGGCTGGAGCTGCTGCGGGCGGCTTCGTGGGCGGTGTGGCGCCGGGCGCGAGCTTGTATGTGGCGCAAATTTGCGATGCGTCGGATAACTGCGCGGCCTACCAGCAGTCGTATACCGATCTGGCCTCTCAGGGAGTTAAGCTGTTCAACCAGTCGTTCGGTGTCTACATCGCCAGTCCCACGGCGTTCGACATCCAAGGTAGCGTGACGGCCTACCAGTCGATGGTCGACGCCGGTGACCTGTTCGTGTGGGCAGGTGGTAACGGTGGCCCGAGTCAGCTCAACTACGAGGCCGCCGTGCCCGCCTACGCACCGACCCTGCAAAAGGGCTGGCTGGCCGTGGTCAACGTACAGATCGACGGCAACGGCAACCCGACCACGCTCGATCCCACGTCCGCGCAGTGCGGTATCGCTGCTCAGTGGTGTCTGGCCGCTCCGGGCTTCGCACAAACCCTTCCCGTGCCCAACTCCCTGTTCACCACCGGGTACAGCAACGGGACATCCGGCGCGACGGCGATCGTGACCGGCGCCGCCGCGCTGGTGTGGCAGGCGTACCCCTGGATGACGGGCACGAACGTGCAGCAGACGCTGCTGACCACGGCCATGCCGCTGGGCGGCTCGGCGCCGAACAGCACCTACGGCTGGGGACTGGTCAACGCTGGCAAGGCCGTCGCTGGCCCGGCGCAGTTTGCCTTCGGCCAGTTCAGCGCGGCCATCGGTGCGAGCAGCAGCACGTTCGCCAACGCGATCGGCGGCAGTGGTTCGCTGCTGTTGGATGGTACGAGCGGCACGCTGACGCTTTCGGGCGTCAACACCTACAGCGGCGGCACGACGATCAATGGCGGCAATCTCGCGCTGTCCGGCTCCCTGGCGTCGGATATCAACGTGACGGGCGGCGGTCTCGGCGGTGCCGGTACGGTCAACGGCAACGTCACCAATGCCGGCATCGTCACCAGCCAGTCGGCGACCGGCGGCAAGGGTCTATCCATCACCGGCAACTACACCGCCTCCGCCGGCAGCACGACCGCGATCGGCATCGGCAACCCGCTGACCGTGGGCGGCAAGGCGGCGGTCGCCGGCACGCTGCAAGTGCTCGCTCCGCCGTCCACCTACACGCCGCTGGCTACCGAAACGCTGATCGCTGCGGGCAGCCTGACCGGCACGTTCGCCAAGCAGACCACCGGCGCCGGCGTGTTCTACAGCTCGGTGCTCAACTACACCCCGACGGCACTGACGGACACGCTGACCCGGCAGGCCACCGCGCAGTCGATCCCGGTGGCGGCCCCGGTCACGCTGAACGCGGCGCAGGGTATCGACTCGGCGCTCAAGCTGGCTGACCAGTGGAGCGCCACCAACTACACCGGCCACGCGGCGTTCCTCAACACGGCCGCGCAGTTCCTGTCGGCACGCACCCAGGCGCAGGCGGTCGCCAGCATCAACAGCCTGGATGGCGAAATCTACGGCACCACCAGCGCGATCGAGTCACAGCAGGCGCTGCTCACCGACGACGCCATGGCCCTGCGCCAGAACGATCTCACCGCCGGCGCGCAGCCTGGCGTGTGGGTGCAGTCGAGCGATGCCACCGGCACACTGTCGCAGGACACCTTCTCTTCGGCGCACTACCACCTGGGCGGCGCGCTGTTCGGGCTGGACACGCCGATCATCGGCAACCTGTCCGGGGGCTTCGTGCTGGGGCGCTCGTACCTCGATGCCAACCTCGCCGGCCTGGCCGGTCGCGTGACTGGTCGCGACGACACGATGGGCCTGTACGGTCGCTACGCCTTCGCCAACGGCGGCTACGTGGCGGGTCGCGCCAACTGGTCGAACGAGCAGGTCACTGTGCAGCGCACCGCATTGATCGGCAGCACGCTGCAGTCCATCGGCGGCACGCGCAAGGACGGCATCGCGCAGGCAACGATCGAAGCGGGCAAGGCGTTCACCGTGGGGCAGAGCACGCTGACGCCCTACGCCAGCGTGTCGGCTCTGCGTCTGGATCAGGCAGGCTTCACTGAGCAGGGTGCCGGCGGCTTCGGCCTGACCTCACCGGCGCAACGTCACAACGCCACGCTGGCGGATGTCGGGCTGCGCTTCGGCCATGGCTTCGACTGGGTGGGCGGTCAGAGCGTGCTGTCCGGTTACGCGTTCTACCGCCGCGTGCTGGCCGGTGCCAACCTCGGCTTCACCACCGCGCTGGCCGGCGCGCCGACCGCGCAGTTCACCGCGCAGGGCCAGGATCTGGCCCGCAGCACCGAGCAGGTGGGCGCGACCTTCAACACCCGGGTCAGCGCGACGTGGGACTGGTGGATCAACGTCAATGCCCAAGCGTCGCGCGGCCGGTCGCATGGCGCGAGCGCGAACGCCGGCGTGCGCTACAGCTTCTGATTTCCCACGACGCATGGGATTGCGGGGCCGTCAAACGCCCCGCTTTTTTCCAGGCGCTCACGAAGGAGGGCGAAAGACATGCCAACTCACACGACTCGCAAAAACGAGATTCTTCACCAGCTGAAAGGGCAGTTTCCCGGCGTCGTCGCCGTGTCGCCCGGCCAGGCCTTGATGGCGTCGGGCAGGACGTCATCCAGCGATCCCGGTCGGGCGGCACGGCTGGCGATCTACCGAGGCAGCTTCCCCTTTCGTGTCGAAATGATGGGCAAGCGACGCCGAGTGTTGCTCACGGATATGGCCGAGGTGTTGGCCGGTGCTTGCGCGCCGGCGCCTGCCGCTGCGGATGCGGATCAGGAGGTGGCTCATCATGGCTGATGGCGGCAGCGGCTTTCTCGATTTTGGCCAGGAGCTGGTGATCGACCTGTTTGCCGGCGGCGGCGGCGCAAGCCTTGGCCTGGCGAAGGCCTACCGTGAGCCAGACATCGCGGTGAATCACAACGCTGTAGCCATTGCGGTGCATCGCGCCAATCACCCGAACACCAAGCATTTCACCTGCGATGTGTTCGAGGTCGATCCGGTAGCGACCACCGGCGGCCGTCCCGTCGGCGTACTTTGGGCCAGTCCTGATTGCCGCCACCACAGCAAGGCGAAGGGCGGTAAGCCTCGCAACAAGAAGATTCGTGGACTCGCTTGGGTGGTCATCAAGTGGGCGGCTACTTGCAAGCCCCGAATCATCCACCTCGAGAACGTGGAGGAGTTCGCGGACTGGGGTCCGTTGCTGGAAGACGGCTCGCCCTGCAAGATCCGCAAGGGCATGACCTTCCGCCGCTGGAAGAAGCAATTGGAGAATCTGGGCTACGTCGTTGAGCACCGCGAACTGATCGCAGCCGATTACGACACGCCGACCATTCGCAAGCGCCTGTATGTCATTGCGCGTTGCGATGGTGAAGCGATCCAATGGCCGGCGGCCACGCACGACCGCACCGGCGCCGGCGGTTTGCCGGTGTGGCGCGCAGCTTACGAGTGCATCGACTTCGACATCGCAGCGAAAAGCATCTTCGATCGCAAGAAGCCTCTGGCCAACAACACCCAGCGACGGGTGGCCAAGGGGCTGTGGCGCTATGTGCTGAACTGCGCCGATCCGTTCATCGTGCCCCTGCGCGGCACTACGGCCAGTCACGTGTCGTCGCACGCGACATCCGAGCCCCTAACGACCATCACTGGCGGAGGCACGCATCACGCGCTGGTGCAGCCCAAGCTCACGCCTTTCCTGACCGAGCATGCCAACAGCTCCACGCAGCGCACTTTCTCCGTCACGGATCCGCTGCGCACGCAATGCGCGCAGGTCAAAGGCGGGCACTTCGCGGTGGTGTCACCGATACTTGTTCAGGCTGCCCATGGCGAAGGCAAGCCGGGCGGCGTTCAGCGTTGGGGAATGGGCAGTCGTGACGCGCGAGCGCCGCTTGGGACGGTGACTGCATCCGGTGGGCACTCCGTCGCCGCCGCGCACCTGGCCAAGTTTCGTTTCGACAGTGCGGGTAGTGACCTGCACGCACCCATGCACACCGTGACCGCGGGCGGCGACATGGCTCGGCCGGCCGGGGCGGCGCACGCTCTGGGCATTGTCGCGGCACACATGACGCATGTGACGCATCACGGTGAGCGGGCGGGCAACAGCGCCGCCGAGCCGCTGCGCACGGTCACCGGCGCGCACCGCGGCGAGCAGGCCGTTGTCTCAGCATTCTTCGAGCAAGCCAATGGTGGTTTCTACGACGGTGATGGGCGCGATGCGCGCGCGCCGGTGAGCACGATCTGCCAGTCGGGCGCCAACCAGCGCCTGGTCAGCGCCTACCTGGTCAAGTATTACCGGGATGGCGGTCAGTGGCAGGGCCTGGCGGAGCCCATGCATACCGTCCCCACGAAAGACCGCATGGGTCTGGTGGCGGTGGCACAGGTGCCAGCCGATCTACTCGATCCCGAGCTTCGCGTTCGCGCCAAACAATGCGCCGACCTGCTGCACCAGTACCTTCCCGAGCATTTCCCCGAGCCGGCCGAGATGGTGCTGGTGGGTGACTACGTGCTGGTGGACATCACGCTGCGGATGCTGGTGCCGCGTGAACTCGCGCGCGCGCAAGGCTTTCCGGACGACTACATCATCGAGCGTGGCCTGTTCGAGGATCCGGCCTCCGGCGAGCTGTTCTGGAAGCCGATCACGAAAACAGATCAGGTGCGGCTGATCGGCAACAGCGTGTGTTGGCGAGTAGCCCGGGCGCTGGTCGCCGCGAACACCGCCACGTTGCGTGATCTCTATCGAAAGCAGGCTGCCGCATGACCTGCTTCACCAGCCCGCCACCCCTTACAAGGAGCCGCATGAATCCCAAACGAATCCGCCTCGCGTGGCAGCTGGCTGTCGCCAGCCTCGCCTTGGCCGCCGGCACAGCCCTGGCCATGCCCCCTGACGCCACTGAGCCTTTGGCGCATACCCAGCAGTTCCCGACGGTGAGCCTCAGCCAGGCCAATGCGGCGATCACAGCGGCCAGTCACGGTGCTGTCCATGCCGTCAGGGTGTTTTCCGGCCCGGACGAACTGGTTGGTGCCGTCATCGAGGATGCTGCCAAGCGTCAGAATATCGTGTGGCTCACGCCCCATGGCGGGGCGGTACTCAACGGCGGCACGCTGTTCGATCGCGCGGGCACGAATCTGAGTCGCGCGGCGATGTTCGCGCAGGGCCTGTTGCTTTCGCCGGCGGCCGTACTCAAGCAGGCCGCTGATCCGTCACGACATGGCATCACCGTGGGCAGGAGTGGCCCACTGATCACCGTGCTCTTCGACCCGAACTGCGTCTACTGCCACGGGCTGTACAACGCGCTTTCGGCCCAAGTCACCGCGGGCCGCGTGCGCGTGCGCTACGTGGTGGTGGGAACCCTCAAGGCATCCAGTGTGCCGCGGGCAGCCTCCCTGTTGGCTGCGAAGGATCCCGTCAAGGCGTTGGCCATCAATGAGGCTGACTATGACGGAGCCAAGGAGGAGGGTGGCTACCCGATCACCGCGAAGATTGATCCTGCACTGACGGCGGCGGTCACTGCGAACAACGCGCTGTTTGGCCAGGCGGGCGCCGTGGGCACGCCAGCGATTTTTTACTGCGCCAAGGCAACGGGAGCCGCCCAGGTCGCCATGGGTGTTCCCGGTGACATCAAGGCATTTATTACCGGTGCGGCTTCTACACCAGAGAAAGAGTGTCATTGATCGTCATCACGGCAACCCACGCGTCTTCACGAAACCAAAAGGAGTGCTATGAAATCCGCTTTCGCCACCCTGCTTCTGATACTGGCCACCTGCTTTTCTGCCGGCGCTTCCGCTGGACAGTTCCGCACGCATCGCTATGATCAAGCCGCCGTTGGCATCAACGGCGACGATATTGCAGATATCGTCACTGATACTTTCACGGCACACTTTCCGGCATCCAAATACGCCATTTTCATTGATGCCGAAGCTGGCGCTTTAAGCGGCGCCGGAGAACCCCCGAATCCTTATTGCTACGCCATCGTTGGTGTAGTGAAAAGAGACGGTGGCGACCCTTTTCCGATGGTGCGATTCACTCAGGCCCAACATTTCCCTTCGAGTTCCATGAAGGTCTACGTAGAGAAACCAAAAGCCATTGCGCTTTCTTGCATCCGTAAAGCCGTCAAAGCCCTGATGCGCACCCCTTTTTCTGAAGCCTATATGGCTGAACTACCCCTGACGCGCCCTGCGTCCCAACGAGGGCATTGACCATGGATTTCCATGGAGGCTTTCTTGACTTGCCGGTCACTATGAAGGTTCGCGTCGTGGAGGAGGTGTTGATCGGCGGCGATCGCTATTTGCAGCGCCCTGCCGCCGGCGGCGATAGCACGGTTGGGCTTCTCAGCTTCTCCTCCTGCAGGGACTCTGATGGCGTTGAGTTCGATGCTTTTTTTCTGGTTGGAGTCATCCACAGAATCACGCTTTTGGACCCCTTGCGCAGCCCTCGCGTCATTGGTGTTTTGCCTGGCGGCGCAATTGCTTTTCAGGAATCAGCGGACGGTGCAGGGGATCGCATCTGGGTCGTCTATCCGATGGAAGCCTCGGGTCTCGTCGTCGAATAACATTTTTTAGGAGGGCACATGATCACAGCGAAAAACGTCACCCCATTCCGGTTCAGTCCGAGTTTGAACGACTCTCTGAAGAACCTTGGCGCGGCGCTGGCCGAGCATGCGTTGCGCGACCCTGGTCCGCATGAGCTCGAAACCATCGGGTTCGTCTCCCCCGTCGCCGAGGGCAGTGACATCCTTGCCCGCTCGGTGGGCCAGTTCACGGCGTTCGCTGTGGGTGTGCGCAAGAAGATTCTGCCCGGCTCGGTGCTGCGCGAGCGCGTGACGGCCAAAGCCCGCAAGATTGCCGAGAAGGAAGGCCGCAAGGTGGGCGGCAAGGAGCGCAAGCGGATTCGCGACGAGATCCTGACGGAAATGCTCGGGCAGGCCTTCGTGAAGTCCACGATCACTGGAGCGTGGATCGACCACGAAAACGGTTGGCTGCTCGTGGATACCGCGAGCCGTTCCATCGCCGAACTGGTGGTGTCCACGTTGCGCAAGGCGGTGGGAAGCTTCCCGGCCGTGCCGGCCGCCCCGGAAGAAAGTCCACGCCTGCTGATGACCGACTGGTTGTCGAGGGGCGATCTGCCGGAAGGGTTTTCGCTCGGCGACGAGTGCGAGTTGCGCGACCCGTCTGCATCCGTGGGGGCGCGCTGGAAGGGTGCCAAGGTGGATCTCGATTCCGAGGAAGTGAAGGAGCACCTGCGCAACGGCATGCAGGCTTTCCTGCTGGGCCTGGATGCGGGTGGGCGGGTGTCGTTTGTGCTGGATGAGGCGATCGTACTGCGCAAGGTGAGCTTCGGGGATGTCGTCATGGATGAGGTCGGCGACTCGCACGAGGATGCAATCGGTGAGTTCGATGCCAACTTCACGGTGATCGGCGCTGAAGTCGCCGCGCTCCTGAATCGACTGTCCGATGTTTTTGACATCACCGCGGCCCCGTGATGAACGAGCCACTGACCCAGCTGGCCATCCAGGCGGCCAGCAGCGAGGCGCGCGACCTTTCGACCATCCATGGCTCCGCGTCAGAGGAACGGGAGGCGATCGCCGTTTTCGGCGGTGCCGCCGAGCCTGTGCCGGCGCGTCGCAGCGTGTTCATCCAACCCACGCCTGGTCGGCTGCCGATGCCGGCCGTGCCGGCGCGTTCCCGGGTGCCCGCGGTCTACCTCGGGATCGGTGCGCTGGCGGGCATGGCCGTCTCACTGGTGTTGTTCAACGTCCTGGCACCGGTGAAAATCATCCGAACCACGGTGGTGGTTCACGATCACCCCGCCACCCATGCCGTTGCGTCTTTTGCGGATGCCCGCCATGGCACGGCAGCGCCGGTGGCGGCTTCCGCCCTTCCGGCATTGATCGTGACATCTGACGCCAGACTCCCCACGGTGCGTATTTTCGCGTCAAGGGTCCCTGGCGTTCCGCCCGCCGCGAAGTCGCAGGGCCAGCAGGGCGTCGCGGTGCTTTCCTCGCCACCGGCACCCGCTGCAGCCACTGCTCGCAGCCGCGAGCCTCAGCGCGCTGTCATCGCATCCACGCCAATCGGGCGCGCGCCGCCAGCTGCTGCGCCGGCGGTCTTTTCGGCGTCGACCGTGCTCTACCAGGCTCCGTCGACACCCGCACCGCCACCGCCGAGCGCTGTGGCAGTGATGCCGCCGCCCGCACCGCGCGCCGCGTCGATGCCAGGGAGTGCCACGTACACGGTCATTTCAGTGCCGTCGCGCGACATCGCGCTGGTCGAGTCGACGGTGCAAGGGCGCGCCATGGTCAGCCCGTACAAGGTGGGGCAGTCGCTTCCTGACGGGAAGGTGATTATCGCCATGGACCCGGGCGCCGGCGAGCTGCGGACATCCGGCGGGACACTTCGCTCTCAGCCGGAACAGTGAGAAACGCCCGCTCGGTGGCGTCTCTCTTTGATACCTTTTATACTCAGATTGAACCTTTTTCATAGCGAGTGCATCACGTGACCGCCGCCAAGAAGTCTCCCGCTGGATCAGCCCGCAAAACGACCTCCACCAAGGCCTCGACCGTGGTGAGGGCGAAGAAGAACGTGCCAGCCGCTGATGCCGCTACCCGGGAACTCCTTGAGCGCATTGCATCGGCGGCAGAACGCGTCGTCGAAATACTCCAGTTCGGTGATCTGCCCGTGCTGTGGGACCTCGACATGATTTCAACGTGGATGGAAATCAACCCGACCACGGCCAAGCTGCATGTGCTCAGCCGTCCCGATTTTCCGAAGCCGTTTCGGCCCACCGGAAAGAAGGAGGGGCAAAAACGCTGGTTCCGCGATGAAGTGATTGCCTTTGCCCGTGCGGTACGGGTAAGCGATGACAACGATGGTCAGAGCAATGCCGGTGACCACGCCGCCGGCCACAAGGAGAAATAGGGGGTGAGATTTGGCTGACGAGCGCATTTCTGGAGAACTTGAGCGCATCACGTTTCGGCACGACGAGAACGACTGGTCGGTGTTGCTGGTGCGCATCAAGGATATGGCGGAACTTCAGACGGTTGTCGGCTACACAGGCGCTCAGCTCGGTCAGGTCATCACGGCGACCGGGATATGGAAGGGAACCAAGTTCGGACGCCAGTTCGAGGCCGCGCAGATCGTCGCCGCCTCGCCCAGCACGACGGCAGGCCTGGCGTCCTATCTCGGCTCGGGCACGATCAAGGGCGTCGGCGCCAAGCTCGCCGAGCAACTGGTTGGCCACTTCGGCATGGACGTGTTGCGCGTCCTCGATGAGGCGCCGGAGCGCCTGCGGGAGATCCGCGGCATCGGCGCCTCGAAAGCCGAAAAGATTCTCATGGGTTGGGAAGCGCAGAAGGCCGTGCAGGAGATCATGGTGTTCCTGCACAGCCAGGACATCACCCCGTCCCTCTGCCGTCGCATCTACAAGGCCTATGGTGACGACGCGATCGCACGCATCACCGCCAACCCTTACAGCCTCTGCCTGGATGTGCGCGGCATCGGTTTCAAGACGGCCGATGCGATTGGCCGTCGCCTGGGTGTTCCGTTGACGAGCGCCTACCGGGTGCAGTCCGGCCTGGTACACCTCATGCAAGAACTCACCACTGCCGGCCACTGCGGGTGCTTGCGAGCGGACTTCGTCACCAAAGCGGCCGAAGTGCTGGAAGTGGACCCCTGGCGTGTGACAGAGGTGCTCGACGAGACGCTTGCTACCGGCAGCTTGCTGTTTGTGGAGCACGACAGCGCGATCTTCCCGAGCGGCCTTGCGCGGGCTGAGGAACGGATTGCTGACGGGTTGCTCAAGCTCCTGAAGCGGTCGCCACCGTATGCGTCTCGGGTGAATGCCGCGCTGATCCAGCGCGCTGCTGAGCAGTGCGGCATGAAACTGGCCAACAAGCAGCGCATCGCCGTGGAGATGGGCCTCCAGAACAAGGTTTGCATCATCACCGGCGGCCCCGGCTGCGGCAAGACAGCTACGCTCAACGTGCTGCTCGCGGCGTTCAAGGAGCTACGGCTCAAGGTCGCCCTGACGGCCCCGACCGGCAAGGCGGCGCAACGCGCGCGCGAGGCAACCGGCATGGATGCCATGACCATCCATCGCCTGCTAGGCATCAAAGGCGCGACCGATGATCAGGACTCGACGATCCACGCCGACGTGCTGGTGATCGACGAGAGCTCCATGATCGATGTGCCGCTGATGGCCAAGATCGTCGCTGCCGTGCAGAGCAACACCAGCGTGATCATGGTCGGCGACGTCGATCAGCTGCCTTCAGTAGGCCCTGGCCAGGTGCTCGCCGACATCATCCGCAGCGAGTGCGTTCCCGTCACCGTGCTGGATGAGATTTTCCGGCAAGCTGCGGGTAGTGCGATCATCGCCAATGCGCACGCGATCAACCGCGGCGTCGTTCCCCTGAGTGCTGGCCGCGACGGAGATTTTTTCGTGCTGACCGAGCGCAACGTCCCCGCGATTCGCGAGGCAATGTCGCTGGAGGATGAGACCGCCATCCCGGCGGCGGTCGCCCAGGCGGTTGCCGACGAGATCGAGTCACTGGTCAAGGACCGGCTGCCAGCGCGCTACGGGTTCGACCCGATCGCGGACATTCAGGTGCTGTCGCCCATGAACAAGGGCGGGTGTGGCGTGCACGAGCTCAACCGCCGCCTACAGGCCGCGCTCAACCCGAACCCTGCCCAGTGGACGCAACGCTTCGGCACGCGCTACGGCATCGGCGATAAAGTGATTCAGGTGCGCAACAACTACGGGCTGGAGATCTTCAACGGCGATATCGGGCTCGTGGCCGCGGTCAACGACAAAGACGAAACCCTGCAGGTGCGGTTCGATAACCGGGTGGTCGAGATTCCGTTCGATGACCTCGATGACCTGAAGCTGGCCTACGCCATGACGATCCACAAGTCGCAGGGCAGTCAGGCGCCGGCGATCGTCATTCCCATGGTCACGCAGCACTGGAACATGCTGCAGCGAAACCTGCTCTACACCGGCGTCACGCGCGCGGCGAAGCTGGCCGTGCTGGCCGGGCAGGGGCGTGCCATTGCGGCGGCCGTTCGCACCGTCAGCTCCACACAGAGGCTTACCCGGCTCAAAAGCCTGCTGGTGGGTGACGCCGTGATCAGGAAGGCCTGATGGATCTGCTCGAGGCAGAGGATCCGCTTCATCTCAAGCGCGAGCTCGGTGAGATCGCCGAGGTCGTCATGTGCTCGTTGTTGAACGACGGCCTGATCCACTGGTTGCCGGCGGGCAAACTCTCGAGGTCCGCCGAACAGGAGTCGCTACCCGCCCGCTCGCCGCTTCAGGACGGCGTCCTTCAGGCACTGCCGGCCGTGGCCGACCGCCCAGCCCGGATCATGGAAATGTACCGGATGGCGGATGACGGGGATTACTATGTCCCAGGACCACCCGGCAGCTCAAAGTACGCGGCTTTCGTGGTGTTGTGCGGCGTCCCGCCGGCAGACCGAATACGGCAATCGGACGCAATATGGCGAAGCCTGTCCCTGTGCTGCGACGCGGCCCGGGACATCCTGTTTCCCGCAAACACGAGTGAGCTCGCGCCGGAGCCTGTCACCCATCACGCGCCGGCTGTTGTATCCGTCGACCTACCCGCGGCCGTAGTCGACGATGTGCGGCTGCCGGCGACACCTGCTATCCCGGCTACCGCACCCGCGTCACCCATTGAGCCGGCGCCAGCGGTTGTCGAGGTGATCGATGCCTCACCGGCTCGCGAGATGGATCACCGGGATGGCCGCCTGGTGGTGCCCTCGCTGATGTTCACGCCCGTGGCCCAGCTGCAGGGTGCGTTGCTTGGTCGCAAGTCATCGGCTGAGATCCGCGCCGTGACGCTCGACCGCGTGATGGACTGGTTGGCTGGGAAACAGGTGATCGTGCCCAGCGACTGGAATTCGCGGCTCTCCTGGGAATCGGGGACGGGAGGGGATGCTCGTCAAGCCTGGTACGAGTCGGACGGCACGCGGGTCGCCGTGCGGTTTGACGAGCCCTGCGGCGAAATTCATGGGCGAAGCTGGCGTGTGGAGTTTGTCCTCACTGAAGACAGCGGGCGGGTACTCATTGGCACCCGGGTGAGTGCCATGGTGCAGGTTGGCGTGACGCAAGTTATCCGCCCGACCATCCCCCTGTGGGTGAGGCGCCTGGCCGACAACCTTGCCTTCGCGGTGGATGGCCGGGTTCAATCAGCACGCCCCGCGTTGGTGCGGACAGACCAAGATCTGCGCCACCTCGCGGAGCTGATCGGTGCGCGGGGAAGATCCTGCGCCGTGGTCGTGGCGGCCATTCCCAATGACCACTCGAGGGCCTGGTCGATGGCTGAGCAACTGGCCACCCGTGCGGCAGGCTTCGCGCACGTGTTTGCCATCACACCCGGCATGCTCGATTCGTTCCGTGAGGTGCTTGGCCGCGCGGGCGAGATCCCGCAGGGCGGGGCGCGGCTCTATCCGCGCGAGATCGACCTGGCAGTGGCCAGCGTGCGATGCCCCGTGATGCCCTCGGCGCGCTGGCAAACCGTAGCGGGCGTCGCCCAGATGACTGAGGCGTGCGCCGCGCAAACGGTGGCCGTCATCGACCCGGAGAACGATCTACCCAGTTTTGCGCAAATCCGGCAACTGATCATGCGGGAGCGGCGCCGGCATGAGCGTGAGCAGACTGCTCATCAGTCGGAGCACACTCACGCGGAAGTGCGTCGCCTACTCGACGAGCGGGAGACCATCGAGAGGGACATCGCTGCGGCGGAGGATTTGGCAAGGGAGGCAGAGCAACGGCTCAGCCAGACGCTGGATGAAATGCGCAGCCTCCAGTCGCAAATCATGCTTCGTGATCAGCAGATCACGGCACTGAAGGATCGCATTTCGACGTTGGGGCGCGGCGTGGTGACTGTGCCGGACACATGGGATGGCATCGAGGCGTGGGCCGCGGAGCACTACGCCAACCGCCTGGTGCTCACTCCCTCTGCAATGAAAGCGGCCCGGCGGTCGGTGTTCGAGAACCTCTCGTTCGTATGCGACGTAATCACTTTCATGGCCGAAAAATACTGGCCCATGCGCGCACAGGGTGATGAAGCCGCCCGCAAGGCCTTCGTGGCTGCCGAGGAAGAGCTTCGTGTGGAGGTGAGCCGGGTGGGCGAGGCCTTGAACCACCACCGCCTGCGCGGGCAGTACCAGACCACCTGGAACCGGCGAACCTACGACCTGGATCAGCACGTCAGCGGTTCCAGTTCCCGGGACCGTCGCCGTGGCTTCCGGCTGTACTTCGGGTGGGATGAGGCCCTGCAGATGATCGTGGTGGGCAGCCTGCCCGACCACTTGGACAACAGCCTCTCGTAAGGCGCTCCTGGACTTGCGCCCTCGTTTGGGCGCTCTCCGCATCGGCCTGGCCAGCACACTCCGCGGATCTTCATGGCAACGGCGGCATGCGTCAGCGGCATGCGTTGCGCTGTGTTGCGCTTCCTTGTAACTTCCGTCTAGCTGCAACGGAAAGACCTTGCCGCGGCTTCCACCGCTGCCCAGGTCGACTTTTCCGGTTTTTTACAAGTTCTGCCCTGCGCAACTACCTCCGAAGGATCGCACCACATCCGGTGCGACGCCAACCCAGCCGGCAAGCAATCCTGCTTGCGGCAATCAGTCAAGGAGAAACACATGTCGATCATCAAATTCTCGGTTACCACCCTCGGTGGCGCGCTGAATCCGGTCCAGTCCACCGCGGAAATCAGCGTCGGCCGCAACGAAAAGGCGCGCGTTGTCATGGAAGGCTACATCGGCGCCGGGCGCATGAAGGACTCGAATGGTGATTACAAGCCGTCCGCGTTTGGTCGCCTGCCCTGCCAGGCTGCCCTGGTGGGTGACGACGACAAGCGGCGCCTGGTGATCGAGATCGCCGGCGGCTTGCGTGGCGTCCTCTTCAAGAACGCGAAAAAGAAGGCCGAAAGCGATCCCGACTACAACGGCAAGCTCGAGGTCGGCGACGAAGAGTACGGCCTGTTCGGACGCAAGGTGAAGACCGACGCCGGCGAGTTCATCTCGCTGAGCTCCACCGAAGCCTCGCCGCGCCAGCAGACCAGCAAGGGGGCGAACAGTGTCCCGGCGCACGATCACGCCGATGACAGCCGCGACGTGCCGTTCTGAGCCCAGTACCTGCGTCCATCTGACCCGCAAACCCGCCGAGCATTTTGCTCGGCGGGTTTTTCTTTGGGCGATGTTTGACATCCAGTGTTGCGTCTCCTAGTATTTCTCTGCGGCGTCCATACACCCCTATGATCCCGCAACGGCCGCTGATTCAGCGAAGCCACCCTCCGAAGCCACCGATCGTGAGATCCGTGGCTTTTTTCTTGATGCTGCGGACGCAGCTTTTTTCTCACCCACCCCTCGCGCAACTCTGGAAAGCGGACCACTGGCCATCGCCGGGGCGCAATGCGAGGAGTGATTCATCCATGGCAAACAAAAAAGATGCAGCGGGACCCGTCGTTCGTATTCGTGCGTATCAGACCAGCCCCACCGGCTGGATGGACGTCCGCTGGATCGTGGTTGTCGCCACGAAGCAATTCGCCGAGCGCCTGCGCCGACTGGTCGAACTCGGCAAGGCGAATGACTTGACCGAGAGTCGCATCTCGCTGTCGCCCGAGGCTTGGGGACCACAGGAGGTTGAGCGCGATGGGGGCATCAACAACCCCGAACTCGTGGTGTCCGGCGAGGAATTCTGGTTCCGCGCGGACCCGGACGACGACACCGGTCATTTCGAGAGCGAGGGCTTGCGCGTCGAAGCCTTCCTGGGCGCGGTGGCCACCGGGAAGACAAGCTTCGGCACGATCGAGGAGAACGATGTCGAGGAGGAGGAGTCCGGTGAGGGCAACGACGACGGCGAGACTGAGGCGGCGGCCATCAATGAGGCCGAGGCAGCAGCAGCAGAAGGGGCAGAAGCGGAAGCTGAATCTCGGATTGGTGCGGCCGAACAGTCACCTGACTACTGCTGCTGCACGAGTTGCGTCTGGGAGGGCGTCGTCGGGGACCTGGCGATACTCGAAGATGTCCACGAACGCGTATTGGCAGGCGAGTTCATGGCGGCTGGCGGCTGCCCTCTCTGCGGTGCTCTGATCGAGGTGGCCGACGTCGACATCCCGCAGTACACGCTCGACCATGCCGATCGGGTGCTTGCGCAACGCGGCATCGGTCATGCAGCCGCGCTGGCAGATGCTCTCGACGCCCTGCTGAAAGCGAGCAGCAACGACGATGCCGGCGGAGTCACGATCAAACCCGATCCCGAGGTCGTTCGCCAGGCTGTACTGGCCGTCATGAACTATCGGGAGCTGGCCAAGCGCCCAGCGCAATAACCTGACAGCAAGCAACGAACCCACCACCGACGTTTCCGGTGGTGGGTTTTTCTTTGGGCGCCCGGCTTCCTTCGGTCGGTGATAAAATCCATCCAGCAGGTCCGCAAGGAAATGAGCGATGAATGACAACTTCAAGGCCTTCCTTGAAGGCGTGGTAGAAGGAGCGAAAGAGACCCCTCGTGGGTTTTTCGCGCCCGTCATCGCGTTCTTCGCCTGGCTCAACCGGGTCACCGACGAAGCGCTGGATCCTTCAGCCGCATCGAAAGACCACGAGCGCGCAGTGGCAGGCCACAAATAGTCGCTCCCAACCGCGCATCCACAGCACAACCCGACCCCAGTAATCTCACCTGAGATTGCTGGGGTTTTTCTTGCCCTGAATCTTCCCACCAGGGCTGGCGGCAACTTCACTGAACCGCATGGCCGCATCTCGCAGCCACGGACAAGTGGAGAAACACCCAATGAATGAACCCCTGCAAACGAAGACCTACTTCACCGGCGTCGAGTGCGACGACACCATCAGCGAGGATCTGCCGATCGGCGCCCAGTTCACGATTCCGCGCGAGCTGGCAGAGCGCATCCTGCGCCTTGGTCACGTCATGCGAAAAAATGACGTCGCTGGCGTAATTCTGTCCTGCGACCCGGGCAGCGTCCGCTTCAACTGCCGCGAGGACGAGGACGATGAGGACGAGGGCATCGACGGCGACACGCCGGTGACTCAGGAGCAGCTGCACATCAGCCCAACGCACTTCTGGCTCAGCGGCTCGGCCCGTGAGGTCGCTTATGCCGACCTGTGTTCCGACCCGATCCTGATCAGTGACCTCGCCAGCGATTTCGGCATCAGCGTGCCCGAGTACCTCCTGTTTCCGCGTCTCGTGATCCACATGGAAGGCGGTCTGATTCAGGATCTGCAGGCCGACCAGCCCCTGAACATCTTGGTAGTCGACCGCGATACGGAGGGTGTGGACGAGGATGAGCTCATGGAGATCACCGGGGAAGATGCCTACGCGAGCAATCGATCCGTCAGCAAGAACGAGGTCGATGCCGAACACGTTGATCAGGTTTTCGAGGAATTCCACGAGCAGATGCCTGTCGACGACTGACCACCATGTGACAACCAAGCCCACCCCGAACTTCGGCGGTGGGCTTTTCTTTGCCAGGAATCTTCCCATCGGCGCCGGCGACAACTCTCCACAAACCGTATGAACGCATCCCGCGCTCACGGGCAAGTGGATGGATCATGGCAAATGAAGAGGCAACAACGATCAAGGTCTTGGTGTTGTGCAGCAATAGCGAGGGCGCGCCTGAAATGCACACGTGCTCCGTCGAGGCGACACCGGAGCAAATCGCGGAGGGCCTGCACTACGACTGGGCCAAGGAAAACGCCGACCGCAACGGCTACGAAGAGCCGATGATCGCGTTCGACGAGCGCGACCCGGCGGCCAGGATGATCCTGGACGATTCTCTCCGTGAATGGTTGACAGCAGTGGCGCCTTCGGTCGAAGTGACGCCGGTCACCGTCACGGGGGCCAACGACGCTACGCATGCGGTCGAAACCCGCGTCAATACCGCACCGTGGCTGTTATATAGTGTTCCTACCCTAATTGGAGTCCTTGTATGAACCTCAAAGGCACGCAATCCGTCTTCCCGGCGACATTGCTAGCGATTGTGTTTATTGGCTCTGTGTTTCTCGGCCTCCTTGTTTGCATTATCGGTGGCCACCTCTTCAATGCGAGCCGCCACGTCGTCGGCACGGCGTGGTTACTGGTTTCCTCCACCCTGTTCCTTGTGCTGCTTACTGCGGCGCTGACGTCTTCTGTGCGGCAGTTACTACTGCCGGGAGAGGTCACAGTGTTGAAAGAGTGGGCGGCCGAGTTCCCGGAAGTGGATGCAGCGCTCCAGGCCCTGCGGTCCAAAACAATGGAGCCACGGTTCTGGCATTTCCTCGCTATCCAGCGGATCGCGAAGCGGGCCTTGAACAAGCGGGAATATGAGCGGGCGCGAACGACCCTTCAAGATGCTTTGAAATAGGGTCGTCCTTGGATTTTAGCCCTCTTGGCCGTCCTGAGCTATCGCGAGCTGGCCAAGCGTCCGCCGCGACAACCACTGATCCACCATCGAGCCCACCCCGAACTCCGGCGGTGGGCTTTTCTTTTGTCAGGAATCTTCCTACCGGCTCCGCCACCACCTTGCGCAATCGCATCGAAAATGGCGACCTGGATCTTGCAACGATCCCGACGTTGATCATCAACCACGGCCTCTACAGCGCTGCACGGTCCATTTCTGAGATGGACCACGCGGCCTAGCCGCACAAAAGCCCCGATGACCCTTGGTTCTCGGGGCTTTTCCTATGCGCCTTCCAGACAACTTCGGGGTACATCAACGCCGCACCGCGCGGCACTACATGACCACGAAGGAGGCCCCAATGGGCATGCTCGTTACCATCTCACGGCGCGCAAGCGCCTTCCGTACCGCGCAAGGCGTGTTCTACGCCTTGTTCGAGACGACGTACCCCAAGAACCACCCCGATCCACGGCCGACGTCGCAGTGCGTCGCTTTTGGGACTTTCGCCCACATTGCACGCTGGATCTTCGGGGCGATGGCCGCCTGCGAATCCGGACTCCTGCAGGGAGCGAACGGCCCACTCGATCCACTCGATTACTGGAGGTTCTGGCAACACGCCTTGCGCCGACCGGACCCGCTATTCACCCAGCCGATCTGGATCAGCGCGTCGCGGAACACTCGGGCGGCCATCCCGGTCGACTCGGACGTCTGGTATGACGGCAATCGTCTACCCTTCGCTGTTCGTGTCATGCGGCAGCACGGCTACCCGGCACTGGCGGCACGCGTGGAGGCCGGTGAGGAGATCATTCTCGATCTGCACCGTGACGCGGCCGTCCTGGCTGACATCTACGGCGGGGTCAACGATGTCCGGATCGAGCCATGGAGGATCATCGAGTGCGGCGGCATGGGGGAAGGTGACCCCTCGCTCGCTCCCGTGCCTGGGGCGCCGGTGCAGGGACACCATTCTGCCGTGTCGATCTTCCGCCTCGGGACCAGCAACCGGTTGTGTGCGCTGATCCGGGGCCGTTCCGCCCTGATCGGTACACGCGATGAATTGCTCCACGACTTCATTAGCCGAGTAGCTTGCGACATGGAGCTGCATCGGGCTGGCGCCGGCATCCGCGCCATCCAGGTGTTCCGCGAGGCCCTTTCGGGCACGCAGGAGGCGTTTGCTCTCCCGGGCAACGTCACGTGCGTAATCCACAAGGAACGCCTGCTTGGCATGGCGCTTTTCCGCCGGCGCTATGAGGCGATCGAAATGGCTCTGGGGCGTCGCGCCAGGCACGTGGAGTTTGGCATCAAGGTCAGTGTCTCCACGCTGCGAGCGCTCGACCTGCTCACTGCCGTCGCGGATCTCCCGTCCGTTTGCCTCGATTTCAGACCGGCAACGGCCCGCAAAACACCGCTCCCTGCTCGCCCGGCGGCTCTCGCAGCTTGACCCCAAGCCCTCGACCGCATTTTGCGGTTGAGGGCTTTTTTTCCTTCTTTCCCGGTTGTTGCGCTGAAGCCGCTGTTTTTGCCCGTTCTTCCAATGAGGCAGCCGCGCAACTTAAACCGAAAGTGGATAGCCGGCTCTCGCCGGCGCACTCAATTCGGAGAAGGTTATGAAAATGAAGAATCGCGGCGTACATCGCCGCGCGGCGAACAGCCGCAAACTGTGGGACTCTGTCGGCGCCGTGCTCGCGCACGTCCTTGCTGGCTCCGTCATGCTCCTCGCGCTGGTTGCGTTGGAGGTGGTGACCCTGTTGGCTATCCAGTGGCTGACGGGCTTGGTCCATGAGCGCTGGTTCAGCCTGACTGCTCGTGGAATGGATCTTATCTTCCTGTCGGTGGATGTACTCATTGTGCTCTATTGGCTGGTAAGCTATGGCTTGCGGTCGGCAAAGGAGATTGATGATGAATGACAACCTGAAGGCGTTTTGCGAGGGTTTCGTCCGGGGCGCCAAGGAGACGCCGCGACAGTTTTTCGCACCCGTCATCGCGTTCTACCGCTGGTTGCGCAAGATCACGGACGAGGTAGTTCGCGAGCCTCGAGATCACCATGCGGCTGCAGGGCGCAAATAGCGCGCGACAAGCCACTCCACAGTGAACTCAGATGCCCCGACACGCTCTCTTGAGCGGTCGGGGCTTTCTTTTGGCCGGTCGCTTTTTACCACCACCCACCCCGGCAACTCCCTTCGTACATGTGGCCGCATTCCGCGGCCCTGATTGAGGGAGCAAGACCATGAGTTCAACCATCACTGTTTCCCGCCGCGTCGGCGCCTTCCGCACCACCACCGGGGTGCTCTACGCGCTCTTCGAGTCGACTTACGAGAACAATGTGCATCCGCACACGGCACATGAGTCGTGTTGCGCATTCGGCACCTTGCAGTCAGTCATGACCTGGGTCCTCGGGGCCATGTCGGCGACCTGCGGCGGGATGTTGCGCCGGCCTGGCGGCTCGCTGACTCCGATGGGTTACCTGCAGTCCTGGCTCGGTGCGTTGTCCGAGCCCTATGAAATGAAGGATCGGGCGATACGCCTGAAAGTCTCGACTTCGTGGCGTGCCTCGGTGCCGTTGGACGGCGAGAAGTACCCTGAAGATGATCCCGGTCTGTCTGTCGCAGCTTCACGGTTGCGTGAGGGCGGATACCACGACCAGGCCGCTCAGCTCGAGGCCGGCGAGGAGGTGGAGCTTTCGTTGTTCGCGGACGGGAACGTCCTCGCCACGATCTATGGTGACATCGGACGAGGCAGGAGGATCGCCCCCTGGCGCATCCTTGAGCCCACCGGGATGCTCTTGCGCGACGCGGGTCTGGCGCCCGAGCCCCCGAAGCGTCAGCTGATCAAAGACGTGAAGATTGGGGTTATCTACGACCTCGGAGCCGAGGCGCTGGACCAATACTGCAGCTCGCCACGGTTGGTGCTTCTGGACTCGGCGCGCCCTTCGTTCAGCGGCATTGCCAACAGCATCATGGGCGACTACTTGTCTATGGTGGCAATGGACCTGGAGCGTGCCCATCCAGGAGCTGGTGTGGTCGCTGCACAGGCGCTCGCACTTGAGCTGCGCAAACTGCACCCGCGGGCGCCGGACACAATGACCGTCGTCCTGGACATGCGAAGGGCTTGCGAGCATGGCAGCTACTACAGAGAGGCGTTCGAGACGATTCGATCGTCGTTGACCAGTCCGCAGATGCCCGAAGAACGTGTTCTGCGCATGGCACTGGGTGATTTGCGCGCCAGCGGTCAGCTCCCGCGGGTGCTTAGCATGGCTCACTACGGGTTGCGGTTCCTGCCCGTTGCTGACCACGACATACGCTCGGCGCTCGATGACGGCAGCCAGGTGGATCTCTTCGCCACTGCCGCATGACCCGTGTGCTCCACACCACCCCTTCCGATCCTTGATCGGTTGGGGTGTTTTTCTTTCCTACCAGTACCTCTCCAGACAACTCATTCCGACTAGCGAAAAGCACGCCGTGGTGGCGCGCGCGTTAGCGGAGGATCTCTGCATGAGCAAAAGTTTTCTGGAAGGTGTCAAGACCCCCTTTGCGGGGCTGGTGAAATCCTACGAAATCACCGAAAGGGATGGGACGAAAAAGCAGCTGGGTTACCTGCCGTGGCCTCGCGCACTGGCGCTAGCCGGCCGGCCTACGCAGCAGGTGATGTACTGGATGGGCTACCCGTATTTCGAGATCTTCGGCGGCGTGGTGGTGGCGGTCTCACAGGTGATCGAGTGGCCGGACAATTCTGCACCGTTGATGCAAAACACATACTTGCCGGTGCTGAATGGCGCCAACCAGCCGATCGCGATCGCGCGCATCGATCCGCGTGACATCTCCGACACCATCAACCGTTGCCGCGCGAAATCGGCGGCCATGGTCAGCGGCGTCGGCTTGTCGATGTACTCCAACGGGAATGTCGACACGATCAAGTTCCTGAGAAGCCTCAACGTCACGCCCACGTCAGATCTTTCGATCATCGAGCCGTTGATCGTCAAGAAGGCTGGCAAAGGTGACTACATCGACTGGCCATCGGCGATCGCTGCTGCCCGGATCACGGATCCGTCTTTCACGTGGGACGTGGGTTGGCACAAAGTGGCCGACGACAAGACTGGTGAGCTCGTCGAGCTTCCTGCGCTGCGGCTAGGCAACGGATGGGGCGTGACCGTGAAAGTCACCTATCGTGGCAAGACGCACACGGAAATGCTTCCGATCATGGGCCAGGTAGTTGTCGCGACGAAGCAGGGCGACAAAAAACTGGATCACCAACCCTTGCTCAATCCCACATCCCATGACTGGAACCGCGCGGTCATGCGGTGCCTGGTGAAAGCTATCGCGATCGAGACAGGCTACGGCCTTTCGGTGTATGCCAACGAGCCACTGGTCTCTCTCCAAGTCGAGCCCGTTCAGCGCAGGCCCGAACAGCAGCCGCCGGCCAGCGCGCCAGCGATGGTAGTGACGCCCGATGACCCCGAGGTACACGCTTCGCTGGTGCCGCAGGTCGAGGAAGCCATGTTGGCGCGTTCCAAAACACTGCCCGACATGCTGGTATGGCTTGGCAACAGCACGGCGCAAAGCGTCAAGGAACTCAGCGTCGACGAGCTCGAGCGCAGCTTGTCGGCCCTGGTGTCCAATCGCCGGACACAGCAACCCCACGTGACGCACTAGACGTCCACTACAAACCCTCAGCCGTTTTCGGCTGGGGGTTTTTTATTGCGTCGAACAACCTGGTATGTGCCCTCGTTTGGCTGCACTTGCCGGCAGTCGTTGCGCTTCCTTATAATGTTCAGGCAGGGCTCACTCCACGAGGTTTCGCTTCATGTCAAGACGCAAGGTTTCCCGCGTGTACGTCGCGCCATTTAATGGCAAGCAATACCTCTTCCGCGCCTTCAGTTATCGGGACGCCGCGAAGCATTTGGTGGGAAACCTGGTCGACGAGATTGCCGGCAGTACACGGGTGGCCACGCCCGACGATGTCATCGAGCTGATGCAAAAAGGGATCCAGCCCATCGATATCACCGGAGCCGAAGGCGCTGACGACGCCGCGCCGGCGGGCGGGCGGAGCCGCAGCGGTTTGCGCGCCTCACGAGGATCTGCCTGACGTGGCCGGCGGTGTCGGTGAGGACAGTGCCTCCTGGATTGACGGCGCCGCCCTGGCGATCAGCGTCGACCTCCTGATGCAGCAGTGCCACGAGGCCGCTGTTCGTGGCGGGTGGTGGACGGACCTTCACACCGGCGCCGACTTGCACAGCCTGCCAGGGGAACCGCCCAAGCGGAATGTCCCAGAGCAGCTGTGCTTGATCCACAGCGAGATCAGCGAGGCGCTCGAGGGTTACCGGAAGAACATCCCCGATAAAGGCCTGCCGCATCGGCCCGCTCTGGAGGTCGAGCTTGCGGACGCGCTGATCCGGATCTTCGATCTTGCCTCGGGCCTCGGGCTGGATCTGCCTGGAGCGTTGGTGGAGAAGATGATTTACAACACCCGTCGCGTTGACCACACGCCGGCCTCACGCCTCGCTGCCGGCGGCAAGCTTTTCTGAGGAGCTCGGTTATGGTCGCCACACCCGTCAATGAGCAGCTGATCGACCGTCTCGCACGGATCTTCGTGGTGTCGCGCGCCATCGGCTCGCTAGAGCTGATCCGCAATTTCGATAGATTGTCGGGTACTGCGCTCAGCACTCAGCCTCGCCCATTGGATCGAATGATCGATGAGGCGACGGGTCGGCTCGCTGCTGATTTCCAGCGCTTTCGACGATTTGCGGAGGACGCGTTGTGGGATCGCGCACCGGCTGAGGTTCGTGCTGAAATTCGCGGATTTGTCATCAGTGCCATCACTGAGCCTGCCATCCCAAAGGCATCAGGTCAGCCCGCTCACTGAAACCGTCGTTTCCACACGTGCGATCGCCGATCATCCAGCTCTCTCACGCGCAAGGCTGAGAGCTTCGCCTTTTTTACCAGCTGCATAAAAAGCAACTTCCCCTGAAGCACACAAGGCTGCCGCCTTCCGGCAGCCGACTTCAGAGGAGGATCAACAATGCGTGTAGTCAACCTGGTCCAGGGCACCCAAGCCTGGCTGGACTGGCGCGTTGGTGGCATAGGCTCCAGCGACGCGATGGTTATCGCGGCAGCGCACGGCATGATCGAGCGCAAACCGTGGATGGCCACCCTCGACGATCTGTTCGAGGAGAAGATGACCGGCGTGAGCCGGGTCATCGAAAACCCACGCATGAAGCGTGGCAAGGATAGTGAGGCGGCGGCCCGCGCGGCTTTTGAGCACGCCACAGGCATGGTCGTTCAGCCGCTCTGCGCTGAAATGGATGGCAACCCGCAGATCAAGGCCTCGTTCGATGGCATCAGCCTGGACGGGGATGAGTACACCGAGATCAAGTGCCCTCACGAAGCGGTGCATGAGCTGGCGAAGCAACACGTGATCGTCGACTACTACGTGCCACAGGTCGCGCACCAAGGGCTCGTGGCGTGGGGGCATCCCTCGCAGTGGCCGGCACATGGGGTCCTCTACTTTGTGAGCTATGTCCCGGAGACGGGAGACATCGCCATCGTGAGAAAGCTCGCGGCCGAGATCGCTGCATTCGCGACCGAGTTGTACCACCACGAAATCGCGTTTCTGGATTCACTGCGGCGAGGGGTTCCCCCATGCGGCGCTGAGTACGCGGCGCTGGCCGAGAAATACCTGGCGATCGAGGTCGAAGTGAAAAAGCTCGACAGCGTCAAGGAGAGGCTGCGAGCAGCCATGATCGAGGTCGCGACCCGGCGCAACGTAAAAGCCATCGATGGGTGCGGCGTCACGCTCACCGAGCAATCGAAGTCAGGATCCATCGACTACGGGAAGCTCTGTGCTCACTACAGCATCACAAGTGCTGAACAGGAAACTTACCGAAAGAAGGGTTCGACCTTCTGGCAAGTTCGGGTGGATGCCGCGCGTGCCACCGAAAACGCCCCTCAAGTTGCTTCGGCGCTCGTGGAGCAGGGCAATGTCACGCAGATCATCGAGACGGTGGCTGATGACTTCTGGGGGTCCTTCGCCCCGTCAGAGAGCAATCGCGAGAGGGCTACCACCGCATCCACGCATGCGCGTGCGGCCTAATCCATAACAACAAAAACCAAGAAACAAGGAGGTCAGCTTTGCAGTACATCCGTGACATTGAGCACGCGCTGAGGCACGTGCGCGAGATCGGCGGCAACCCGTCCGTGCGAACCATCCTTTCGGATGCGCTCGGCCACCGCACACCCAACATGAAGCGCGAGCTTCGCGCGATCAACATGGGTTGTGGCGATGATCACGTCGCCACTCGTATCGAGAACACGCTGAGGGAAGAGGGCACCCTTCCTTCGGTTCATTAAATCACCAGCGCCACGTCGATCTTTTCGACGTGGCGTTTTTCTTTTGCGCTTGCTAAATGCGCGATCTGCGGTGGGGCGTGCGCCACTTTTACCAGTCTTCCGCAAGACATCTCTAGAAACCCATTGAAGAGCGCCCTTCGGCGTTTATGGGCAACGGAGAGAGTTTCATGCAGCAGACAAAACAGGCGCAACAGATCCGCCGCGCGTTACCCTCAATCATTGGCTTTGCCGGGTTGAAGCGGTCGGGAAAGGACACGCTGGCAGACATCATGGTCACTGGCCACGGCTTCGCCAAGGTGGCGTTCGCCGACGCGATTCGTAGCGAGGTTAAAGCTCGCTACAACATTGCGCCGGTCGGCGACGCCACCAAGGACGCGCCCCTCGAGTCACAGAACGGAAGATCCTACCGTGACCTGCTTGTGGCTCACGGCATGGCGCGGCGTGCGCAGCGTACTACCTACTGGATCGATCAGCTCGCAGCCAAGGTTCACGGCCTGCTCGATCAGGGTGATCGCGTCGTCATCAGCGATGTACGCATGTCTGATGAAATCGCGTGGATCCGGGCCAACGGTGGCGTCGTGGTGTGGGTTGACCGTGAGGGTGTCGAGTCCGATGGCAGTCCTACGGAGCAGGATCACTACGAGGAGTGCGACTACGGCGTCATGAATAGCGGGGTGCCAAGCGTGATGGCGCTGAAACTGGTCACCATGATCATGGATAACCCGTCGTATCAGGACACCAAGAGCACGGGTCGGCCGCCGCGGCTGGCCATGGCATCCCTGCGGGCGATTCTTTCGGCGGGAACGAACCAACCGAGCGTCGAGGTGATGGCCAGCTCGAAGGACGCGAGCGTGGATGCCATTGCGACCGCGGTGAAGCCGGCCGCACGGGAAGGCATGCGTTACTACGCTGTGACCGGGCGCATCCCTGGCGACGACGAGGACGCGATGATGCTGTTCCAGGCCGACGACCGCGATCATGCGATCGAACAATTCACCGACGCCATGTGGTCAGGTCGCGGCGATGACGACGATCGTGCCTACATGGAAGGCGCACACGGCACCGACACCTTCATCAACAGCATATGCGTGTCGGACACGCCGATCGAAGTAGCCTGATTCACCATCCAGCCCCGCCACGTATCGTGGCGGGGCTTTCTCTTTGAGTGGTTGTTGTTATGTCGTGACACAACCACGGGCCGATGGCGGCGCAGCCTCACTCGAAACTGGGTTGCTCGCAGTGGCTGGCGCGAACCTTTGCGGCGGCATCCATCACGAGCGCGTCGATCGCCTGGTCGGAAGCCTGCAGGAGCCACTCTGTCCGAAGGTCCTGCCCATCGAATCGCGCACTGACCTCACGAAAGATCTGCGACAACTCCTTCCCCCACGCCCCCGTCAAATCCCTCACGCGCTCCATACCCAGGCGCTGCTTGGCCAGGCTTGCCCGTTCCGCACTCTCAACCGCCGCTTCGTGGCTCTCCCGGAAAGAAGGGAATCGCGCAAGGGCGGCCTGCAGGAACTCGGCGCGCAGGGCGGTCTTGTCCGTCCAGTCAACCGCTGGCTGCAGCACTGCTGGATGGCTTGCGGCATCGAGCCACCGGAGGAAAGCGGCATAGGTCGGGCGCTTGACATCGCGCACGCGCGCGGCGTGGTTCATGTTTTCTGGCAGGTACGACCACGGGTAGAAATACCGCGAGGAAACGACGAACCCAAAGATGTCCTCGAGCGACTGAAAGCCGCCTTCGGCGCCGCGGCGGTATGCTGCCGGGTCATAGCCGAGAAAATCCAGGGCTTGATCCCATTCCAGAGTGACCACAGTCTCCGCAATAACGTGATGCGATTGTCTTGGGTTACGCGTCACGTACCGCAGGCCCTGGTGGCCCAGCTTGAAGCCCGCCATATGCGCCACGCGGCCGAGCAAGTTGCCGAGGTCGTTGAAGCTGAAGTACGCCAGCGTGAAGTCGAACGTCTCTGCGGGGGCAGTGACCAGGTCGAGCTGGAACGGCGCGCTGCAACCGTCGCTGGCGACGCCGATGCTTGTCACATCGTGGTTGGTCACCACTTCCGTGGGATTGAGCACCTTCATCGCGAGCTCCCGCCGCTGGCGCGCATCGACTTCTTCGCTGCCCCAGTCGACCACGATGTCCATGTCACCGAAGCTCGCTTTGCGGCCATAGGCGGGTATGACCTCGAAACGTGCGCCTGGCACGGATTCACGCAGCCGCGCGAGGGTGCGTTCGGCAAACGCGTGGTATGCCGAGGCTTCCATCCGTGGGGAAGGGTTCTTCAGTGCTTTGCCACCCACGATCAGCCTTCCTGCCGGCGGATGATGCGCGCGAGGTGCCGCGCGCTCCCGAAGACCACTGTGACATCGCCTTCTCGAAGCCCCCTCCAGCGCCGCCAGATCCCCACCTTTGCCGCGGGCAGCCAGACGTACCCGCGGCGAGCGCGCAGATACTGCTGCGCTCGGGCCACCTGTTCCAGCGTCGCAAGACACCGGTCGCGATCCTGCATTCCCCAGGACTCGTAGGACTTGATCTCGACCGGCATGTGATGGGTTCCCATGCCCACCACCATGTCGATGTCGCCTCGACCGCGCGCTCGCACGTTCGGGGTCATTCCGATGCCGTAGGCCGGAAAGGTCTTGGCCGCATCGGCGATCGCGCGCGTCTCGACCCGCATGCCGTGTGTTCGCCGTTGCACGTCGCGGAATTCGTGAACAGCAAAGGCAAGCAAGCACAGGCCGCTTCCCGCCGGCAACAGGCCGAGCCAGCCCTGCAGGCGCGCGTGCCCCACCATCGCGAACACCGCCAGAAAAGCCACGCCAAGAGCGAAACAGCCTACCGCGTAACGCCACTGGCGGCGCACCATGGATTTAACTGGATTCTGGGGTGTTGCGTGCATCGGTGGCGATCCTCCTGAGTCAGTGCTGCTGGTCGACGTGAGTCGATCCTTGGGTTCGATTGTAGAGTGTTGTCGCGCTTCCTAGTAATACGCACATAGCCGCCGGGAAATGGCCGGCGCCTGGGTCATTACTCAGGCGCCGGCAGGCTCAGCGCCTGATGGTTGATTGCCCGAATCAACGGAAGGCCCCACAGCCGCGCCTGCATCGCCACGCTGCGCGATTGCGCGCGCGCGAGCCAGCCACCGGCAAACCACTGATTCGCTGCGCTCAGCAACAGGGTTGGCCGGGTGTGGATCTCCTGCGCGGCCAGCGGCCACACCAGCAGTTCCTCGTAACAGATCAGGTGCGCAGCCGGGCCGGCTGCCGTGGGAATGGGCGCGGTCGCACCGAGGTGGAGCGGGAAACTGTTCCCAGACCATGGCCGCCACATCGCCAGCGGCATCGCCATCATGGCGGGGTAGATCTTCCCGCTGCTGAGGTCGAGCAGTCCATCGACCGGCTCAGTCGTGGACAGAGGATTGGTGTAGATGCCGATGATCACCTGCGCCTTGTCATGCACAGCCAGCTGCGTGACGCCGCCCCAGTAGAACGCCTGTCCGTCATCCCACAACGGGTCGGTGGTTTCCGGCATCAAGACCAGCCGAGCGCCCTGGTTGAGTGCCGTCTTCACAGTGACCATCGCCCCGTCCTGTCGCTTGAAGCTCTCGGCCAAGGACTGTTCCGGGTAAAGTCCGTCGAATGTCGTGGCAGCCCACACATAGGCTGGTGGCGCCGGTGGCGGCCGCGTCAAGACGAGCAACCCGAAGCCGAGCATCACCATCTGAGCGATTGGCGCGGCCCGGCCACGGAACGCGGACAGGGCGAAGAAGCCGAGGCACAGAGGCAGCCCCAACCAGCGCGCCCCAGGAAACAGCGCGCCGGCGACCAGAAGCGGGTTGCCGAGCCCGACGAACCCCAGCGGTGGCACGCTGGCAAGCACGGCGGCCGACAAAAAGCCGAGCGCCGGCCAGCGTCGCGGCGCAAGCAGCGATGGCAGTGCGAGCAGGGCGGCCAGAACCACCCAGGCGAGCCACCCCCAGCCGGTGCTGAAGAATGCGCGCCACGTAAATGGCATTGCCGCCAGGCTGCCTAGATACCACCCGAGGAGCAGGACAAGGACATGCGGGCGAGTTCGGCACGCACGCAGTCCGATGGCAAGGCAGGCCGCGGCGAACAGGAATCCTTGCGCCACGCTCCACGGGAAGGCAGCGGTCGGTAGATCGATGTTGAAGGCGACGATCCCGGCGACGGCGGCAAGCAGGCCCAGGCCGGCGCCGTGCAGCCACCTATACCACCGGGCGGCGCCAGGCACTGGCCTGGCGGGATTAAGGCTTTGCAGCGGCTTGAACTCCACAAGGTCTCCCGTTTATCACGCAATCAGTATCATACAGTATCGTTGTAGCTATCCATTGAATAGCGCGCAACAAGACAGTGCACACAGGATACGTGCGTTGTTCATGGTTGCGCTTCCGCGTACTCTCCATTGCATCGAAACCGGAGGATCGCGTGACCGACGCACCCGCCACCTACACCGCGACGTTGCACCTGAAGGTGCGTGCGGAGGCGTGGCGTGGTTGGACCAGGCGGCAAGCGAGGTTCATGAAGGGTGTTGCGCGTACTTTGATTGACGGCTATCGTTGCGCTTCCTTATAATGTTTTTACTATCACCGTCGGGAGGCTAAGAGGCATGGCAGGGCGAAACTTTTCCCGCATCTACGTGGTTCATTTTCAGGGTGGCGAGCACCCTGTTCCGGCGAGAACCCACGCAGGGGTGGACAACATCTGCGCTGCACCGCAACTGAGCACGCACAACGGTTTTGCCGTGGTCGACGCAGGTGTTTCACGGGGGGTGGCCCAGCATGGCGACAGCCACTGAACGAGCGTTGCCTCGCCAGAGGAGGGCGGGCGCACCTAGAGTTTTCGCCGCAATTTTTGCTGTCATTGGTGCCCTGCTCGCCGGAGCCATACATGCCACCGGCCCGGTGGTGAAGCAGGACCCGATCAGCGCTCCGCCGAAAGGTACGGTGTGGGTGATGCGAACTAAGCCGGTGCGAACGGAGCGTCACGATCCTGTCTCCGCATCATCGCGACCGGGTGGGCCGATAGGGCCTGGGGTTGCGGAAAAGCCGTTAGCTGCCCCCGTGGCAATGGCGCCACCTCGCCCAGCGTGGCAAGCGTTTCAGGGGAGCACTCTGCGTCAAGTCATCCAGTCCTGGTCTGCACGAGCGGGCTGGACGTTGCGTTGGGATAGCGCTGGGGTGGACTACCCGATAGTCGCGCCGCTCACGTATCAAGGCAGCTACATCGATGCCACCAGTGATGCGATCTCCGCGTATGCCCAGGCGTCGAAGCCGCTTTGGGTGTGCCTCTACACGAAGCAGCATCTGACGCGCGTCACATCAGTGCCCTGCAAGACCGAGTCGGACGTACAGCCATGATGCCACGATCAGCACCCATTGCCGCAGCACTCGCCCTTGCGATGCTTGGTTTGACAGGCTGCGCCAGCGTAGGAACGAATATCCGTTCCACCGACAAGTTGGTGGATCAGTCGATCGCCAACGTCAACACTGCTTCGCGCGCCATGCAGCACGCCAAAGCGGCCCGGCGCGATATGGCGGCGGTCATCACCGACCAGCAATACGTGAGCACGACCCCGATCCCGGTGACTCGCGCCAGTGAGTTGCCAGCAAAATGCAACATCACCTTTTCACCCAGCAATGGGTTGACCTTGCTGGAAACGGGGCAGTTGATCAGCAAGCTATGCGGCCTTCAGGTGCGAATTACCCCTGACGCGATCAGCGGCGGATCAAGCACAACCGAACCCAGCTCAGCCAACCTGCCGCCGGCGCCTCAAGGTGCCTCATTACCGCCAGGCGTCAATGCACCTCGAGCGATGGGCTCGTCCCTGGGTGGTGGCTGGGTGCCGGGCACACAGAATGACGTCGGGAGCCAGCTGGTCGACATCCGTTACACCGGCGATCTTCCTGGTTTTCTCGATGCGCTGACAGCACGTTTCGGCCTGTCCTGGCGCGTCGATCATGGCGCGATCGTCATTTTTCATATCGAAACCCGCGTCTTCCGTATTTACAACCTGCCGACCACGCTCGACATGTCGAGCGTTTTCACCTCCGGCACCAAAACAGATTCGGGTGTCAGCGGCGGTGGTGGCGGTAGCGGTGGCGGCGGCGGTAGTAGCGGCGGCTCGTCGGGTGGCGTCGGTGGTAACGCCGGAAGCATGCAGACGACCTCGGTTGGCCTGAAAACAAACCCTGCTACTGACTTGATTGCGTCGATCAAAGCGATGACAACGCCCGGGCAGGGCAAGTCATTTTACTCGTCATCGAATAGCACGCTGATCGTCACGGACACGCCAGAAGTGCTTGATCGCGTCCAGAGCTATGTTGAATCGCTCAATGCGACCTACTCCAAACAGGTGCTGATCAACGTCCAGCTGCTGTCGGTAACTATCAGCAGCAGTGACAGCTATGGGTTGAACTGGAACGCGGTCTACAAGGATCTCAACAAGAACTTCGGCTTCTCGCTGTCTAACACCTACACCGCCACTACGGGCGCTGTCAGCGGCGCCATCAATATCCTGTCCGGCAACTCCCAATGGAGTGGTAGCCAGGCGCTGATCAACGCGTTATCGACGCAGGGCAAGGTGCGCGTGCTGGTGGAGCCCAGCGTGGTGGCGCGAAATCTGAAGCCGGCCCCGATCCAGATCGCCCATCAGACCGGGTTCATCGCTCAATCCAGCAACACGATCACGGGTAGCTCGTCCGGATTCTCCCAGTCGTCGATCACCCCAGGCACCGTGACCACCGGGTTCAATATGTGGGCGATGCCGATGGTCTATCCGGACAACAAGACCCTCGAGTTATCGCTGTCGATCAACCTCTCCGATCTGGTCAACATCCTGCGCAAAGAGTCCGGCAACAGCGCGATCGAAGTCCCCGAGATCGACAACAAGATGTTCTCGCCCGACGTGCAGCTTCGCTCAGGTGATACGGCGGTGATCGCGAGCTTCAAACAGTCATCGCTCGACAACGAGCGTAGCGGTACCGGCTCGGCTCACAACTGGCTACTCGGTGGCGGCGTGACGGGTACCAACAAGACGGTCTACATCGTGATCGTCGTCACACCCGTCGTGCTCGCGAACAAGATACCGCCATCGACTGTGAGCCTGGATTGATGGCAATTTCCTCGCACACCAATGACGCAGTAACGATCACTCAGGTCAATGGGAAATCGTTCGTCAGCGGGCTTCTGTGGAAACCGTTGCGCAGTGCCAGAAACTACATGGCTGAGGCTAAGGCCATAGGCAAGCGCGAGGGAATGAACATGGTCGCGATTCGCCGCGGCAAGGTGCTGCAGGCGGGGTTCTCACCCCGACCGAAAGCCAGCAGCAAGTCCTCGCCGAAGGCCCCCAGTGTGCGCGGCATGTACAGCCTTGCTGCCGCACTGGCCGGGACATTGGGCGACGACTGGATTGCCGCTTTTGAGATCGGCCCCGATACCTACGCTTTTATCGCAGTGCATCGCGGCGGCGTCCTGCCGGGACGCGACATTGTTGGTGGACGCGCACAGATTGACGATCTGCTGCGGGAAACCTACAGCGACATGCGGACACCCGGCGCCACGCCACGTGTAATCGCACCGCAATCGTGGGGTTTTGGTGGTGAAGAGGCTTCGCTGGAAGCGCTGTTGCCGATCAAGCACATTAAAAGTGAATATCGGCTCAAGCCTCTGACGTTTGGGCTTACGACGGGTGAAATACTCAGTCTCGGCGTGCTGTGTGGGGCCATCAGCGCCGCAGCGGTCGGCGGTGACATGTGGTTGAAGCATCGCACGCAGCTCCATGCGCAGCAGCAGCACGAGGCCGCCGTGCGGGCCCTGAAGGCCCAGAAACGCAAATATGCCGCCACAGCTGCGACGCCCGTCGATCGCCCTTGGCAAGACACACCGACAGCGTCGGATTTTCTTCAAGCCTGCGCGACGGTCTGGAACCACGTGCCACTCGTTATTGGTGGCTGGCAGTTCAATAACGGACGGTGCGTTCTCGGCGAACATGGTGGCCGCGTCAAGGATATCGTCTTTGCGACATACCATCGTGGCGCGAGCTCCACAGCGGTCGCATTCAAGTCAGCCGCCGAGTCACTCGGTGCGACTCCCGGCATTTTCGATGCGGGGCAAACGGGGACGGTGACCTTGAACCTTAAGGTCGGCTTGGCGGGTGATGTGCGCTCACTCCCGCTGCCGGGGATCAGCGATCAGATGCAAACCCTGATCACGCGCTTGCAATCTATCCCTCAAGGGATAGCCACCTACACGCTCAAGGCTGCGTCCTCTGACGCCGCGAAGAAAGGTGCCGTGCTTCCCGGGGCGACCTGGTCAACCGTCGATGTCGAAGTGAAATCCGCATTAGCTCCTGATCAGCTTTTTGCGGGCATGCCCTCTGGTGGCTTGCGCTTCTACGAAATCGCTGTGGCGCTCGATGCCAGGGCAAACCTGACTTGGACAATGAAAGGTGAAATGTATGGTCGCAAATAAGAACGCGCGACGCAGGGAATGCGGCGCAATGAACACTTCCTGTCGCTGCACCTTTCGCAAAGCGTTGGTCGTGTTCCTCCTCCTGATGGCGTGCTACGAGCCGGTCATCGCGCAGGATTCGACCACTGTGGGTCAGCTCTCGGATCTCAACAGCGCCAACATCCTGAAAACCGCACAACTTGTCGGTGCGCAGCTTGATGCCAAGTTGGATAAGGTCAATGTCGAAAACGGAAAGTCCGCACCGGCCTCCGTCGATGGTGCTGGAAATCATTCCGGGATGCCCGCGCCCGTCGTCAAGGGTGTCTTCGGTGCCAATGGCAAGTTGTTTGCCACCTTCCTCTATGCCGATGGAGCGACGGTCGACGCGCACCGCGGTAGTGTGATCCCGGGTGGCTACACCGTGATGAGCCTCGATGCCGAGCATGTGACGCTGCGCAAGGGCGGCCGTCGCATTGAAGTTGGCTTCTCCGACACAGCCCCAACGGCACCTCATTCTCAAGCTCAGTCCCCGTCTGGCACTTTCATCAGCGGCATGCCGATACCTGGCATGGCATCCAACACGGTCGGGCAACCCTAAGAGGCCTATCGTGAAATCATCCCGACATTCCAGTGATCCCGAATCCTTGGCTCGTCCCCCGCGCGCGTTGACGGCCACGGGTGAGGCGCATCAGATCGCGATGGAGCTGCGCGAGATGTTCTGTTTGCTCGACACGGGCGAGCTGCTGGTCGCCAACGGACTGCTGATGGATCAGCACGTTCTGGCCTTCCGCGATGGGCTCAAACGCCGGGGTGTGAATGTCACGGTCCGTGCGTGCTCACTATCCGAATTGCGTGATCACTATGCACGCAGTCCTAGCCCGATTGGGAAAGTTGCCGTCATGGATCGGCGGCAGGAGAGCGCGACACAGCAACGGGTACTGGAAATCTTCGCGGGCGCAGTGAGAGAGGGTGCCAGCGACATTCATTGGTTCGATGAGGACGACTCCTGTCGAATTCGCATACGCGTCAACGGGCTCTTGGAGGATTTCGCGGCCTTGCCCGAGGTGCCAACGCAACTGGGCGGCGAGTTTAGAGCCGCCATTTACCAGGGCATGTGCGATATCGCTGATTCCACGTTCAAACCCAGCCAGCCCCAGGATGCTCGCATGAAGGAGTCCGTCGTGAAGGCGATCGGCCTCTATGGCGCCCGCGTAGCCACGCGTCCACTGGATAAAGGCCAGGTGATGGTGACGCGTTTGCTCCATCGCAAGATCGGTGAGCATTGGACATTGGAGAAACTGGGGTACCTGAAGGAGCAGGTCAGGCTCATCTCATCGATGACCCAGAATAAACACGGTCTGCACATTTTTGCGGGGCCTACAGGCTCCGGCAAATCGACGTCACTGGAAGTGCTCATCACTCGCCTTGTCGGTAATTTCAACAACCAGATCAACGTCATTACTCTGGAAAACCCGCCGGAATACAAAATCGCCGGCGCGCGCCAGACGCCCGTGATTGATGACGACTGGACTGGCGGCATCAAGAACGCCATGCGCCTGGATCCTGACGTGATCATGGTGGGTGAGGTGCGCGACTTCAGCTCAGCGCAAGCTGCCTTTCAGGCGGCCCTCACAGGCCACGGTGTGTGGACGACACTGCACGCCAACGATCCTTTCGCGATCTTGCAACGCCTTGATGACCTGAAGCTCGATCCTGGTCTTTACGCGGACGCGTCGCTGGTGCGCGGACTCATCTACCAGTGCCTTGTGCCTGTCCTGTGCGACCACTGCCGCATTCCCCTGTGCGACATCGTCGATTCGCTGACGCCGGAGACGGTGACACGCATCGCAACATACTGTGGCGATACAGGGATCTTCTTCCGCAACAGTGAAGGTTGCGAACATTGTCGCAAAGGGCTGAAAGGCCGCAGCGTCATCGGTGAGGTGGTGAGCCCCACCCAAGACCTTCTTGACATGTTTCGCCGCGAAGGGAAAGCCGCGGCGCGCGCGTGCTGGATCGCGCAGCACGGCGGCATCACCAGAGCCGTCCATCTGGCGCGACTCATTCGGCAGGGGCTTACTGATCCCATCCTGGGCGAGGCCATTGTTGGTCGCCTTGATCACGATGACGTTCTCACTGGGCGTGCGGCATGAACGAGGAGAGCGCCATCACACTGACGTTGCAGGATCGCTTCACCCGCGCGCAAATTTCCAACAAAACGCGTGGCGATATTTACAGCATTCTTGGGTCGTTACTCGACAACGGCGCGCTGCTGGGTGATTCGCTCGACATGCTTTATGCGATCTACAGCGATGAGGGGCGCAAGCCCACGCGGCCTGCAGCCATCATGCTCAACGAAGTGCGCGCCATGGTGGTTGATGGCAAGACCTTTGGTCAGGCGATCGCCAAGTGGGTGTCACCCGAGGAATCCTCGTTGATCGCAGCGGGTGAAAAATCGGGGAACCTGCGCCGAGCCTTCACGGACGCGCTTTACCTGCTCAGTGTGCGCGGCCGGATCTGGGGCGCAGTGGGGTCGGGTGTTGTCTACCCCATCATCCTTGCCGGTGCGCTGGTGGTGATGCTCAAGATCATCGCCTACAAAGTCATTCCTGCTCTGGCCAAGACCTCTCCCGCGACGTCCTGGCAGGGCGCTGGACATGTCACCTATCTGATGTCTTACGACGTGCAGCATTACGGATTGGCCACGTTGATCCTGACTTGCGTGCTGGTTGTGGCGATCGTGGTGAGCATGCCCTTCCTGACGGGAACGCCTCGTTACTACCTCGACAAACTCCCTCCCTGGTCCGTGTATCGCCGGATCAACGGTGGTCTGTTCATGCTCAGCATGGCGGTGTTGATCAGTTCCGGCGTCAAGCAAGCTGAAGCGCTGGAGTTGCTGGTGAAGAATGCCACGCCCTACTTGCGAGAGCGCATTGAGGCCGTGATTTATGGCACGACAAGAGGCTTATTTTTTGGCGACGCCCTGCGCGATGCCGAATACGATTTCCCTGACAAGCGAACGATTCTCCTGCTGACCATTCTGGACAAGCTGGACGGATTTGACATCGCGCTTCGGCGTTTTGCCGACGATGAACTTGGCCGGGTGCAAGAGCAGGTCGAGGCCAGCATGAAGGTGTTCTACGTCGTCATGCTGGCTCTGATGGGATTGATCACCGCCATCATCACCTTGGGCAGTTTTTCCATCCAGAACTCGATCGGCAACATGTGATTCAACCGTCCACCACAGAGGAGTAGTTCATGAAGAATGTTCGTTCGTTTTATGCAACCAAGGCATCCAAGCAGAGGGGCGCCACGATCATCGAAATGGTCGTGTTTATTGCTCTTGGTCTCATCATCCTTGGCGTCGCTGCGGCGATTATTGCCAAGGGTATGGACAGCAGCGACATCGGTGTCGACACGGAGAACGTCAACCAGCTTCTCATCAACGCCAAGGACGTGCGTGACGTATCGGGTTACGGTGCGGCGGGTACCAACATGGTCCCCACAATGGTTGCGGCCAATGGGATCCCGTCGAATATGACGATCACCGGCGGCATCCCTTACAACCAGTGGAACTCCGCGATCACCATTGTGAGCACTGGCCTTGGCTTCACGCTGTCGGCCGGCTCGATCCCCATGGATGCGTGCATCAAGGAAGCAACGAAGCTCAGCCGGCCTGGCACGCTCTCCACGGCGATCGATGGTGGCGCCGCCATCGTCGGCCAGGTTTCCAATGCCGTAGCCACCGCTCAATGCACGACTGCGAGCGCCAACACGCTCGCGTTCACTTCGGCGAACTAACGCAGGATGGATATGGGTTCTGCACGTCTGCGCGATGTGTCCTTTGTGGATCTTTACATCGGGCCTGACTTTGTAGACCTCAAAGGGATGCCTGGGGCGCAATCCCCACGCATCCCTTTGCCATCAGGGTACGAGTCCGAGATTGAGAGCGTGCGGCACTCCTGCCTGCAGCATTTCGAGGAGCAGCAGGAGCCAGAGTTTTCGCATGTGCACGACGACATCCTGTATCGCGTCACGGTCATGAATAACCTGCATTCGCGGCCGGTGCTGTTCCTGCGGCGGATGGCGGCGGAGATTCGCGACTTCGAGCGACTGGGTCTGTCTAAATCGTTCGTCAAGTGGGTTATGGCGCCGGCCCGGACCGGGCTGATTCTCATTGCCGGTGATCAGGCCGCAGGCAAAACCAGCACGGCGGCATCACTGCTCGCCGCTAGGCTGCGCGTGCACGGTGGTCTGGCGCTCGCCATCGAAGATCCCCCGGAGACCAAACTGGACGGACTCCATGGTGAAGGACGTTGTATCCAGATCCCGGCCTCGCGCCGATTTGGCAATTATCGCGAACAGCTGCGACGCGCGATGCGAACGGGGGTCAGCACGCTGCTCATCGGGGAAATCCGTGATCACGACACGGCATCGGAGGCCATCAGGCACTCCAACAATGGCCTGTGCGTCATCTCGACCGTGCATGCGCGGGATCTGTCTGACGCACTCTACCGGCCGCTGTCTTTTGCCCAAGGACCAGAGATGAACAATCCACGTGAGCTTCTGGCTGCGGGGTTGTCGGCGATCATTTACCAGCGCCTCGATCGCTTCCCCAGCGACGCCGGTGACGTCGTGCGGCCCAGCTTCCAAACCCTGTCCCTCACGGACGATGAAGCTATCGGGATCCGCGCGAAGATCCGCGAGGACAAGCTGTTTCAGATCATGCAAGACGTGGAAAACCAAGCCGGGAGAGCCAAATGGCAAGAATGATGCGTGGGCACCGTGGCCAACGAGGTATGACTCTGATCGAAGTCATCGTCGCCATCGCCATCGGCTTGATCTTGATGACGCTGGTAGCCGGCGGCTACACCATGTACCTCACGTACCAGACGAATCAGCTGGCCGCGCAATGGCTTCAGACGTGGCAAGCCGGCGCCAAGCAGTGGATCTCCGACAATTCCGCCTCTTTGTTGGCCAGTAGCGGCGGCACCGCCACGCAGGCGCAGCTGAATACCGGTGGGTACTTCGGCACGGGATTCGCCGCCACGGACAGTTATGGTGAATCCGCCACGCTGCACGTCATCGTCGTCAGCGGCAAACTGCAGGGCCTAATCTGCGCCGGCGGTGGGCAGGCGATCACGGGGCTGCAGCAGCATCAGATCGCCGGCATGCTTGGTCTCGGTGGCGGCTGGGTGGCATCCGGCGCTCCCACGGTGGCTGTCGGAAAGGCATGGGGGCCGGTCACCCTTTCCACCTACGGCATCGCGTCAGGCGGGTGTCAGATGGTTGCGGCGCTTTTCGTGACAGATCTGGCAACGGTCGACGACTCTCTGCACCGGCATGCTACGGCGGGGCTGCCGCAACTCAATCAGATGGCCACGGCCATCGACATGAATGGGAATGACATTACGGGCGGCGGTCATATCACCGCAGCTGGAGAGACCCTCGCTGGCAATAGCAATGCAAACAGTTTGACGGTGGGCTCTGCGGTTTTCTTTGGTGACGGTGCGAACAGCGCCATCCGCCAGCCAGGTTCCCTATACATTCAACACTTCGACGGCAGTTCTGCTGATATTGCTGAGGTTGGGAACATCGGCGCGACCGGAAACATCAATGCCGCAGGGAACATCCATGCGAATGGAGACGTCTCTGCGAGCGGCCGTATGGCTAATGCCGGGTTAAGTCCCACGTCTGGGTATCCCGCAGGCTGGTACGGCGGCCTGCACTCGTGGGACATCTACTCGGAAAGTGTGGTTGGCGTGGGTCAAGGCGGAAGCCTGACCGCAAGTATGTGGGCAGGCAGTGGCAACATCAACGCCAACGGTATCGTCACGAGTCAGTCCTATTTCGACGTACCAAACGGTGGCAATGCTTTCCGAGCTGCCAACGCGACCTTTTATGGCGATACGAGCAGCTCAGCTATTTTTCAGCCTGGGTCCCTCTACATTCAGCATTATCTAGGCGGTCCGGCGGCTGATATTGCTGAGGTTGGTAATATATATTCAGCGGGCACTGTTTCTGCCGGCACTTTAACTGCCAATTACGTTCATAGTAATGGCAACCTTGATGCCAATTATATTCGCAGCTACGGCAATCTTGATGTAAATGGCAATTTCAGTGCAAACGCAGTAACCTCCAATTACATCCACAGTAATGGCAACATCGACGCCAGCGGAAGTATTTCCGCGAGCGGCAATATTACCGCCGCCGGCTACCTTTTTACAGGTGCCGCCGTCGTCTCTGGCTCCAGCGGCGAAGCCTTAATGCATGGGTATACCGTAGGCTCCGTGCACTACAACAGGATTCGTGCGGAATCAAACTTGTGGGGTTCCCCGTATTCCGAGTTGCTCCTTGGCTCAGATGGCTCTTTCACCTGGAATGGAACACCCGTCGCCCTTATGAGTGGCGGGGCGTTTACGGGAGCGGTTAGCGCTCCATCCCTGCTATCCACCGGAAATATTCAATCCAATGGTAAGTTCTTGGCAGCGGAAGGGGCAGGAACCAATGGCGGGTATTCCTTCACCTTGGACGGCGGCCAGGATACCGGCATGTTCAGTCCAAGCGATGGTGTTGTGGACATCTACAACAACGCCGTTAATACGCTGCATATTACCCCAGGGGCGGTTCAGCTTAATGGCGCCCTCACCGCCACCGGAAATATTCACGCGAATGGCAGCGTAAACGCCAACGGCGACCTCGTTACGACAGCAAACATCTACAGTTCATACCTTGTAGCGTCTAACGGAACTGTGGCTGTGTTTTCAGCAAACGGCGCCGCCAGCAGCGGATCGGGCACTATTTATCTTCGGCCCGATGGCGGTAATAATGGCACCGGGCAAGCTGTGCTTAATGCCAATGGCTTGCTTCAGCTTAGCGGCGACCTCAATAGCAGTGGCAACATCTTCGCCGCCGGAAACTTCTATGGCACCCAAAGCGTCAACACCCAGAACGTATACGCTGGCACCAATACTGCCGGTGCGCCCACCGGATACAACTCGAATTTCTATTCGGGCGGTATCGGTGGCTGGATGAACATCACCTACGGTGGTGGCTGGTACATGAGCGACAGCTCGTGGATTCGCGCTTATGGGGACAAAGGAATCTACACCGGCGGCCAGATGCAGGCGGGTTCGATCCAGTCGAACGGAAACATCAACGCGAATGGAACCATAACCGCTAATGGCGACGTGGTGGCCAACGGCGCCGCCTACTCTAACAACTGGTTTCGCAGTAATGGAAACACGGGCTGGTACAGTCAGACCTACGGTGGTGGCTGGTACATGACCGACGGGTCGTGGATTCGCGCTTATGGCGACAAAGGCATCTACACCGGCGGCCAGGTGCAGGCCGGTACGGTTCAATCGAATGGGCGCCTGACGGCTGGTGAATATGTACAGATCAATGGCCTCGCCGCTCCTGGTGGTGGGTGCAGCCCGGATGGGCTGATATCCAAAGCAAATAACGGATCGGGCATCCTTCAGTGTAAAGGCGGGTTATGGGTTGGGATGGGTGGTGGCATCAGTGCAAGCGTGAATGTTTATGGTCCGTCGACTTGCGGCAACGGCTCCGTTCTAAGTGTCACTACGACATGTCCAGCCGGGTATTACGCAGCCAATGCCGGTAGCCAAGTAACTTACTATTATGGTGCCGGCACCGAAACGCAGTGGATAAACTACGGAGGGACAAGCGCGACGTTAGTTTTAGCGCCATACGATTACAACTGTCTGCAACAAGTTTTAACTTGCGTTCATTGACAGTCTCCAATATGACCATATTGAGTCGAGTATGCCGTCGTATTCTCATTCAGACCAGGCGCTGCCAATAGGAGTTACGCATGTACGGCATGTCCTTTGTCACCGCCTTTCTCACGCTCTACATGATGCTGATGACATCCTGGCTCAACGCGATTGCGGTGTCGGCCACAGCTTCCATGATGACCGCGACAGCCGGCCATTTGGCCATCTATTCGAGCCTGGTGAGCGAGTATGCCCAGGCCAATCCCGGGTACACCGGAAGCGTCTCTGATGCCAGTGCGGCTTTTCCGTCGTGGTTCCAGCGGTTGCCATGCGAGTCCAACTATGTTTCCGGCGGAACCGCTTTTGTCTACAGCACGCCGTCCAGCCGGGCCGCGGGCATGGCGATGGCGCGGCAGATCGGCGGTTCGTCCACCGGCATCGACGACAGCGGCACACTCACGGTGCCCGGTCTCGGGGCGACGGGCATAGCACTCCCGGGAGTCATTCCGACCGGGTCCCTGGTTGTCATGCAGTGAGTATCTATCGGCGCCGCCTGATCATGCAGCGGTCCGGTACTTTTGGCCTCCCATGGGAGCTTTCTTTTCAGCGTAGCGCCAACCGAACAGGAGATTGAGAACTGGGGGCACGCTTCACGTGCCGCGCTATCCCGCCCGGCCTGAAGGTCGGGGCTTCTCGCACAAACATGATGAAACGAACCATCCTCCGTCTTGCTATCCCAGCTCTGCTGGTCGCCTCCCTGGCGGGCTGCAATCGCGCGGCGTCGGCGCCGCACAGCTCACCCGTCGCCGCGCCACCGCTTGCCGTAAGTCGCCCGCAACCTGATCAAGCGCATGTCTGCGAAGTATCGAACTGGCAAGGCAACGTCAGCGCCGCCGTTTGTAAGGCGGGCCAGAAGGTCGCGTTCATTCCGGCCAACTGGGGTAATGAGCAGACACCGATACTGTTCGCTGCAGTCAACTGCGACCTGCGCTACTCGGTCGCCCTCACGTCAGGGGGTGTTACCTGCATCTATGCCGGGCCGATGGCGGCCAAAGCAAAGGCGCAGGACGGCGGGCCGAAGAGCCAACCACCTGCGCGCGGGTGATCATGGTTTGCGCGCCCGATTCCAGTGGCTTCAAGACGTAACCGTGGTCACGGCAACTTCAAGCAGTCATTGACGCTGCGGCATGCGCCGCCGGCCGCCGGCGTTTCAGCGGCGAAGCTTACGTTCTCCGCAGACGCCGGATGCAGCGGTGAGGTGGCGGCCGAGCCCTGCGCCAGGTTTGCGATGGAAGACTGCAGCGCACACAGGCTGCTTGCCGAACGGTAGAGCATGAACCCGCACGCGAGTGCGATGATGGTCGAGAAGAAACGCCCCATGCGATATTGCCTTCGCGGCGGCCCTCCGTGGGTCGGTTCAATTATCGACCCGATCCGTGTTTGTGGGGCGGTGCTCTTTGCGATGTACCTCACGGTTCAGAGGACTTTCCGCGCATAAAAAAACGGCCAGGCGAAAATCGCCCAGCCGTTCTTGAGTGTTCCTATGCCGCTGTGTCGGATCGAGCCTCCAATTTCTGACTTGCCGTGTATGCCCAGCCGTCAGCGCGGGCTTTGCATGCCCCGGCAATCGATGCCTGGGTGGAGCCGCTGAAGTGCTTGGAGCAGTGCGATGTGACCGAATGCCCTGCCGCAAGCATCACCGCCGCGATCTCGGCCTTGGAGAGCTTCCTGATGATGCTGTAAGCGGTTGCCAGACTCCCTGCGCGGGTGGCGGCGTTCAAGTTGGCAGCGATCGCTGTGGCTTCTTGTTGCTGCATCAGAGCATTCTCCCCTGATGGGTCGGGTCGGCGTTGTATGCCGCCAGCGACAGCGCGGCGCGATCGTACTTGTCGACCCTGCCGCGTTCCGGTGCGGGCACATCGCGCGCCGTCGCAGCAAGCAGGGCGTGTATGCGTATCGCGTCAGCGGTCAGAGCGGTGTGCCCTTCGTGCGAAGTGTTGATTTTCATGATCAGGCCACCCAGTTCGTGCCACGCACGTCCAAGTCCATGTCGGCCGCAAAGGCCAGCACCGCGTCCTTCACCTGCAGCAGGCTCTTGGCCCGGCCGGCGTACAGCAGAACATCGGCCTGGTCGAGCCCCGCGTCCGCGACCGAGATCGCGCACAGCTCCTGGAGCTTTGCGTCGAACAGGCGCGCGGCCTGCTCTTGTGTCAGCAGTTCGTTTTCCATGTTGATTGCCTCGTGTAGCGCGCTGGCGATCGCCAGCTGTCCGCTTTCACTTCCAGTTGCGCTCAGGCTGGGTAGGAAGATTGGGCAAAAGAAAACCCCCGCCGGCAAATGTGCCGTGCGGGGGTGGTCTCAGAGGCTACGCATTCTGAGTGGGGTTTGCATCGCCGGCGACCGATTGCTCATCGGTCGCGTCCTGCTGCTTGACTGCGGCGTCGCTTCGGGATTCCGCGTCTGCCGACACGTACGTGCCATCTTTCATCCAGTATCCGATATCGAGGATGTCGAGCTCATCGGAGTTGATCCATTTCGGAGATGCGGTTTCGGCCCAGGTCCTGAACTCAGCCAGGTCGAAGCGAGCGATGTTCGCGTATGACGGCTCTTCGTCGCCATCCGGGCGATATGCGTGCACCGTGCCGTCCGCTGCGTCGATGAGCAGGTCACCATAGCTTCCGTGGATCGTGATGCGTGGGCTGTCCCCGCCGGTGGCTTTCCCCAGGGCTTCGAGCGCGAGCTCGTGGCACGCGTCGAGATCCGACCAGTCGATGCTGCCGCCCGACTCTTCGCCGTCGGCGTAGGCCTTGACCAGCAGATCGCAGACCCGCCGAGCCATGGCATCCTGCTGGACGGCTTTCACCGAGGCATCGGGTGCGGGGAAGTTCTCGGCGCTTGCGCTGATCACCTTGAACTCAAGAGACTGGCCGTCTTCTTCCTCGAAATCGTCCATCAACAATGTCGCGTCTTCAAGCTTTCCTGCCTCCATCAGCTCGCGAACCTTTTCGCACGCTTCGTCGTCGTCGTCGGCCTCAATGCCTACCTGCACCGTGTGACGATGCAGGAGCTGATACTCGATCACGTATTTCATGATGTTCACCTTTGATGTGGCGCGCTGGCGATGGCCGGCTGTCCGCTGCCTACCAGTTGCCTCTGGTCCAGGTTGTAAAATCAGACTGGTCCGTGGAAGCTCGCAAAAAACAACGCCCTCGCCTGAAGTCAGGAGAGGGCGTCTAGGGGCAGGGTGAGCCCGCCTATCATCCGGCGGGAATGATCTGGCTTGAGCCGATAATCCAAACCTTCTGGCCCCTGTGGAAGCGGGCGGCGTCGTGAACAAACACGGCGACAGTGCGACCACCGTCCATGCGAACGATGACCTGCGCGCCCTCAGACTGACGGCGAGCCTGCTCCTGAGCCATTTCCTGCTCATTGGCTTGACGCTCGGCCTGGGCCTGCTGCTGTGCCTGGTACTGGGCCTGCTGCCGCTGCTGTGCGCGGTTGTCCACGCCGTTGCCAATCACTGCGCCGAGCGCTGCGCCGGCAGTTCCACCGAGCCACTGGCCGTTGCGGCTGTGGCGAGTCAGCACCGTGCCGATCACGCCGCCGAGCACGCCGCCAACAGTGGTGCCTACGTAGGACCTCTGCGACTGGTAGCCGTTGCCGTACTGGCCGCCGCCGCTGCAGCTGTAAGGGCCGGTGCAGGCTGGCTGGTAGCCGTTGCCGTACTGGCTGCGGCTGGCGTACCGATCTTCCGACTGGTACTGGTCCTCCTGGTTGGAGATCGCTCGCGCGAACTCCACGTCCACGACGCGGCCCGCTTGGGCCTGGTCGACGCCTTGGGCGTGCGCCGGTGCTGGGCAAGCCAGAGCCAGCAGCATCAGCAGCAGGGTTACTGCCGCTGCCGTCAGCGCGGCCAGGGTCTTGTTCTTGATCTGGATATTCATGCTCAATCTCCATCTGTTCGTGCGCGCCGGAATGGCGGGCCTGCTGGGTTCAGGTTTAGTTGCCGTGAAGCGGGGTGGGAAGATTCCCGTGCACGAAAAAACCCCGCTGGCTGTAAAGAGAGCAGAGCGGGGTTGGGGAGATCAGGCTGCCATCAGGCCTTTGGCAAACATGGCGCGGACGTCGACCTCGGTGTTCATGCCCTCGCCCTTGACGGGGATCAGTGGTGCTCCGGGTATGGCTGTGACTTTGCTCGGGGAAGTGCCGCTGTGGAACATGAGCATGTACGCGTCAATCCTCCAACCACAGGACGGCATGGTCTGCACTGTGTAGCCGCCATACTCGGGCCGGTATTCAGTGATCACGCCCTCGTAGTTCTTTTGCTTCCACGCCTGGGGTTGTGGAGTGATCGCGATTCTTGTTCACCGTGAACACGGTGTAGGTCTTCAGTTCCACCGCGGTCTCGGCGGTATCCGTGCTTTTTTCGTTCATTGCAAACATCTCCCTTGGGTCCGTAGCGCGCCGGAATGCGGCCAATTCGGTACATGGGGAGTTGGCGTGGGGTGCGGTCGTAAGATCCGAAAATCCTGCCAAAGACGGTAGGTTTGAACCTGTGCTGGCCGCCTACAGCGGCACTTCCCACGCCTCGCCGCCGTACAAGCCCTTTGCTCGCAAGTTGGCAATCTTCTGGCGGTCTGCGTATTCGCGCATCTGGCGCCTGACACGGAAGAGCGTTTCATTGCTCGCCCACGCCGCCGGCACTGCTTTCAGGTCCGAACTCGGCCACACGCCAAAGCACTCGAAGTAACGGTGTGCGAACCAACCGTCCTTGTACTGTTCCTGCTCTTGCAACGCCCTCGCGGTCGAGCAAAACGCCTCCTGGCCCTCGCGGGTGTTGAGGTCGGGACCGTCCGTATCAAGGCGGTAGATCGGGATGGCCTTGCCGGGCGGCACCACGTCAAAGCCGCACCGCGGGCACAGGCGCACGCCGGAAAACACGGCCTTGCACTTCTCGCACACCATTTCCAACGGCTCACGATTCTCGCGAGCCTGTCGTTCCGTTGCATCGTTGATGTGCTCGCCGGCCTCCAGTGTCCACGGTCGACGCCGGTCAACAAACCCATGACGTAAAACGGCGCCCGCCAGGTCCAGAACCATGGCGTCCAGCTTGTTGATTTCCGGGCACGGCCTCAACGTGCGCCCGACGGTTTGCAGATAGAGGGTGACGTCCTGAGTTGGGCGGGCCAGGATGACGCAGGAGAGGCGCGGAATATCCGTGCCGAAGGTGGCGACAAGGATGTTGACGAGGACTTGTGTTTTTCCACTGTCAACACGCGCAAGAATGTCCTTGCGATCCTGTAGTGGCGTTTCCCCGTCGAGGTATTCGGCACGGACGCGCGCGCGCTGGAACGCAGCGCACATCGCCATGCCATGCTCGCGTGTCACGCAGAACACGATAGTGGAGCGGTCGCTCGCGTATTCCTTCCAGCTGCGAACGGTTCCGCGGATTTCCTCCGGCGTATTCATTCGCTCCGAAAGTGAGCGTTGTTGGTAGTCGCCCGCGTAGGTCTTGACGCCTGCCAGGTTGGGTTTGCGCGGGGCGTAATACTGCACCGGTACCAGGTGGCCGTTGGCCACCAACGATGACACTGACGGGCCTTGGACAATGTTGTGGTACAGCGCCCCGAGGCCACCGGCTGGTGTGGCGGTCAGGCCGATGATGTACGTGTCCCCGTACTGCCTGAGAATCGCCAGGCGCGTTTTCGACACCGAGAGGTGACACTCATCAACGATGACTAGGTCGGCGGGCGGTACGACGATCTCTCCGCGCTTGCCGCTCGCGTTGAGCGTGTCGAAGCTAACCACCTGCACCCGCGCGTCGGGGTCGCTCGGCTCGCCGGCCATGATGACGCCTACCCGCAACCCAAGCTCTACTAGAGCGTCGCGTGACTGATAGATCAGCTCCCGCCGCGGCGCAAAGAACACGGACCGATTGCCTTTGGCGGTAGCTGAGCGGATCACTTCGCTCGCAATCCGAGTTTTGCCGCATCCGGTGGCTGCCTGCAAGATCGTGTGGCGGTGTCCGGCCGCGAGTGATTTGCGCACGTCAACGACAGCCGCGCGCTGATAGTCCCGCATGGGTTTGGCGTCGGCGGGGCTCGCTATGACGTCAACACGTTGGTCCATCAGGTGCGGTTGCCTTTGGATGTGGCCGCGCGGATCATTTCGTTCGCCACCGGCGCTTTGCCGCATCCAGTGGCCACCTTTAAGATCGTGTGGTGCCTGGCGGCGAGCGATTTGCGTACCGCAACCAAAGCTGCGTGTTGATAATCGCGCATCGGCGCAGCGTCTCGGGCAAATGGGGTGGAGTTCGTTTTTTTATTCATGTTGCGCATACTACTAATACAACACCCCGCAAGCCAAGAGGCTGTGCGGGGTGCGGGTATCATCAGGTCAATTGTGATAGTCGTGGTAGGTCTCGAACATCGTGTCCCAGTAGCCACCAGGGCCATTCATCAGATCTTCCTCGATCTTCTGCTGCCGCTCCCACTCCTCCATCAGGAATTGTCGGTTGGCAGCGTCGATCTCCTCTTCTGTGGGCTCCATGTCAGTTCCCCTCCGCAGCTGGCACCAGCACGAACCGGCTGTTGAAGTTCACTATCGTTCGCACCCAGATGTTCTCGGGCTTCCGGCACGTGCGGTAGACGACGTGAGGGGCGTGCGCGTCATTCCTGCTCGCGACGTTGGCGATGTGCATCACTTCATACAACCGCGCGGGGTCGCCCTTGTACGCCCAGATCGAGCCGATTGCCGGGTAGGTGGTCGGCTCTTCCGGTGTCGTGGCCAATGCCATGGCGAGATCGCGAAGGACCGCCGCATGCTCAGAGGTGTCCTCCCACTCCACATCGCAAGTCGCTCCGCCCGGGGCTACGATGACGTAGTTCCTGTCGTCGCTCACCCACGGTTTGGCGGACCACCCATCCGGCATTTTGCCTGATGAACCCTTCAAGTGCGCGCGCAGCTCAGCAATGGGGTCATAACCTATCTCGTGATAACCCATTTCATGCGCGTAAACGCAGAGACGTTCGATGTGCAGCACAATCTCATCGATGCGCAGGTCCTGTTTCAATTGCTCGTTGCGGTAGGTGGTCGGCTCCACGGGTGGAGGGGTAAGGGCCTTGGCCAGGGTGTCCAGCCAGCCGTCCGCATGCTCGGCAAACCCCTCGTCGGTCGCCTTGCGCAGGGTATCGAGAATAGCGATCGCACTCGCCCGATCCACCGGTTGGCTGATCGCGTCCAGTCGATCCGCCCAGTTGATCAGGGTGGTCGACTTGAAGGCGTTGTGCATCTGGCGATCGCGCATTTCCATCGCGATCCTGGTGATACTGTCAGGGGCTGCGCTTGCTACGCCGCTCACCTCGATTACGTTTTCCACTGCAACCTCCTCTGTGGTCGCGCCGGATGGCGCATGCCTTCACCTCAGTTGCCGGAAAGGGGGCTAGTAAGATCGCGGGGCGGCTGCGAGCGAGCATCAGGTGATGCCTCGAGGGGTGATCAGTGCTGTCGAATGGTTAGCGCGAGCCTGCGAGCCGGAGAACTACCTTCCACAGCCTGTCGACCCACGATGAAGGTGCGCGAATCTCACACCAGCCACTGCGTCCAGGGAACGTGATCCGGAGCTCATCGTGGAGGCGGTGCAGAAACCGTGTCAGGAGGTTGCAGTTCTTGCACCACCCGACCGACTCGATGACAGCGACTGTCGGGAGTGGGCGCGTCACACGGCCACGAAAGAACTCGGATGGAATGGTTCGATCGCATTGGGCGCAATATCCCTCCAGCCCGTCCCACACGGTTCCGTTTTGAAACGTCAACGGCATTTTCGAGGCCACACTTGGTAGCTGGAAGAGATCCATGTCGCGTTGCTTGGCTGGGCTGTGCGCCAACTGGTCAGCGTCCATGGAGCGAAATCATCATGCGTCGCCCTCACTCAGCCAAGGCGCGAGGGCAAACCTCCGGTACTGCTCGATCTCGTAAGCAGCGTCCTCAGCCGATCGGCTGCCGGCTGGCAGTCCTGTGGCTTCCGTGACCAATGAATCTGCAATTTTTTGTGCGTGTCGCTTGGCCGCTGCCGCTGCCGCTGCCAGCCGCCGGCGCTGTTCGGCGCAGAGGAATACCAGGGTCGGTCCGGCATAGTAACTCGGCCTGTCGCCGTGAGAACCACCTTCAATCCAACGGCGGTCCCCCGCGTTTCTTTCCTGAACCGAATTGTCTTCGATCTCCAATTCGCTATAGACGTTGCCAACGCAAATCCGGTCTGGTCCGACCTGCCACGTCAATGCAAGCAAGGTTTGAAGTCGATCGGTTACATGGCTTCGAGAATGTGCCTCAAACCACACGGTAGTCGCGGGCTCGCGGGGATTATCGAAAATCGCGCAGTCATAGGCCCTATATATCATGACGTCCCTCCTTAAAATCTCGATTTCGACGAAGCCTGCGCTGCTCCAGCGTCTTGCTACAGTGTCGTGCGCCGCGGCTAGGTCGGCGTGTAGTCATAAGGGTTATAGACATGCACTCGGTAGTTCTCAGACTGGCTGCCGGCCCGCTGAAAGTAGCGGGTAAGAGCGAATCGTCGGCGCTCCACCTGTGCGTCGGCTACCTTGACGGCAGCGCCATCCTTCACGACGCTCTCTCGCATTAGAGGGTTCACCAGGCGCCTCTCCTCGGGTGGTGTTCCCGGGATCGCCATTACGAACAGTCGGATCGGGTTTTCCTCGAGGATGCTCTCGATTCGCATGGCTTCTTCGTCTTCGGTCGCCTCGCCAATCGGGCGCTCGAGCTGATCGATGAAAGTGGGACACAAGCTGCATAGCGCCCCGATCTGATTGATCATAGTGGCTGAAAGATGGTGACCACGAAACCTCTCATCCACCAGTATCCACGGAACACAAATGCTGCCAGCTCCGTAATTTGGCTCGTCGAAGCTTTCCAAGAAGTCATCGAGATCGGGAAACCCGCTGCGTGGCAAAAACTCCCCGTGGATCGATCGCCATGCCTCATTCAGTTGGTTGCTGTGAGCGTCCATGAACTCCCAGATTTGCTCTGGCGACTTTTCAAGGCCGTAGACGCAGGTAGGAATAAGCGACGCCTCCATCACTCCGACAGGCTCAGCGGAGCCATCCTCACGCACATGGATTAGGCTCGCTGTAAGCGCGAAGATGTCCGGTTCGTTGCATTCGATGTTGTTAGCGTCAACCGTGACGGACACCCACAGTTCCAACCTTCCGGGCAGGAGCTGCTTCAATCCGTCCGGTGTGTCGGCGTGCGTTGTCAGCACCACCGGCGACATGCGCTCGCCACCCATCCACGTAGCTAATTCCTTTTTGCGAGCATTTTCAATTTCCCCAAGGAGGTCCACCGCGTTGGGTATGCGTTGAAGAACAGGATGGGTTTTGGCAACATCCTCGCTCGGTGCCAGGATGAAGGCAACAATTGATGCTTCTACTGCGTCCGCTTCTTGACTATCCCGCGCACAAGGCGTACCGGCGAGATCAAGGAACTGGTCCACGATGGGCTCCAAGCACCACTCGGGTATGCGTAGAAGTTCGGCGATATGACCCGCGTCCAGCGACTCAAAGCCAAGGTTCTCGTTTATGAAATGATCTTTCCAATCGACCGGGCCGGTCGGGCACGACCGTGTAGCCCACTGTCTTGCCTGATGATGCGCCTTCATGTGGGCCACCATACTAGCGGGTGAAAATACATTGGCCTCTTCACTGGACTCGATATACGCACTCACGAGTTTACTGAAGTCAACTTGGTGCGGTTTTGACACTTATTTTCTCCTTCTGTTTGTTGGCGCTCTTAGAAGAGCCGCCATTGTCCCGACCAATTTACCGTTTGGCTGACCCTTCAAGGACGAGTTGATTCTCATCGTCGCCGAGTGCATTACGCGCCGCTAGTTCAAGCTCCAACGCGGCGATCTCCTCCTGGTAAAGAAGGAAGCTTTCGTCGAGTTCAATGTAGCGGTTGGCATAGATTGATTTCATAACCGCCACTTGCATCAATGAGTACCCAATGACGGTTTCATCATCGTCGGAAATTGCCAATGTTGGGCGGATGAAGCGGCCATCCTTGATCGCCCGGTGCAACTCTTCCGGTGCCATGTCGAACATTGGAGCGACCTCTTGAATTGAAAGCCCCGGCTCGAATGTGTAGCGCCCGTCATTTTCATAGCAATTATGCTTGACGAGATCTCTGTAGCCTTTTCTCAGGGAGTCATGCCGCGATTCCCGATAAGGGTCTTTTAAGAGACGCTGAACTCCGAGCCGTCCCGCAATGTCAGCTACGTCGATATAGACGGTGATGTTTCTCAGATCGGCGAGACGCTTTCGACCGTCCTCATTGCTTACGGCCAAGCTCATCACGGGAAGGTTCGATGCCCCAGCTTCCAGGCTAGCCAATGACTCGTCTCTGAGTGGCGTTCCGCAGTTTGGGCAGACGACGTTTCGCGGTGAGCAATGGCAGCCACACGCCTCGCACAGCAAGGAACTACGACTCCCTGACCAAACTGCATTCTTGGGATTATTGAACAGTTCAGCGTCGATTCTGTCGATCGGGCCGTGCCTGGCGATGTTGTTTGCATAGTCCAGAATCAGACAATCAACCTTGCCTTTAGCCTTCCTCATGCCTCGACCGCACATCTGCACCCACAACGAAGTGGACGCCGTGGGTCGAAGGCTGACGAGAAGGTCGATGTAGGGTGCGTCAAACCCAGTGGTTAGAACATTGACGTTCACCAGTGCTTTGGTCTTTCCGGCGGCGTGGTCAGCCAAAATCGCAGACCTTTTCTTGGCTGGTGTCTTGCCTGTTATCACGGCTGCAGAAACGCCCAAGATCATCAGTTTGTCACGCACCAGGCTGGCATAACTTGTCGTTGGACAGAATAGAAGCCACGACCGGCGACCAGTGGACCGTTCCAGGACGTCGTTCAAGATAACGTCGGTGATTGGAAGCAGGGCGGCCGACGCGCTTCCGGGGGTGAACTCACCCACTTTCAATTTCAGCGCGGAGTCATCGATGTGGGTCTTGCTTCCCGCGCTGATGAGCGGGGAAAGATATCCATCGCGCACGAGCTCGATGATGTCGGCCTGATAGCAAATACGCGTGAATAGAGCATCCACTCCCTCGGTCAGCAACCCGGAGTCGAGTCTGTAGGGAGTGGCGGTCAGACCCATTATCCTCAGCTTGGGATTCGTTGCTCGTGTATCCGCGATGAGTCGCTGATACCTTGACGTGTCTGCGCGGGGCACCATGTGTGCCTCATCGATCAGGATGAAGTCGATTTTCTCGTCATAGGTGCGGCTCGCCAAGGTCTGGATCATGCCGAAAGTGATTCGCCGGTGAAGCTGGACGACACCCAGCGAGGCTGCGGCCAGGCCGACCTCACTCAGTTCGACGCAGGCATATTCACAAAATCGATCGTAGTTTTGTTGCACAAGCTCCTGGGACGCTGTAAGCACCAAAAATCTGGCGTCCGTATAGATTTCGAGCAGCATTTCGATGACGCCATTGATGACGATCGTTTTGCCCGATCCGGTAGGCATGCTTGCCAGTGGAGCCTCTTTATTTGCTCCGAGCAGGGCATGGAGCAGCGCCCTTACGGCGGCACCCTGGTAGGGCCTTAGCTCCACTCTCTGATCGCGCCCACCATGAACATACAGGTAGTCGGGCTGAGTTTTCTCCCCCTTCCGCTCACGACGTGACGACCCAGGTTTCACAACACCGGTACGGATTTCCTTGAACGCTACTTCAAGGTCTTTCGCCCAAGCCTTGGCTTCCTCCATGGTGTCAAAGGTAGCTGTTCGATGAGCGAAACCAACTCTCCTCACAGCCGCCTTGATCTTTCCGTGTCGAGCCTCAAAACTCGCCATTCGTACCTCCAATCAGTGAGGATGTGTTCACTGGCCAATCTCCGTCGCGGCGGCCGCCACGTGCTCAGTGGTCACCGCGCGCGGCAGGCCTGCGCCGATGTGCTTGGCCACCGCCATGTTGTTCGCCAAGCGCAGGATCGACTGCACGTTCGCTGGCGTCTGCCCACGCATGTGCTCGAAGCACTTGGCGGCCCAGTTGGCTGGCTCTTCGGCGACGTCGGATGCGTGAGCCTGTGCCCAGGCAAGGATCATCCGCAGCAGGGTGTCGTCGCCTGGTGGCGCGAACGGCACTTTCTGCTCGAATCGACCGCCGCGCAGGGCAGCCGAGTCGATGCCTTCGGGGTGATTGGTGGCGGCAATCCAGACGACATCCTGCAGGAGCCCGCCGGCGCCATCCATGAGAGTCAGCAACTCGTTGGTGGCGGACTTCACGCCAGAGTAGGAGCGGTCGGCGAGGATGTCGTCCGCTTCATCCAGGAACACGATCGCCGGGCGCAAATCGCTGGCTTCGGCGCGCAACTTCTCGATCTCCCCCTCGCGCATGAGATCACGGCCGTTGCGCTCGATGAAGGACCAGCCGCAAGCACGAGCCAGCGCCATTGCGGTCGCAGTCTTGCCGGTACCGGGCGGCCCGTAGAACAAGATTCCCTTGGGGATCGAGCCGCCCAGCCGCTCGATGTCGTCCACGCGCGAGAGCTGCGAACTGATTTCGCTCAGCCGCGCGGCCGGTTCAGGATCAAGGAACATCTCCGCGAGCGAGAGCGCGCCTTCCGGCGCACCACCCTTGCGGCCCTGGATCTTCCGCAGTGCGCGGTAGAAGTGATTGAACTCGAGCGGCAGGACGGGTGCAGCTGGCGCCGCCAGCACCGGCTGGGCTGAGCCCGTGACGACAGGCTTGCCCCAGCGGCGCTTTTTCGATGGTGCGTCCGTCGACTCCGGGGCAGGCGAGGACTGGAGCGGCAATGGCGCGGCAGCTTCGTTGCGGCCCAGCTCGCAGGCGATGTTGGCAGCCGAGATGATGCGTGGCGCGTTGAAGCCAGCCCACCGACGGGTCAGCCGCGACAGCGTGTCTTCGTCGGTTGTGCAGCGGTTGGCCCGCATGCGTGCTTCGATCAGGTGACGGCGGGCCGGGGCATCCGGTACCGGGACGTTGATCTTGAAGTCGAAACGCCCCTCACGGATCGCCGCCTCATCGAGCCGGTCGATGTAGTTCGTCGCGGCCACCAGCAGAACCTGGCTGCCCTGCAGCGCCGTGGCGCGGCCGAGGAACGTGGCCACGATGCGCTCGTATTCCTCCGAGCCGCCAGCGCTGAGCTTGCGCCGATCCTTCAGCACGGCGTCGATCTCGTCGATGAAGAGCATGCATGGCTGCTGCTCGATGGCGGCATTGAAGATCGCTACCAGCCGCTCGGTGGTTTCGTTGATCCATTTCGAGGCCATGTCCCCGAAGGTGACGTAGATGAAAGGAATGCCCAGCTCGCCAGCCAGCGCGGCGCCGAAAACGGTTTTGCCGGTACCCGGCGGCCCGAACAACAGGATGCCGTTCTTCCCCTTGTCGCGCCATTCGCCGCCTGCCTCGAGCAGGCTGTCTTTCAGCTCCTGGTTGCCGTGCAGCTGCGCGAACCGGGATATGGCTGGCTTGGCGCGGTACGGCCGCTCCGGCTCGGCCGGCGTGTTGGCCACCTGTGTTTTCGCCTGGTGGGGCGCGGCGTTGCCCACGCCCTGTGGCGCATTCACCCGTGCGTCCGGATTCAGCCGCGCCATGGCGGAGTGATCAATGCGGTAGAGCATCCCATGACCGTAGGCGTGCATCGAAAGCGGGCTCCCGGCGCGCGCGCCGCGGATCGCAAGGAGCAGACTGATGGCGGCCAGCGGCAGCGCCAGGTACAGGAGAAGGGCCGGCAAGGTCATCGCCAGCGTGCTATCCCAGTGCTCCTGCGCCATCACGCCCGGCCGGCCCAGTGCCGCATGCACGGTCAGGCTGGCCACGGCCAGCACGATCGCCGGCAGGAAAGGAGTGACGTTGTAGTGGTGCCGAAACGCCTGGACGACGACCATGATGGCGACAGCGAGAGCCAGCAAGAGGGTGGCTGCCAGGGTGTAGGGCAACATCCATGTGGCACTGTACTGCCCGCCGGCGGCGGCCATGGTCGCGAGCTCGACCCCGGCGCCCAGTAGGCACGGCGGGGTGAAGAAGATCGTCGGGTTGCGATGCAGCATCATCGTGCGTCCCTCACTGGATTCGCCGGGAGAGGGCTACCCTCCGCCCACAGGCCATTCCATTCATTATGGTATGCGCGCGCCATGGCCGGCGCCGCATGCAGCACGATGACGTTTTCGGCATTCCGGACCTGTGCGGAGCGCGTGTAGTTGAAGCTGCCGGTTTCGACGGTCTGGCCATCGACCACGAGGAACTTGTCGTGCATCAAGGCGAACCGACCGTTCGCACGCACTGCGATCCCTTCGTTCGCAAGATAGCTGGCGGAGGAGTAGGGTTCCGAGGACTGAGCCTTGTCCAGCACCACTCGGACGGTCACGCCGCGGTGCTCAGCACGGGCCATGGCCTGGGCGATGGTTGCGCTGGTGAAGCTGTAGGCGGCCACGTCGATGGAGTGCCTGGCCTCGTTGATGGTCTGGATGACCAGTGGCTCGGCGTTACCGGGGCTGAAACCGACACTCACAGAGTTGGGTTCAGCGATCCGCGCGGATGCGTCATCCGGCGGCCGCGTTGCGGCGTGAGCTTCAGCCGCCATGCTGTCGATGCCGCTGCCGGCGGCGTGCCACAGGCGCGCGATACCGCCGCCGTGGTGAAAGATCGCGCTGTAGATGAGCGCGGTGACGACGATCCACATGAGCCTTCGAGCGATGTAAAACATTTTTGGTGCGCCCTCCTCCGATTTGGTGACTTGCTGGTGATGATAACCTATATTATCATTAGTGGCAACTTTTACGGATTAAAACCATGTCTCGCAAAATCGGGGTCACCCACATGGCGTTCTATCGAGGCTGGCTGCAGGGTTTGCCGCTTCGTGACGTCGCCGACCTCTACTTGGAGACCGGCCTGGACCTGCGGCTGGCCAAGACGACGCTGAGCTGGGTGCAGGATGAATTGCGGCGGGCGGCGCTTCGCCACGGCCGCCGAGGCGAAGCCCGGCTGCTGCGCCTGCGCATCCACGACGTGCGCAAGGTCACCGGCCAGGCGGCATCCCTTCCCTCGATCGACGACTTTCGCGAAGACATTGATCCCACAGGGTTTTACAGCTTCGACGAGCTGATGACCCACTACCTTGAACGCTACCCGCAAGCCGGCAACGAGCGCGCCCGCCGCCGCGCTGCGCTGCTGCAGCGCCAGATCAACACCCTGAACTGGCTTGAAGCGCTCCTGGTCACGACTCCCGTGCCGGACGATGCTCTCGAGGCATGGCTAGACCCTAACATCGTGAAACGTCTGCAAAAAGGCGCTATCTACACCATTTCAGAGCTTATTGGCCGAGTCACGGAGCGCGGTTTCCGTTGGTACACCACGGTTCCCCAACTGGGTCTGATCCGCGCTACACGACTGGTGAAGTGGCTGGAGAGCTACAAGGACTCCCTCGGCGCCCTGCCGGCGCACGCCAAGGTACCCGCCCGCTCCCAGAAGCCGCGAGACAAGATCCGCCCACTGGTGCTGATCAAGGGCGAAGCGGTGAACCCCCTCGCCCCAAACATCGTCCCGCTGGAAGCCATGCTGCTACCGCTCCGTCCGCCCGCTCTGCCTGGCGGCGATGGCCGGTCCGCGGAATGCTTCATACGCGCCGACAACGACCGGGATGCCGTGGAGGTCTGGCTCAACACGCTGTCTGGCAGCCTGGCGACCCGGCGCTCGTACCGGAAGGAGGCCGAACGCCTGGTGCTGTGGGCCATGGTCGAGCGCGGGCTGGCCTTGGCTCAACTCTCGATTGAAGACGCCACCAGCTACCGGGACTTCCTGTGTGCGCTGGGCCGCGTGGACGATACCGCGTGGCGCTGGCGCATCCCCCAGGCGCAGTGGCTGGCTCCCCGATCCACGAAGCGGCACTCGCCGCAGTGGCGGCCGTTCGAGGGTGCGCTGTCACCCTCGTCGGTCAACTACGCCTTGACCGTCTGCAACACGCTCACACGATTCCTTGTTTTGAACGGCTACCTGCGCTTCAACCCCTGGGACATCATCACCCGGCCCCGGGCCGCGGCGACGGCCGCACCGGACCTGGAGCTGTCGCGCATGATTGCCCCGCCCCAGTGGGAGGCGCTGATGGAGGCGGTCGCGAAGATCGAAGACACTGACGCGCGCGCCCGGGCGCTGCTGATCCTGCGCCTCGCCCTGGTGACTGGCCTACGGCTCTCGGAGCTGGTGGGGGCACTATGCGAGAACGTCCGCGCGGTGCCACTCAAGAGCGGCACCGGCACACGCTGGATGCTTGACGTGCTCGGCAAGGGCGACCGATGGCGCTCCGTCCCGCTCCTGCCAGACGTCGTGCAGATGATCCGTGAATCCCTGCGGTTGCGCGGCCTGCCTGACGATCCACGATCAGCGCCCGAGGGCACGCGGATCATCACGCGCCTCGATGGCGAGCCGATCACGGAATCGGGCCTTGCGTGGGTCATCAAGCAGTACAACCGCCTGGCCGAACAATACCTGGTCCAGTTGGGGCGATCCGAGGAAGCCCGCGTTTTCGCCAAGGCTTCGGCTCATTGGATCCGGCACACAACCGGCGCAAGCATGGGTGACGCCGGCGTGCCGCCCTCGCAGATCCAGCAGCTGCTCGGCCACGTGAGCATTGCCACCACGTCGATCTATACCACCACGACATTGGAGAAGGTTTACGAGGCTGCCGTCAAGACCTTCGGGAAGGATCCGGCCCCATAGGGGGGCACACCGCAGGCTGCGATTGCGTTATCAGGGCTTCGTTGCGCATACTCGTAATATCTACCCTGCCCGAGCTTGCGAATGAATCAGCCCGCGCGCATCACCTGCCGTCCCGTGACGGGGGAATACTCCGTGAACTGTCCGGTCTGCTCGAGCTGCCTCTTTCTGGCGAGCGCCGACAGCAGCCGGACGCCCAACGGCGAGCCCTGGCTCCTCGATGGAGACGCCATCCCCGGAACGATGCACGCCATTGAAAAGGGCTACTCAGCCATGCTGAGTGCGGGCCAATGCAGCGCATGCCGAGCACGCTACTACGTGGCGCAGCTCACGGTTCTGCATGGCGACTGGGATTTGCTTGTCGACTTCCATGGTGGTTTTGGCGTCTTCGATTCCGAGCTGCCGACCACGAACTGGATCTGTTCCTTTCCGGCGTCCGCCGAACAGGTGTCACGTTCCTGGACATTAGCCCGCACAGAAACGCCGGCCGGCCCCGTCCACGAGCACGCCATCGGTCCGTTTTGCCTCGACAGGTTGAGCAGCATCTCTGGCGCGACTGGCGTGTCGGCGTGCCAGCGCCGCGGTGACTCTGACCCCTGGTCGCATGCTCGCGAGGTGGTGAACGCTCTGCGGGAGAGCGCGTTTGCGCTACTCGCAGACGATTCCCGTGTACCGATGGCATGAGGCTCATCCATGCCGCGGCGGGCTTTTACAACATTCGGTGGTGACAACTTCCACGAACGCCTTCACCCCATTCCGGGGCTCATCCTCAAGCGTTCGCGAGGAGCTTAGCCATGAAGAAGACTGCACACGAACAGCCGCTCAACGAGCCGCCGCGCCGGCTTACGCGCAAGCAGGCGCATAAGCATCTGCACTGCGCCGTTACCCCGAAGTATCTGCGGCATGTAGGGGGCAGCTATGGCTCGCTCCGCGAGCCGCCGGTCGATACCCATTTCTCCCCCGCCAACGTGACGAGGCACTGAGCATGAATGCCTCGATAAAGCAGCTCGGTCTGCTTGCCCTCCATTCCGGGTACCGCCTGAACCTGGAAGTCCTGAGTTCCGGCGCCGGGTGGTACATCGGTACCTTCTCCCCCGAGGATGGCCCGGTGACCCGCGAGTCGCTGGAGTATTTCCCTTCGAGGGAAGCGGCTCAGAAAGCACTCGCCTCCGGTGAGTTCACCCAGCGCAATCACGTCTAAGGGGTAGCCATGAAACGTGCACCCCTGAACCTGGCCGCCATGGGCGACCGGATCGAATCGTCGCGTCTGACGTGGGAAATCATCATCGGCGGGTTCGTTCTCGGCTACGCCCACTTCCTGAGCCATTGGCTCAGCCATTAAAGGAACACAACCATGACGCAATGCGACGACGTCAACGCGGCGGGCGAGCCCGCCGTGATCTACCTGCAACTGCATGGCGATGGAAAGCGGAACGACACGAAGCCGGATGACTATCGCAACGGCGATATCAGCTGGTGCTGGGAACGCATTCACGAACAAGACGTCCAGTACGTGCGTTCCGACCTCGCAGGTACACCGGCACGCATTCCCGGCGCTCCGACGACGGAAGGGTATTACTGGTATCGCCAAGACACCTGGGCGACGATCCATAACGTCCATCCGGGACGCGGTGCAAACTGGGGCAAGCTGATTGTTGAAACCGGTGCAGTCACCCACACCGGTAACCACATCAAACGCACGCCGGTCGGTGAGATGCCCGGGGAGTGGTTTGGTCCCCTGCTACCGCCACCACCCAGCAAGCTGCGTATCGACCCGGTGGAAGCCCTGTTGGCATCGACGCCTTCGAGCAGTGGATGCGGCGGCAACATCAGCAGTTTTTCGAGTGAGGTATCCGCGATGCTCGTAAGGGATCTGATTGCGGCTCTGCAGAAGCTTGATCCGGAGCTTCCAGTGGTCGCCGAAACCTCTGGCTACGGTCAGTGGCATAAAGCCACCGAAATACGCACGATCCGAATTGTGCGTATCGGGGACGATGATCACCCGGCGCCTTACGCCTCTGGCGGTAAGCCGCTCGGCAAATGGTTTGAAGCGGTCGAGATTGTTTAACCCCTGATCTCGATCGCCTTTTCGATCGCAACCGCACCACGAAGCCGGCCCAGCATTGCTGAGGCCGGCTTTCTTTTGCCTGCGGCGCTTCGGTCGCGTTCTTACCACCCCTGTGACCAACAACTTCGATGACCACTTAACGCCCGACCGGGCATCTGTGCCACTTGGCACCACAGGAGCAACCAGCATGAGCAACAACTACGAGACTGTCACGGTCATGGACACGATCCCCACCTCGGCCATCAAGCCACTCCACCTCGCGCTTTTGACCGCGCTGGCTTACAGCGTCGTCGACTTTTCTACCGCCGGGCAGCCTGCCAGCAGCTACATCTTCGGGAAGGATCCCTTGTCCACTTTCGACACAGAGGGTTTGGATGATGAGGTTGATGCCGAGGCGGATCGGGCGCACCCGCTCTTTCAGCAAGCCATCAGCGGCGAGATGGAGGTGAGCTTGGCCGACATCCTTCAGGACATCCTGAAGGGTCTAGATCCAGCGCAATACCCACACGTCGACGTCATGGCCAGTTACACCGGATCTTCACCACGTGCCGGTGACCACGGCGGTTACTCCATGCGAGTCTATCGTGACGCCGTGAAGCACCAGAGCACACAAGGCCTGTTCAACGAGTGGGAAGGCGAAGACGGCCGGATCCATGATCTGGACACAATGTGCCTTGCTCTTTCGGGACATGCCGATCCCGCAGTAGTGGCGGCCGTCGCCAGGATCACCGACTACATCATCAACCACCCCGCGCTTGAGGGTGAAGATGACGGCGATGTGCCCGCCATCAAGACCGCCGCGTTCAGCGACTGATCGCCAGCACTTCCCACCGCTCGGCTTCGATTGGCCGCGCCTGGACTGCGACGCATCGCCGCTTCCCGGAGTGACCGCATACACCTGGTAAAGCCGCCACCCTACAAACCCCGTCCGCGAACATTTCGCGGGCGGGGTTTTTCTTTTGCCATTTGGCGTGCAAGCCGCGCTGCGCCTGCTTTTACCACCCACGACCAAGACAACTGACTCCGAACCCATACGAAGCGCGGCATAGGGCCGCGCACGATCCATGGCGGGAGAGCACAGCATGCTTGTCGATCATCACACGATGTGGCTACCCGGTTTGTCGCCGGAAGTCAGCAACGAACCGGTGCCCCTGCCGGTACAGAAGAGGCCCCTCACCATCGAGGTGCGGGAATACGTTCGCGAAAAGACCCGGGCCATCTGGCCAGCTCCACGGAAAGACCTCTGGGATCGCGCGTTCACGCCGGTCGAGCGGTACAACATGAACCTGGCCGCCATCAAGGCGGTGCAGGATCAGAAGCCCGGCTCCAAGCCGGACGAGGCAACCCGCGACACCCTCAACCTGTTCACTGGCTGGGGCGCGCTGGGCAAGCTGTTCGGCTACCAGCCCGATTGGGCCGCGCGCAGCAAAGAGCTGTCAGCGCTGCTCGGCGAGGGATACGACTCGGCGCAGAAAGCGATCACCACCAGCTTCTTCACGCCGCCTGCCATTGTGCGCGCGCTGTGGAGCTGTCTGGAACGGCTCGGTTTCAAAGGCGGCAAGGTGTTGGAGCCGTCCGCAGGGTCAGGGATGTTCCTCGGCTGTATGCCGGAGTCGCTGGCCAAGCAGTCGCAGATCACCGCGATTGAGATGGACAGCTCCACTGCGGGTGTGCTGTCGGCGCTGTATTCGCCCTACGGGGTGAAGGTGCTCAATCAGCCATTCGAGAAAGCCTCGCTTCCTGCGGGCTACTTCGATCTCGTAGTGACCAATGTGCCGTTCGGTGATTTTGGTGTGCCGGAGACTCGCTCGGTGCCGTTCCGGGACTTTCGGATCCACGACTATTTCATCGCGCGAGCAATGGAGGCGGTACGGCCCGGCGGCCTGGTGGCGGTCATCACCTCCGCAGGAACCATGGACAAAATCTCGACCACGGTCCGCGACTACCTGATGACGGTCGGCAAGCTGGTTACGGCGATCCGTCTTCCCGGCACGGCCTTCAAGGCGTTTGCCGGAACGGAACCCACGACGGACATGCTGATCTTCCAGCGGTACGAAGGCAGTGAGTCGTCGATCACCCCGGAGCACAGCGGGTGGGGACAGGTCGAACTGGTGCCCGCGGGGCACGTCTGCCTGGGTGGGAACGTGATTCCGCACCAGGGAGCCATGAAGGTTAACGAGTGGTTCCTTGCCCATCCCGAGAATGTGCTGGGGAAAATGGGCTACGCGGCGGTCAATGGCTTCCGGGCGAGCGCTGTCTGCGAGGACGATGGAAGGAATCTCGCCACCAGCCTCGCGCAATTGGCAGGCAATCTGCCGGAGGGCGTGTACACGCCCATGACGCCGCAGCAGTCCATCCGGGCCGCAAAGCAATTCGCCACGGTGAATGACGGGACTGCAATGGCCCCGGGAACATTCCTGCTGATCGATGGAAAGGTCGCTGTGTCCGAGGGGTACGAGAAAGTGATCCTCGAGGACACGCTTTCCAGCAAAGCCAAGGATCGCATCCGCGGCATGATCGCCATACGCGATGCGGTCAAGGCTCTGATCAAGTTCCAGATCGAGTCAGATGACGACATCGAGCTCGCTCGGTTGCAGGCTGTCCTCAATGAGACCTACGACCGGTTCGTCAAGGTCAGCGGTCCGCTGATCAGCCCAGCGAACGCTCGCGCATTCAATGGTGACCCGTCCGCCCCGCTGCTGCTGTCGCTGGAAACATCCAAGGACGATGTGACAGTCGAAAAGTCGGAGATTTTCTTCCGGCGCACGATCGGGGCGGTCATCAAGGTCACCCACTGCGATTCGGCAGAGGAGGCCCTGATGGTGTCCTTGGCCGAGCATGGTCGGGTGGATATCGCGTTCATGGCCCCCCTTGTCCGGATGGATGAGGACGCTTTGGCCGATGAGCTTGCCTGCAAGGGAGCGATCTACTTGAACCCCACCACGCGGAGCTGGGAAATCGCGGACGAGTACCTGTCTGGCGACGTGAAAACGAAGCTGTCCATGGCGGAGCTGGCCGGTGATGATTTTTCGGCCAACGTCTCAGCACTCCGGGAAGTGATTCCTGCCGACCTTTCGCCAGCGGATATTTCCGCGAGGATCGGTTCCACATGGATCCCCCTCTCGGACTATGAGGGCTTTGTCGTGGAGGAATTCGGCATCAGTGCGAACGATTGCACCGTGTCGTATGAGCCCCTGACCGGGTCGTGGGACGTGAAAGCCTCCGCTTGGCGGGTCAAAACCGATGCTGCCCAGAAGTACGGCACCACGCGTGTGGAGCCTCTTGGACTGCTCACTCAAGCACTGAATCAGCAGGTGCCCACGGTGACTGACCAGGATCCGAAAGATCCTAAGAAGCGGGTGGTGAATCAGGTGGAAACCATTGCTGCGCGCGAAAAACAGGCGGACCTCAAGGAGCGGTTCGTCGCCTGGGTATGGGAGAACGAAGAGCGTGCAGCGCGACTGGCGGGCCATTACAACGATGTGTTGAATCGAGTCGTGGACCGGAAATACGACGGCAAGCATCTGGCGCTGCCAGGCTTCTCGAACGTCTACCGGCTTCACACGCACCAGCGCGACGCTATCTGGCGCATCGTCAGCAGCAAACGCAATACGCTGCTTGCGCATTGCGTCGGGGCTGGCAAGACGCTCGAGATGGTTTGTGCGGGCATGGAACTCAAGCGTCTGGGCATCGCAACAAAGCCCTGCTACGCGGTCCCGAACCACATGCTGATCCAGTTCGGCACGGAGTTCCTTCGTGCTTATCCGGCCGCCAACATCCTGTTGGCCTCCAAGGACGATTTGGCCGGAAAGAACCGTCGTCGATTCCTTTCGAGAATCGCGACCAACAACTGGGACGCCGTCATCATCACGCATGCGTCATTTGAGCGAATCAAAATGAGTGACGAGCTGGTGAAAAGCTACATGGACGAGCAGATTGCCTTGCTGGAATCGGGCTTGAAGATGGAGCGCGATCGAGGCAACCGCATGACCGTGAAACAGCTCGAAAGGAGCAAGCGGGACTGGGAGGCGCGTATCGAGAAGCTGGCCAACAGCAAGGCGGATGCAGCGCTTTCGATCACCTTCGAGGATTTGGGCGTGGACTGGTTGCAGATTGATGAGAGTCAGACGTTCAAGAACCTTTTTCGGTTCTCGAAAATGGCCAGGGTGGCCGGCCTGCCGAACTCCAACGCCGAGAGGGCGTTCGATATGTACCTCAAGACGCAGTATGTCTCGAGAATGCATGGCTTCCATGGCGGCGTGACGTTCGCCAGTGGTACCCCCGTGAGTAACTCGATGGCCGAGCTATGGACTGTCCAGCGGTATCTGCAGCCTCGCAGTCTTGAGGCCTGCGGTATGGGTATGTTTGACGCTTGGGCGGCGAACTTCGGGGAGTCGGTGGCTGCGATCGAGATTGCACCGGATGGCAGTGGTTACCGGATGAATACCCGGTTCTGCCGCTTCACCAACCTGCCGGAGCTCATGACCATGTTCCGAGAGGTCGCGGACATCAAAACCGCCGAGATGATCAATCTCGATGTGCCTGCGGTGTCAAAGGAAATCCGATCGGCGAAACCCTCCGACCTGCTGCGCTCCTACGTGGAGACACTGGTGAAGAGGGCTGAGTTGGTTCGTAACGGCAGCGTGCACCCGAAGGTCGACAACATGTTGGCCATCACCAACGACGGGCGAAAAGCTGCGCTGGATATGCGGCTGATCGCGCCTGGTGTACCGGATTACCCGGATAGCAAGGTCAACATGTGTGTGAAGGAGGTACTGGAGATCTATCGCCAGACCGCCGTCGAACGCATGGCCCAGGTGATTTTCTCTGACTTGGGGACGCCGGGGGGTGCTGGATGTTTCAGCATCTACACGGACATCAAGGAGAAGCTCATTGCCGGCGGCGTTCCTGCCAACGAAGTGGCTTTTGCGCATGATGCCCACACCGACGATGCGAAGGCCGCGCTGTCCAAGGCAGTTTGCCAAGGCAAGATCCGCGTGATCATCGGCAGTTCCCAAAAGCTTGGTGTCGGCACCAATATGCAGGAGAAGTTAAAGGTCCTGCATCACTTGGACGCGCCCTGGCGGCCAGCTGACATCGAGCAACGAGAGGGGCGCCTTGTGCGTCAGGGGAACACCAACACCCACGTTCGTATTCTGCGCTGGGTGACGGAAAACTCCTTCGATGCGTACATCTGGCAGACGCTCGAGACGAAGAGTCGTTTTATCGCGCAGATCATGTGCGGTGACAGCGGCCTGCGCTCAGCGGAGGATCTCGAATTGGCGGCGCTTTCTTACAGTGAGGTCAAGGCGATCGCCAGTGGTAATCCGATGGTGATCGAGAAGGCAGGCATTGATGCCGAGGTCGCCCGCATGTCGATCATGAAGTCGCAACACGACAACCAGCAATGGAGCAACCGTCGCGTCGTGGCTCTCATACCGGAGCGCATTGAGCATCTGAAGCGTCGGGTGACGGCGGTGCAAATGGACGCGCAGTCGATCAAAGGCCTTGGCGCGCTGTGTTTGGTTTCTGGCTCGCAGCACATCACGGGTCGCCGGGAAATTGGCGACGCGATCGAGCAGGCTGTAACTCAGAACCTTTGGCGCGGCAGCAAAGAGATCGTCGTCGGTACGATCGGGGATTTCACCCTCACCGTATCAGCGGCAATGCTTGGCACGGCTTACAAGCTCCATCTCCGTGGCGCATCGACGTATGTTGAGGACTTCAGTGGCCGCGGCGTGTCTGCCGTCAACGCGATCGAGCGTCTGCTTAACGGGCTCATGGGCCTGGAAAGCGATCTGCTTGCTGAGATTGGCCGGCAGGAGCGTGAGCTGCGTGATCTGCGTCTTCAGCTGGACGTTCCATTCGGCAAGGCTGACCGCCTGAAACAGCTGCTTGATCGTCAGGAAGAGATCAATGCCTCACTGGGCATCAAGGACGGCGTTGTGATGGCCACGGAGGCCGCTTAATCACGTAGCCCGTCCGCACGCATGGAAGCATCAGAGCCAGGCCCCTTTTGGGTGCCTGGCTCTTTTTTTGTGCGCCCGGTGCGCACCTGCTTGGAGGTGAAAGTCCTCTACCCACCCGGCAGGTGTGGGAGGGGGCCGGAGGATTCCGGCTCCCTACCCGATGCCATCAATTAAGGGTGGGGCTCCGCGAGATCGGCGCGATTTCACATGACTACAGGGCGCGGTCGCAACAGCGCGGTCGCCGACCGCTGCTCACGTGGAGCTTTTCCTAGTCGGTTCTGCGGCAACTGGAACAATCAACAACCACCGTGATGCTGATGCGTCACCAGGAGAGCCATGAACCAAGCACTTGTGAGGAACAGTAGACCAAACACCCTGCCCACCGATCTCCCTGATTTATGCGCGCAGGCAGGGATTGCTCTTCGCCGTCAAGGTAAGTCATTCGGTTCACGCAAGTGCATCGAATGTGGCGAAGGCGGCCCATCCAGCAACAAGTTCTCTGTCTACACCGGCCGGGATGGTCGGTGGCGGTACAAATGCCAAGCCTGCGGGATTTACGGGGACTCGGCCGACTTTCTCGCCCTGGCGAAGAAGATCACGCTCGCTGAGGCTCTTCGGGAGCTCGGTGGCGGTGACGGGGTGGCGAACGCAAGCTGGGTTCAACGCGTCCGTCAACCAGCGATGGCGGAGAGCGGAAACGCCGCGCAGGAGGCCTTGCGGCGCGTGATCGCCAAGCTCAAGGCCCACGCCTTTGACAATGGCCCGCGCGCGTATCTGCGGGGGCGTTGTATCCACGACAGCACCATCGACACCGCCATGGAGTCAGGCCAGTTGCGCATGCTCCCGGCTTCGCCCAAGCAGGCGCGCGACTTTCTGGAGGATCTGATCGGTTTGGACGACCTGGTTGCCTGCGGCGTCCTGAAAGCGGGCTCCCGATGGCCGGCCATGGCGTTCCGACCCATCATTGCCCTTGAGTCCTCCGGTATGGGCATGGAAATGCGCGCCGCTGGCTCGGATTACGACGGCCCCAAGGCGATCAGGTACGGGACCATGCACTGGCCCTGGTACTTCAAACGACATACCCGGCCGAAGAACGTCATGGTCGTGGAGGGCTTCATCGACACACTCTCGGTGCTTCAGGGCATATCCGAGGCAGAGGCGGTGCTCGGCGTACCTGGTGTGAACGGCTGGACGCCGCGATGGTTCGAGGAACTGAAGAAATCCGACCCCGGCATCCAGGTGCTGATCGGCACTGACAACGACAAGGCTGGGATCTGCGCCTCGGAGAAACTGACCGAATGCCTCAATGGCATCGGGCTTTCCAGCATGGTCATTGCGCCTCCCCAGGGCAAAGACTGGAACGACGCTCTTGTGGCGCGAGAGTCCTTTTTTTGATCCCCCACCCAAACCCGACCAGCCTTTCGCTGGCCGGGTTTTTTCTTACCCGCTCCCGCGACAACTCACTGCGAACAGTGTTTCAAGCGCGCACGTTGCGCGCGGCGCTGTCGGAGGTTTGCCATGCATGAAATCGTCAATCTGCTGAACGTCGTCTACTGCGACGTCCAGAGCGTTTCTGGCGCGGTCAGCAAGGAACGCACCACCTCGCAAGAGGTGTTCACCGAGGGATCGGTGCGCTACATCAATCCCAGGCTCCTGCGCCCGTTTGCCAAGGCCCGCCAGGCCGCAACCCGTCTGTGCCGGCTGCATGGCACCCGCTTCCTCAATGGCTGGGCAATTCCGGACGAAAGTCTGGCTGAGGTGCGAGCTGGCCTCGCGGCTGTTTCCAGGGAGGTTGATCTGGAAAAAGCCACGTTGGTCTCCAAGCTGGCCGGTCACCGGCTGGACTGGGAGATGAAGCACCCCGAGGTGGTCTCTTACCGCGATCGCTTCCCGACCAACGCGGGGATCGAGGCCAGCATCAGCATGCTGGTGTCGATCTACAAGATCGCGCCCGGCGACGTGGTGCACGAAAGCATCACGGACGGCATCAAGGCGGAGGTTGCTGGCCTCGCCGGCCGTGTCTTGCGGGAGATCTCGCAGGACGTGCGGGACTCCTGGTCCGCTGACGCTCAGGCCGCCACGACCCGTTCGCGCGGGGTATTGGAACGCATCCAGCTGAAGCTGGAGCGGATGGCATTCATCGATACCGAGCTGGCGGAAGTGGCGGGAATGATCGGCAGCGTGCTGGCGATCTTGCCTGCAAGCGGCCCCATTCGTGGGACGGACTTCGTCGTCCTCTCTGGCTTGATGGGTACGCTGGCCGATCCGCATCAGGTGGTGCAGATGGCCCGTATCGCGGCAAAGGAATCGCCGCAGTCCCTGTGGGTCAGCTACGTCGACCCGCCGGTAGCGGAGGGTGCTGCGGTGGTGGAGAGTCTGGAACAGGCGGTCTCGCTCCCTGCTGGCACGGATCTTTTCGCGGCCAACGGTCTCCATGAGGCCCTTGGCGCACCGAACGATCCGGTCGGCAGCTCTGATGCCAGCGAGGATCTTCCCCTGGAAGATCTTCACCTCTACGTGCCGCCGGTTCCCGTCGCCAATGAGGCCGCCTGGTCCTGGTAATTCCAGCCCGGTCTCGCCAAGCCCGCCCCTCGATTTTCGAGCGGCGGGCTTTTTTATGTCCCGCACACGGAACAACTCACCACGTAAGGCAAGCGCCTCTTTGCGAGGCATCAACCCATCACAGCCAAAGGGCTGAGGAGAAAGCAATGAAATCCATTCGTGAGTTGTTCGGTCTCACCGATGTGCCCGACACGGCCGTCGTGCCCGTCCGCGAGAAGATCGCAGGGCTCCCGGACGGGGTTTATCCGACCCTGATGCCGTTTTACTTTTTCGACGCGGGCCTGCTGAAGAAGCTGATGCGCTTCTTTTTCAAAGCGCCGGCCCGGCGCAACATCATGTTCATCGGCGACGCCGGCACCGGTAAAAGCTCGCTGATCGAGCAAGTAGCTACCCGCCTTGGCTGGCCCGTGTTCTCCATCGCCTGCAGCGGCCGCATGCGGATGCAGCATTTCGTAGGCAGCTACGTGCTTTCAAAGGGCGAGACGAAGTGGCAAGACGGCCCGCTCATCAAGGCCATGCGCTACGGCGGGGTCTTCCTGGCGGATGAGATCACGCGTCTCGACCACAGCGAGCAGATGGCACTGGCCAAGGTGCTCGACCAGGACGCCACGATCACGATCCCGGACACTGGTGAGGTCGTGCGCGCCCACGAGGGCTTCCGATTCTGCGCCACCGGCAACAGCGGTGGCTTCGGCGACGAGTCGGGCGCCTACAACGGCGAGCGGGTTTCGTCGGTCGCGTTCCTCGACCGATTCCAAAAGTTTCGTCTGGACTACATGCCGCCGGAAGAGGAGCTGAAACTACTAAAGGCAGTTACCAAGAACGCCCTCGACGAATCAATCCTTCAGTCGATGGTCAAGCTCGCCGGCGACGTCCGCAAGAACTTTGTAAGTCGCGGAGGCGATCTGCGCACAGTCATCTCGACCCGCGGCTTGTGCGTGTGGGCTTTGGAAGCCGTTGGCTACAAGGGCATCAGCAAGATTCCGCTGGAGGAGGCGCTTAGCGACACCATCCTCAACGGCTGTCCCGAAAGTGATACTAAGGTGATCCTCGAGCTGTGGAGCAAGTGGATCAACGAATCAGCCTAAACGGGCTGTCTCCCCTCCAAAACCCTCGGCCAGTATCTGGTCGGGGGTTTTTCTTATGGCTCCCCAGAACAACTTCCGTCGAACCACACCCACTTTCACCAGGAGTACCACCATGTATCTGCAAACCATCGCCCGCATCGTCGCGGGCAATCTGGGGGTGAGGGTCGTTTTCTCCGATTCAGTGGAGACCTTCATGATCACGAGGCTGGACAACGGCGAGATGGTCATCTTGATGGCCAAAACCGTCTTGAAGGCACTCGAGGGGAAAGCGGACCTCGTAGAGACAGTCACTCGCGGTGCGATCGCTCACGAGGCTCTCGGCCACGGCTATCACACCGATTTCTCGTTAGATGCAAAAACGCCATACGGCCGCGATCTCGCCAATGCTCTCGAAGACATCCGCATCGAGCGGCTTGCGCCCGATCTCTATCCAGGGGCACGTATCTCGCTGCGCGAGATGGTGCTTGCACTGGACAGTGAGATGGCATTCTTCACTCCAGAGGATGATTGCAGGCCGGAGGAAGCTCTCCTGATCGGGCTACTGCGCCGATTCCGCACGAAAGTGCTGAGACAACCACTGCCCGCGGACGTCACGGACAGACTGATTGCCAAAGCAAAGGACTGGCTGGGTGTCGACCTCTTCACCCGCATCGAGGCGATTGCTCAGGCGGCTTGCTTGAGCTCGACAACGGGGCCTGTCGTCAAAGCTGCTGATGACATCGTGGATCTTCTGCGGCAGGCCATCAAGCCTCAATCCCCACAACAGCAGGCCGGCGATCCGCAGCAGGGCCAAGGCGCCGGCACCGGCGAGCAACAGCAGGGCCAGAGCACCGGCCAGCAGGCCGGCGATCCGCAGCAGGGCCAAGGCGCCGGCACCGGCGAGCAACAGCAGGGCCAGAGCACCGGCCAGCAGGCCGGCGATCCGCAGCAGGGCCAAGGCACCGGCACCGGCGAGCAACAGCAGGGCCAGAGCACCGGCCAGCAGGCCGGCGATCCGCAGCAGGGCCAAGGCACCGGCACCGGCGAGCAACAGCAGGGCCAGAGCACCGGCCGCGGCCGGGGATCCAGTCCGGATGCCCTTGCTTTCGACCCTACGTTGCATTTCGACGTGGCGATCGAGACGGCTGCCAAGAAGGCGTTCGCCAACAATGTCACGCCGGAGCCGGGTCTCACCGTTAATCCGACTGACATCCGTGATCAAGTCCCAACCTTTCCGGCCCTCCCCATGGGCAGCGAGGTAAAAGGGATCATCCAGAAGATGAGGAGCAATCTCGAAACTGCACTGCGTTCAATCACGGACGATGAGGATGACGTGGAGGATGATTCGGGTCGATTGGATACCGGGCGTCTGGCACGTACCGCCGCAGGATTCGAGCAGCGACCGTTCCTGGTGGACGGCAAGCCTGGTCGCGGACTGAGTACCGAGCTGGTGGTGCTGTTCGACTGTTCCAGCAGCATGGACGATCTGGGCGAAGCGTTTTTGCGGCAGCTGGTGTTCGCAAGCGGCTCAACGCTAGGGCATTTCGCGCCCGACGTTCGATTCAACATGGCCTTCTTCCACGGCAACTCGATCCTGGCGCACACCGGCGACAAACACTGGACGCCCGAACACGGCGCGAAAGTGTCGTTTGCCTACCGGGTCAATGGTGGGACGAACTGGGCACGATCGGCACTCCCGCTCATTCCCTTGCTAGCCAATAGCCGCAAAGAGCGCAAGGTATTGCTGACGGTTTCTGACGGCGATATCAATGCCAGCAAACATCCTGCCCTGCTCGATGAACTGCGAAAGTACGGTGCCGAGATGTGCTTCGTCTGCATCAACCACGCAGTTCCCCATGGTTTGCACGGTATCTCCTGTGAGGCCAAGCCGGCATCCTTCGCGACGGCTTTCGCCAACGCGCTTCTGACGTCGATCTCGCCCGAGTTCGCCTAGTCAGTCACCCCAACCGCCGCGCCCTTTTGGGGTGTGGCGGTTTTTTTTGGTGCGCCCGGCAGGGCGCACCTGCCTGACGGCCGCCTAATCGAAGCCGACGCGTAATCACACAGCCCTGCGCGGTGTCTTTGGCTGCCAGGGGTTTCGTGGTCGGCAGCAGAACGGCGGCTTTCTCGCACCGGAATCCTCCCACCCTTGGTCTGGACAACTACCTGTGAAGCAGATCGCCGGCATTCCGCCAGCACGCACCCAAGGAGATGCACCGTGAAACTGACCCGAAACCTCGGCCAGAACCAGGCGAGCGCCGAAGCCATGCACGCACTGATGGCCCTGCGCTACCAGCTCGCGCAGAACGAGCAACGTGGCTCCGTCGCACCGCACCAACGCGCGGCGCTGATGCTTGGCGCAGCGAACCACTACGCCACCGCCGGCCTGCAGGCCGCAGGCGCCCACTGATGGACGCGCCTACGCGCCCGTTCTACTCAGGTCGCCACCACCGAACGGGTGAGCAACTGGACTACTTCCACCGCCGCACCGATTCCATTGCCTGGCTGGTGGCCCGCGACGGCCGCGACATCAACCAAACCTCGCCTGCCAGCAGCACCTCGCGTGAGGGCATCTGGCGCACGACATCCACTACCACCAAGGGGGCATAACGATGGCAAAACTGTATTTCACGCTCGCCGAACTGCTCCCGATCCTTGAACACGCTGCGGCAGCGCCGGCGCATCGCCCCTCGTTGGGGCAGACCTGTGAGAAGGAGTTCTGGAAACCGGGCGCAACGCCTGGTGACTATGGATTCATGCCTCACGAAGGCATGGACATGAGCAAGATTCCGCCCCAACTCTTCCTGGTCAAAGACCAGGGCTGCTATCTCATGTCCGCGGGCGATCCTGGCCTCGAAAAGTCGCCAGGCAGCGATTCTCACGTAGTGGCCTACGCGTTGGGCTGCGATCCGGACATGGATGCAGACTGGTACGACACGTGTCACGAAAAGTGCGGCGGCGATGACTTTAGCGAAGCACTTCCGGTCGACATGTTTCGTGCGGCGATCGCGCGTAAACCGACGGCCAAGAAACTGGTCATCAATCTCCTGAGAAAATCGATCAGGATGGAAGCGGTCTAGCGAGAATCAAAAACGGTCAGGCGAACTTCGCCTGGCCGTTTTTTTTGTGCGCCCGGCAGGGCGCACCTGCTTGGATGTGCAAATGCTCGATCCACCAGGCCCAGGCAAGATGCACCGGGTCGGACCACCATTACTCCGCCGGCCCCTCGATCGCCACCAGCGCCGGAAAGGATGGCTCCTCGAGCGAGTCCTGGTCAGGCATCAAGTCCTTGTGCAGCGCCTTATTCCCGCGGGCACCGGTATCCACCAGTTTCCTACCTCGCGCCACGACAGACTGATTGGATTCGTACAGGCGGCGCTTGGCCTGCCCGTAGGCTTTCGTTACGCCGCCCAGCTTGTCCTCGATGGCATTGAACTCAGTCAGGAAGGCGGTCAGTGAATCCATCAGGTTGCTGGCAACCTTTCTGACGGCCTCAACCTGAGTCTGGAACTTATCCCGCACCCACATGCGCTCGACCACCTTCAGCAGAGCCATGAGCGTGTTCGGGGAGGCAAAGGCGATGTTGTTCCTCATCGCGTCAGTCTGAAGGGAGGGGTCGGTCGCCATCGCTTCCGCTAGCGCGCCTTCGATTGGCACGAACAGCACCGTCAGCTCCAAGGCATCATCACCCACCACCTTCGGGTAATTCTTGCCGTGCAGATCCTTCACATGCGTGCGCAGCGCCGCGGCATGCTTGGTGAGCGCCATCTGTCGTTCCTCGACGGATTCGGCCGCCGCGGCATCCGCCCAGGCAACCAGGTTGACCTTTGAGTCGATCACCACCCTGCGGCCGTCCGGCAGGTCGAAGATCACGTCCGGTCGCAGCTGCTTGCCGGTCTCCTCGTCCTTGCTCGATTCCTGGCGTTGGTAGTTCACGCCCTCGATGAACCCGCAGGTCGTCAATACGCCGTCCAGAATCATCTCGCCCCAGTCACCCCGGACCTTGGCATTGCCCTTCAGTGCGCGGGTCAGATCCCCGGTCGCCTCAGCCATGTGCTGGTTGAGCGTCTGAAGTTGCTCGATCGAGCCGCGCAGTGTTGAACTCTCCTGCGTCTGGGTCTTGCCCAGTTCCTCCATGCGTTCTTTGAATTTGTCGATGTTGTCGGAAAACGGTTTGAGAGTGTCGGCGAGAAGGGTCTTGGAGTGCTCGCCCGCTGCCTTGATCCGTTGATCCAGCACGGCGGACTTTTGGTCGAACACCGAGCTGGCTTCCTCGATGAACGCGGTCCGCATGGACTCCTTCGCGGCATCTACGAACGCTTTTGTCTGCCTGACCAGCTCCAAGGCTGCATCACGCTCGGCCGTCATCCCCACCAAGGCGCCGGACTGTGCCCGCAGATCCAGCTGCGCCTGCTCCTGTTCTTTCTTCATGTCGCCAAGCCGGCGATTGAGTTCATCAATCTGTTCCTTGCTCGATCTGACGTTTTGCTGGGCACTGGTCTCCGCGATGCGCGCCGCCTCTCTCTCTTTGCGCAGCCCCTCGATGGCGCTGTTCAGTGACGTGCGTTCGAGGTCAAACGCCAGCAGCTGAGCGCCCATGTTTCGCTCGCGTTCTTCCAGCATTGAGACCTTCGGCACGAGCGTGCGTATCTGTTCCTGAAGTCCCTGGATTTCCTCTACTGCAACCCGGGCGCCAGTCTCGACCTTGCTGGCCAAGGCGCGACGCGTGAGCCAACCAGCAAGGAGGGCGGATAGAGCGGCCGCTGCGGCCGCCAGCAAGATCTCTTCCCAAGTAGACATGCGTCAGTCTCCATTTGTGCGTAGCGGTTCGCGGTACAAACCAGCATAGCAAGCCTTTGCGGGCAGTCCGGAACGAATTACTGCCTGACCAAGGGCGGTCTGGTCTGGAGTTGTCGATGTGGTGATTCGGGCTTGGTCGTGGACTGGTAGAGCTCCGCGCCGCATTGACGGCAGACCGCCGGCCTGACGAACAGGAGCGGATACGAGGACTGGAGCATTCAGATCCCTACCCGATCACTGGCGTTCAGGTATCCTTGTTTGCTTTCCGTTGCGCTTAGTAGGAATCTACGCCCATGCGAGTCCCTTGCACGACACATCCGTACCGATTGCACGAATTCGGGGCTCGCCGGGCCATCCGGATGGCTGCGGCGCGCAAGGGCGTGCCCTTTGGCCGGGCGGAGCGCGTCGTGTTGGCGGCGCTTGACCGGCACGGTGATCGCGGCACCGCGGTACTTGATGGCTTGGCTGCTTTGCGCGGTGATCCGCCGTCATTTTTCAGCGAGGGTCAATGAACAGCCGAACGTCGTTAATGCAGGCCACTGTTCCGCCGCAAGCCATTGATGCTGAGCAGGCGATCATTGGCACGCTGCTGCAGTCGCCGTCCGCATGGGACAAGATCGCCGAGCTGGTGTCCGCGCAGGACTTCTATCGTGCCGACCATCGCCAAGTCATGCTTGCTATTGAGACCATGACCCGCATGAACCAGTCCTGCGACGTGATCACCGTGGGCGTGCATTTGCGGCAACAACGTCCGGATTTTAACGTCGACTACCTGGTCGATCTCGCCAATTATTTGGGGTCAGCCGCGAACATTGAGGCCTACGCTGAGATTGTTCGACAGAAGTCGATGCTGCGATCGCTGATCGACGCAAGCACTGAGTCGGTCCGGGACGCCTACGCCTCGGATGAATCGACCCAGGTTGTGATGGCTCGCGCTGAGCAGCGGCTCCTCTCCGTCACGGATTCCCGGACGAAGCAGAGCTCCCTGCTCGATATGCACGCGACAATGAAGCAACTCTTCACGACGATCCATCGGCGTTACGAGCAAAAAAAGTCCTCTTGTCGGCATCGGAACTGGTTTTCCAGAGCTGGATGCCACGCTCTCGGGTCTACAGAACGGCGACTTGATCGTTATTGCGGCGCGTCCATCCATGGGAAAGACGGCGCTGGCGCTGAACATTGGGCAGCATGTCGCCTGCAATCTGCATGTGCCTGTGACCGTCTTCTCGATGGAGATGTCCAACTTGCAACTCGGCATTCGCTTGGTATCTGCCCAGGCGCGCATCGACGGCATGCAGCTGCAGTCCGCCAATCTCGACGAACACCAGTGGCCGGCGCTTTCCGCAGCCATCGGCGTTATGGCACAGGCACCGCTTTTCATTGATGACGCCCCTGCCCTCTCCCCGATGGAGATTCGCGCCAAAGCGCGGCGTCAGAAACGGGAGCATGGGCTGGGTCTGATCATCATCGACTACCTGCAGCTGATGAGATCAGGCGGTCGCACGGAAAATCGCACAGCTGAAATTGCCGAGATCTCGCGATCGCTCAAGGCGCTTGCCAAGGAGTTGAACGTGCCGGTGATCGCCCTGTCGCAGCTGAACCGCTCGCTGGAACAGCGTGCCGACAAGCGCCCGATGATGTCCGACCTGCGCGAGTCCGGCGCTGCATATTCCAGTCGAAACCGGCCACCGGAAATGCTCTCAAACCGGCCACCCATAACGATCTGAAACCGGCCACCCGGAATGCTCTCAAACCGGCCACCCGAGACGGCCTGAAAAACGCCGCCAAGATGAGACAGGTTCGCCGATGACCACATTGCCAGGGCATGAGACCTCCCCTCCTGCCCGACTCCTTCGGGCTGAAAGCTAATCTGCGCGCTGCGTTGCTCACTGGCTGAGACCGTCAATACTCACGGCCAACAGAGCCAAAGAAATACCCAAAAGAATCACCTCAGCACGAGGTGGTCCTTGGCGATGCGGTTGATCGTGCCCATGGGTACACCAGCTGATGCGGCGTGTTTCGGCCACTGCGCCACGGCCTGCTCGACTGCCTCGAGAATCTCCCTGATACCAGGTACTCCCCAGCGGTCGCCCACAAGCATCAGGTCTGATCGTTGGATGTTGGAGAACTTGCCGTTGACGCTCATTAGGTGTTGACTGACCCACTCGCTGTCAGGGCTGTACGAATGGGTGATGTCATAGGCTGGGGCAAGCTCCCACTGGCCGCCCTCGCGCAGCAGGAAGCCATGATTCTTGGTGTGGTCATCGCAATTTCTGGCCAGCACGTTGAAGACCATGCGCCGGAATACCTCGGCTGCCGCACCATCGGCAATCTTCAATTTGTCCGCGGTATCGAACAGCTGGGCGTAGTCGTGAGTGGCTTTTTGCATGTAGTCCAGATGAGCCATGGCACACAGGGTTTGCACGTGATGACGAATCGGCCCGTCCCGGTCAAAGCGGCGCGTAATGAAGTGCGCGCGCCCGCCCTCCTCGAGCAGTTGCGATTCGGACATGATGATCCCCGCGGCCACAGCCATGAGGTAGTAGGCGTATTCGATCCGGCCATAGCCCATGCCTTCGCCCAAGGGTTCCTCGGCGCCGCCCTTTGCCATCGGTTTGACGCCATCGAGCTTGACCAGCCATTGCGAGAAGCCAGAGCCCGCGTCGACGTGACCCGAGCGGATTTCGTTGGTGGCGGGATTCCACGCGATCACCGCCTTGGCGCGCTGTCCGCCGGCCGACGTGCCCACCTGGATGAGGTTCTTGATCGCCGCCGCCGTTTCGCGATCGCCATCAAACCGGCCGCTGACTGCCTCGCGCGCAGCAAGAACTAGCGCACTCATGTCCAGCGCGGTGACCGCTTGCCCCCGAGGGCCACGCGCTGGCTTGAATTCCAGCGCACCCAGTGCCCGCTTGCCCAGATAGGCCAGGCGATCGAGCGCCGTGATGGAATCCTTGGAGACGCCTTTGTCGGCCAAGAATGAATCAATGAGAGCGTTGCCGAACGAATCGGGCAGGCCATCGGCGATCATCGCCGGCAATCCGCGATAGGTAGACACTGGGAGTGCAGGGAAGCTGAAAGAGCCTGGTCGCAGTGGCATGAACAGCGGCGCAAGCTGCACGCCGGTGGCGATCCACGCCGGAGCGTACTCAAACACGTAGACCCCTTGCTTAGGATCAGGCGCGAGAGCGCCCACACGTTTGCCCCAGGCGACAACTTCAATGGCCTCGACAGGCTGGTATCCCGCGGCCATCAGACGTTTTTCCTGGTGGCTTTGACCACACGCGAAGGGAGGACAGCTTTACGACGCGCCCGAAGTACCTGCAACGGACTAATCAGCTCCGCGGGCGGCAAGCCTTCGAGCACATCCTGCAGATCCAGCGCGCGCAGCACACGAAGAAGCGTAGTCAGGGTCGATCCCTTGCCGCCCTCCAAGTTTTTGATTGCGCTGGTGCTCAGGTTCGCTGCCATAGCCACATCCGTCTGTTCCAAGGATGCCCGGATTCGCGCAGCGCGCAGGCGCGCACCGACCTCTACCAGCCATTCATCTGTTGTTCTATTGATGTTGGATGGGGACACAAAAGAGCCTCTAAAGAGTCAAAAGCAGCCACAGGGATGCATATTGATCCATATAGTATGCCTGTCTACAGGGATGCACAAGCACCCTTGTAGCCAATAAGTGCCCTATAGGGATGCTCCTGCCTCATCTTGGCGGCGTTTTTCAGGCCGTCTCGGGTGGCCGGTTTGAGAGTATTCCGGGTGGCCGGTTTCAGATCGTTATGGTTGGCCGGTTTGAGAGCATTTCCAGTGGCGGGTTTGATCGGAATACGCAGGCGCGATCGAGCAGGACGCCGACGTCATCATGTTCATCTACCGCGACGAGTACTACAACAAGGAAAGCCCTGACGCCGGCCACGCAGAAGTCATCGTGGCCAAGCAGCGCATGGGGCCTTGCGGCACCATCAAGCTCGCTTTCCATGGGGCTCACACCCGCTTCGAGAATCTCGGGCCGCCAGACCTGCCGGTTGGGGTCGCCGGGTTCCCTGCCTGTGCCTGAGACCGATCGGCGCCTCTGTTGCGTTTCTTCGTAAGATGACGGAAGATCGCGCCGGCGTTGTTTTTTCTGCCCGGTTGCGGTGTGTCTGCTATTTTCGTTCTGGCGCGTTATTCCGCAGTCGTTGCCAAACTTAGCGCTTGCCGCGATATTTGGCGACGGCGCGAAATATCGTTGCATCTGGCGTTTTATGGGGGTATAACGTGGCGAACCTTCCCTCGCCATGGAGTCCAATGAATACACCTGCCACCAAGTTGCAAAGCGCGACCGCGATGGAGACCCTCGCGCCGTCACTCACTGCCGAGGGCATGAGTGAAATCGCTGACGTGATCAATCTCAAGACGGCCGCCTTTGCAGAGGCTGCCGGCACCGGCGCAAGTCGCGTTTTCCGCTCGTTTCGTACTGCGGAGATCATGGAAATCTCCGGACTGAGCGACCGCCAGGTGCGCGAGTGGCGCCGCGACAACAAGAATTCGCTGTCGTCGTACACGGGCAGCCACCACTCTTCATCGGCGCTCCCGCAGCTGCCACTGACGCTCGCCGAAATGCATCGCATGATGGGTGATCATAAGGTGCTGCCGCGGCGACCCGCTGGATCGCGTGCCATGCGCCTTGGTTGCTTCAATTTCAAAGGCGGAAGCACCAAGAGCAGTTCGGCGCTCAATCTTGCGACTTACTTCGCGCTGGCGGGCTGGCGTGTTTTGGCGATCGATGCCGATCCACAAGGGTCGCTCTCGACCATGTTCGGCTATTCACCAGAAGATGTCCCGGCGGAACACACCCTGCTTCCTGCGCTCAAGAGTGTGTCGTCGCAAGAACTGTTCGATACCGTGACCCTCTCGCCCTTGGCGACACACATCAGTGGCCTGGATCTCATCCCGGCCAACCTTGACATGATTGGGGCGGACTTCGATATCACTGCCGCGTTCATGAACAAGATTCCTGCGGCGCAGCAGTTCTACAACTGCGTCAACAACGCCATATCCACGATCGAAGACAACTACGACATCATCTTTATCGATGGTGCGCCCGCATTCTCATTCGCGGCGCTCGCTACCATGTGGGCGTCCGATGGCATGGTCATCCCTGTCCCGCCGGCGAGCCCGGACTTCAAGGCCACTGCCGCGTTTTGCGCGATGGCGGGTTCCGGCCTTCAGAGCCTGGCGGATCGTGCCGGAACCCCTGAACGAGCCTGGTCGCCCGTGATGTTCCTCCACAATCGCGTGAAGGCCAAAAGCCAGTCCGCGGAGATCATTCAGGCGCTCTCGAAGGAAGCTTTCGGTCGCTTCCGGTGCGATGTCTCTATCCCTGACTCTTCTGCCATACCCAACGCCCTTGCTCGGCAAATGTCGGTTTGGGAAGCCACCTCCAATGACGTCGACAGCCGCGGCCTGCGTATGGCTCGCCTTGCCTACGCGGACGTCTGTACTCGCCTCCTGTCGGCTATTCGTGCCTCTTGGCAGGCTGGCTTTGCAGCGGAGGAGCGCTGATATGGCTGGACCACGAAAAGGGCTCGAGTTCCTGGCTTCTATTGGCGCGGCCGAGAGCCGACTGAAAGAAGCATCACACGAACCTGCCGCATTCCACCCGCCGCGCGCAGGTTTTGTGGGTAAGGCTTTGTCCGAATCCAATGCGTCGCTCGATAGTCGGCTGGCTGAGGCCGAACGCACCGCGACCGAGCAGACTGCTCTTGTCGAGTCGCTGAGATCGAAGCTCGAAGGCGGGGCGGTTGCAATCAAGGTTGATCCCAAACGCGTGAGGCCGAGTGCTTACGCTGACCGTCATCCCTGCTCCTTTACTGGTGCCGAGTTCGACGCGTTTGTTGAAGAAATCGAGGCGACCGGCGGAAACCGTGAACCCGGTACCGTGCGGCCCATTTCGGACGATCCTAAGTTCGATTACGAGCTCGCTGCTGGGCATCGCCGTCATCGTGCATGCCTTCGCTCCAACCTGCCCTATTTCACTTTCGTTCGAGAGCTTACTGACCAAGAGCTCTTGATCAGCATGGCTATCGAAAACAAGGGCCGCTTGGATCTGTCGGATTTCGAGCGCGGCCGGCACTACGCCCGCCTTTTGCACGATGGAAAATTTTCGTCAATTCGCGCTATGAGCCAGGCTCTCAACGAGCCAAATACTGGGTTGCAGCGCCTTATCGCATTCGGCGACCTTCCAGACGTAGTGATCAGTGCCTTCGCCGACCCTCGTACTATCCGCCCACATTGGGTATCCGCGCTTATCGATGCCTACAAGCGCGACCCTGAACGGGTTACCCAGGAGTCCGCCGCGGCAAGTACGGATGAACGTCTTGCCCCCACGGACGTTTTTAAGCGCATCACGAGAACAGCCGCCACGCATTCGATCGTCGCGAGCTCGGATCGCGTTCTTGCCTCAGTACGCATGATCCACGATCGCAAGGCGATCGTTCTTTACAAAGGCGCGCCCGATGCCCTGCTCGAACAGCTCAAGGTCGTGATCGAGGCGTACCACAAAGAGCACGAACCGGAGGCTGAGTGAAGTCCCTCGCCATCCACCGCACAGCACCTCATGAAGGCCCGGAGAAATCCGGGCCTTCGGCGTTCTGGGGTATGGCGAATCGGGGCCAACTGATCCCAGTGGTGCAAGCCGGCTCCGATTTCCAAATCCGGACCTGTCGGGCCGTCCCCCTTCTGTTGTTGGGGGGCGCTCGATTGCGGCAACTGGAAGGCGAGCGGACTCGCGACCAGACTGCCGTTGGGTATGTGTTCCGAGCAGGGCCTGCCTTGTGGTTCGGTCGCCCGAATCTTGAAGATGCGACCGCAGTCGGCCCGTCGCGTTCGGCCTTGACCCGGATCGGGTCAGACGCCTTGGCCTTGACCCGGATCGGGTCACGCGCCCTGCCCCGAAACACTGACCCGGATCGGGTCACCTTCGCCTCGATTAAGGAGGTCGCCGTGACGTAGCCAAACCCATCACTAACTGGTCACCCAGAAAAGCAAAAAGCCCACCGCGCTAACGGTGAGCTTTCTGTATGACGGCAACCAGGACGAAAGATACAAGGTGCGCGCACGAACGACGCCACCTTAATTCGACCGTCTTGAGCCGTCAAGGGTTTTTTTTGCCTTGATCTCAGGAGGTCATCCTATGCAACCCAATCAAGCCCTGTCGGCCGCTGCGCAACAACTGTTCCCGTCATCCACCCGAAAATCCGTCGCGCGTACCCACCATCGCATCCACGAGCGGGCGCAGCTGATCAAATTCCTAGAGGCCCTCGTTGAAGCTGATCTAACCCAAGGGGGGTATCGCGTGATGTTAGACACCCTGGCGCGATTGCTGCGTCAAGGCCGTGCCTCTGAATCCGTAACCACCGACTGGATGGCCATGCGTCTCGGCATTGGCCGCAACACCGTGGGGACGGCCTACGGCGCCCTTGAAAGCGCCGGCTTCCTCAAGCGCGTCGCAGTGAAACATCGCGGAGCCCCTACGCGAACGCGTCTCATTGGCATTATGGAGGAATTGATCGACGGGAAGATTCCTGACGAGCTGGCCACGCCGCTGCAGGCTGATGCACAGGAGCCCACGCCCGCGGACGAGGCGCCTCTGGAGCCAGAGCAAGCCGCACACGGCGTTCCCGTCCAGCCGGCGGACAGCCCCGAAAGGATCGATGAAGCAGGGCAGGGTGATGAGCCCCCCACTGTGGCCGAAGCCTTCAAGTTCGACCCGATCGTTTATGCCTCGATGGTGCGCAAAGTTCCGCGGGAATGCCGCGAGCAAGCGGCTTCCGCGCGCTCAGTGAAGGATCTTGTGGTCAACGACGCTTGGTGTCTCACCAAGGCCGAGACAGAACACTACCTTCGACTGGTCGCCCCTGACGCGGGTCAGCCACCAAAGCGCAACTGCACACCGCGCGTTACTTGCCCACGCGCCACAGTTAGCCGCCCCGTCGCGCTGGCGCTCTGGGAGGCGCTTCCTAAGCTGCGAATCAAGGCGGGATCCAAGGCCGCTGCTGTGGCCCTGGCTGACGAAATCGCCTTCCAGGTGGAGAAAGGTGGCCTTGGCAAGGATGCTGGGCCGGCGGCAGGAGTTCGGGCCGGTATCTCTCTCGTTTTGAAAGGCGCGTGGCGCCGACCGTACCAATATGTGGTTGATGAGTGGAGTGGGGCGGTACTGCGCGGGGTTATTGCAGCGTCGCCCGATCAAGCGGGTGACGCCCAAAAAACCGTGCACTAAACCAAGCTCTCGCTTTTGCTCGAGCTTTACTTCTAAAACCAAAACCACGCGCGCGAGTTGGTTGGTTTTGAAAATAGCCAAAGAACAAACCACGTCTCATTCGAGGTGACCCCATGACTCCCATGCCCGAACGCAAACACTTCTCCCCGGCGATAGAGGCGCTGCGCGTTCCACCGCATTCGATCGACGCCGAGCAGGCGGTGCTCGGCGGCCTGATGCTGGCGCCCGATGCGCTGGACAAGGTGGCCGACAAGCTGGCCGAGCTGGACTTCTACCGCAAGGATCACCGGCTGATCTGGCGCGCCATCAACGAGCTGGCCAACAAGGGCATGCCGTGCGATGCGGTGACCCTGGGCGACTGGTTCGAGAGCAACGGGCTGGCCGAGATGGTCGGGGGCGCGAGCTATCTGATTGAGCTGGCCAACAGCACGCCGAGCGCCGCCAATATCGCCGCATACGCCGAGATCGTGCGCGAGAAATCCGTGCTGCGCCAGCTGATCGACGCCGGCACCTCGATCACCGAGGACGGCTACCGGCCCGAAGGCAAGAGCGTGCAGGAGGTGCTGGAAAACGCCGAGCAGCGCGTGTTCCACATTGCCGAGTCGGGCGCCCGCGGCAAGAAGGATTCCGTCTCGATGCGCGAGGCGGTGAAGGACGCCTTCCGCCTGCTCACCGAGCGCTACGAGAACCGCGGTCAGCTCACCGGCGTCACCACCGGCTTCACCGATCTGGACAACCTCACCTCCGGCCTGCAGCCGTCGGATCTGATCATCGTGGCGGCGCGCCCCTCGATGGGCAAGACCGCGTTCGCGCTGAACATCGCCGAGACCGCCGCGCTGCGCAGCAAGAAGGCGGTGGTGGTGTTCTCGATGGAGATGTC